>JBIKNH010000045.1:0-24223 GCA_044358815.1 Pseudanabaenaceae cyanobacterium | reverse complement strand
TTTCTGTACCACCAATTGTCCCATTTCGATGCTGACACTATCAAAGCGGTTGTCGCTGGGATGATAAGAGAGGATTTCCATGCCAATTGGTTCGCCGTTATCAGCATCTTTAATGAGGATGATGCCATTGCCTAGCTCGGTGCAAATCTGATTTGTGCGGGGGGCTTGCCAGAATACGGTCAAAAGTTCCATTTCTGGTTCGTAGTAGATTTTTACTTGTGCCATAGTAGTTCTCCTTCTTTGATTGCGTCGGTTTTAAGCGCGTTGAGTTTGAGGCAGGGAGAATAAGGATTAATTTTGCACTTGTAAAATTGCCAAAACTTGATTACGCAAGCGATCGCAAATATCAATGCAGATTTCAATATCAATTATTTCGGTCATAAAGCACCTTACCAAAGTCAACTGCATTTCTTACTAAAGGATCGAATTGATTGTATCGCCAAATCATTTCGTTAGGCGTTCTGATAATTAAATCCGTAACAAATTCGGGCTGCACTTGTCTCCAGATTTCCATTCTTTTTGCAAGCTTTCGCCCTGTAAATTCCATGACAATTAAAAGATCGACATCAGAGTTATCATGGGGGACTCCATAGGCATAGGAACCAAACAGAATGATTTTTTCTGGTGAGAATTTCTCGGCAATTTGTTTCGATAATGCTTCGATCTGGCGATCGCTAATCAATCGATGTGTAGTAGGGGTATGATTCATGATTTTTTGCATTTATTTATACCTTTAGTCGGCATCACTTCCATTGTCTTTGCCCATGCGATATTTGATGTCGTAGTTGATAATAAAGTCTAGCTCTTCTTCGGTGAAGCCATAGTGTTGCGCTAGGACTCGATCGATTTCATCAATGATTGTTTTTGATAGTCGTGGGAAAAACTGATCATATTCAACATTTCCAGTTTTAGAATATCTTGCGGTAATTCGAGTAGCTTTGCTTTGCATATCTTCGACTAAGTTCTTGCCGAGAATTGTCAAATCTTTAATTAAAAATGGAGGGAAAGATGAGCAAGGAAAAGTCTCAATACAGTATTTGCCAGCCTTAAATCCATCATAAAAAGCTTGCCAGTAGAAGTAAAATGTTGAACTGTTTATTAGAGAAACAAAAGGTTCAACTGGCTGATTGAACTGATATATTTTATAATCTTCTGATTTTTTAACCCCATCCCTATCATTTCTAAAATAAGGAATAAAGTTAAAGCATTTTATGTAATAGTGCGCAATCCGATGGACGTAGATTAAGTCACCACTAGGTGACATTTGCTTTATAAGAGGTGAGTGATAAAATAGTTTTTCCAATATATCTCTCTCTGTTTGACTTCCTATTTTGGGAAAACCATATCTAATGTAATTTGATAATAAATCAATGTATTCAACGCTTGGGAAAATGTAGTCTCTACCATCAGAAAAAAACCTTTGTAATCGAGTTGAATATTGTTTTGTAGATGAATTCAAAGCATGAAACAGTATAGATACATTTTGCTTTACTCCTTCAAATAGTTGCCCTGGATTAGAATCGCTTTCATAATTAGATAACCATGTAGTCCCCTTAGTGCTTAATATTTTTTGTATGGAAATTGTTCTTTCTGTACAAACAAGACTCATTGGTACTATCAATCCGATGAGTCCATGTTTATTCAATAAGTTTACAGATCTCTCTGTTGTAAATACCCAAAGATTATTAGATTCTATTGTCTTGAAATTCAAAATGCTATATGTAAGTTTGGTTCGGTACTCTACCCAAGGCGGATTCCCAATAATGACATCAAAACCACCAGCATTAATAATCCCGTAAAACTCCACAAACCAATGAAACGGCTGATGACTAGATTTCCACTTTTGAAAAGCCGCCGCTTTTTTCGACAAACCCAACTCATATTCTTCCGCTAAATATTGATCCAATTCAGCCCGTAATTCCGCTAAATGCTCCTGTAAACAAACCTTAGAAGCCGCAATTTGCAGACCATCCGCCTCACCATCAGTTTGCAGCGACCGAAACCGTTTAAACTCCTGATCCGCAATAGTAGACCTTTTAGTAATTCGATTTAAAACCGTATCATCAAAAACTAACTTACCCTGTCCCGAAGCATCCTTAGCAATAGACTCACAAACCTGATTCAGAGAAGCAAAACCCACCAAAGTATTACCCGCCCGAATATTAAAATCAATATCCGGTAAAGGTTCTATGCCATAATTCGGCTTTTTCGGATCAGCCTCAACCTGCGCCACCAACTTCAAAAACAAACGTAACTTACAAATTTCCGTCGCCTCCTCCATAATGTCCACACCATAAAGATTATTAATCATGATGGACTTGAGAATGAAATAGCGGCGATTGGGATGCTTTGCAACATTTGCTAGAACCTGCCGAAACTCCTGATATTTTTTCCCAGCCTTTGGCTCATTAGACCGCTCGCAATCATCAATAAAACCCTGCATTCGCTCCAAACAAGCATCATAAATCGGCTCCAAAATATTCAATGCCGCAAACAGAAACGCCCCAGAGCCACAAGTCGGATCGAGAATCGATATTTTCTCAATCCCCCGATAAAAAGCCAAAAGAAAATCCGCTCCCTCACAATTAGCAATCGCATCTTGAGCAAATTGCCGAATGTCCAGATTATAAGTAATTAAATCATTGATATGAGTAATCTCACCATTCTTTAACTTCTCACGCAAATCAAGACAGCGAGTGCGTCTTGCCACATGTTCACGCCATGTTTCCGTCGGCAAACCATACTCAAAACTCGCCGCCTTATTCCAACCATCACGCCTTGACACATTCTCAATCCCTGCCGCAATATCTTCCGGCAACACCACATCCACGCCCTTCCGCACCGCTTCGTAAATATAGCGATCTGGACTATCTCGCAAAATTCGCCACAACGCCCCTTCAGGTTCAAAAGCAATAGCACATTCCTTCTGAGTTGCATCAAACAAATAAGGAATAATGCAATTTTTACTAATATATTCCGTAATATCTTCTTTCGTATAATAAGCCCCCATTTGCTTATTATTAATATACTGTTCAAAAATATAACCCAACACATCAGGATTAATTTCTTTATCACTCCGTAATGGACGATCATCTAGATGCCAATCGTACTGATTGAAAAAGGCAAATATAGCCGTAAAAGCCTCATCAGGAATTTCAATATTTGGATTATTGATTTCTAGGGAATGCGCTTCAAATAAACCACCATTGAGATACGGAATTTTACCCAATAAACGCTCTAATTCTGGAGTACGGACTTGTTTACCTAGTCCATCATGAAATAATTTAAGCAGAAAATAACGATAAAAAGAGTAAAATTGATCATGCCCATACTCTTTCTGACAAATCGTTAAACGGTCTTGTAAATAATTAGTATTCCCATCTAAAAAACCTTTTTTTTGCATAAAATAAATGAACATCAAACGGTTCAGCATGAGAGATGCATACCAAGTTTGATCAAGCTGAGACTGAAACCCCGTAATCAAGTTTAAAAACTGCTGATGCTGCTTTTTAAAATGATCATAAAACTTCTTAGTAACCTTATCAACATCAAAAACTTTACTAGTCCGCCTAGTCACATCAGGTAAAGTAATTCTTTCTTCTTCAGCCAAAGAGATCGCAATCGCGTCTAACTTTTGTAATAACGCTTCACCTGACTGATTCTCATAAACTTTCTGTTCTCGTCTTGCAATTGGCTTCCCGTGTTCCCGCTTCACCCACTGCCAAACCTGCATTTGATGATCGTAATAAATAATAAAATGTTCGCGACTATATTTCACCGCTTCCTTATCGATCTTTGTTCTCATCCCATAATCGGGAATCTCTTTACAGCCATAGACCACCATGCCGCGTTTTTGGGCAATCTGTTCCAACTGAAAATCTTGCCCATCAATAGTTATAGAGATTTCTTGATTTGCTGCGTAATCCCACCCCAGTTCTTCAATGAATAGCGAACGAAAATCTAGCTGCTTGAGATAGTTACTAGCTTTTTTACGATCAATAACCATAATTATACGCCTCTTACCTAAGCTTTCCTTTTATATTTAAGCATATCAAATACATCTTGCATCGACAATTGCCAATCTTCAAAAACATCTAGCACTGATAAATAATTTAAATAAAAATGCAGCTTCAACACAACTATACTGTCTGTCCCTGGCTCAAAATACCTTCACGAACCAAAAATACCCATTGAACAAATAATCTGCGGTTCATGATGACGTTCATCTTCCGAAATGATACACAAACGATCATCCATACGCAACGCCAAAACTAGTTCCGCTAACTGTTCATCGTTTATACCATCCTTAAACCGACGACTTAGGGTATCAATGGCATTCTGTCGCAAAGGATAGAGGTAAATCTCCTGAACAGCTTTCGGTAAGTCCGACGGCACTAGTAAAGGATTCCGTTCGGTTTCGTATTCCACATAGCGTTTGAGCCGTTCATAGGCACGAAATCTCGCACTCTTAGAACTACCAAGCTGTCCACCGGTATTCTTTTCTTCCTTCACTAACATCCTGGTTGCCTCACTGACTAATTCATGATGGTTTTCATGCTTGGGAATCCCTGGCGTATAGGGTCCACAAGCCGCTAGTTTTAAAATTGCTAACTGAGACTGGGTAACACTTCTGCCCTGACTGTCCACATAGGCTAAAGCATCATTTCCCTCAGCGGTGCGCACGTAGACCATTACCCCCTCAGGCTTAGTCAGTTCGGGAATATGGGAGCGCGTTGCATAGGCAGCATTCGGTAGTGACTCAATGGTTTGCTTGAGTGATGGATTATGATCAGTGGCATTTTTCCAGATTTGATAAGCCTCAGAAGTTAAATCCACTTCATAATCATCTTCACTATCATCATAGATCCCAGATTTCTCATTATACAAATCTCTCACAACTTGCGCCTCATCATCTTCAAAAAACGCCTCATCAGTGCCAATTACCTCAGCATTTTCCGCTAAACGCTTCCGCAGACGGCTTCTAAGCTGAATCAAATCTTCCACTCCATCCGCTGGCAAAAAAGAATAACAGAGAATTTGTGCCGCATCCTGACCAATGCGGTCAATCCGTCCGGCTCTTTGAGTTAATCGAATAATCGCCCAAGGCAAATCATAATTAATGATAATATTACAATCTTGTAGATTTTGACCTTCACTCAGAACATCAGTAGAAATCAAGACCCGCACTTCATCGCCAGCCATACTTCCAGAATTACCCTTAGGATTACTCCTAGGACTAAACCGATGAGCAATCTCCGTAGGATTATCGGTATTACCCGTCACCGTTGCGATTTGGTTCACACCATACTTCGCTAAAGCTTTACCCAAATAATTCGCAGTATCCGCAAACTGCGTAAAAACCAGCACTTTACGATCATGATGTTCAACCGTCAGCAACTGCATCAGAGTCGCTAACTTCTGATCTTTATCAGGTTCCCATTGTGGACATAACTTTCTTACCTTAATCAAATCTTGAACATCACTTAATAGAGCTTCCTTTAAATCGGGTTTAAACAGATCCGCCTGTAACCATTTAAACCGCTTTTTATACTTGCCGCTGTAGAGTTTGTAAACCGCCTCTGCTCGTTTTTGGTAGTCCCCTGCTGGATTAGATTCTACATCAGCAGTATCATCGCCTTCCGTTTCAATATCAGCATTCGTTGCAGCTAGAGAATCCGTATCCTCATCCACATTATGTAAATCCAGCAGACTAGCATCCTGTGTACCAATGGGAATCTTGAATCCGTTTTCCAAAGCATAGAGGAAAACATAATTTCTTAAAATGTGCCGATCAATGGACTGCAAAAAAGCTGCACCACTACTTTCAAGCCGCTTAAACAAATTCGTCCGACAGAAACCCATTAACCGCTTGCCAGCACGAGACAAACCGTCGAGGATTTTCTGTTCTGCATCAGTTGGCTTCTTGCTGGGTTGATGGATCACAAAATTTCCCAGACCATAGCGCGGTAAGTTCAAATTATTCAGAACATCAACCACACGGCTACTGTACAGCAAGGCATAGGGATCGTCCATTTCGGAATTAATCGCAAACTTAGCCGTTTTAGGAATGCGATCCGGAAAATAATAAGGTTCACCATTAGGAAATTCTAAATATTTGCGCCCTGTTTCGCTGGTTTTCGCATAATTATTTTTAATGAAACTGCGGGTTCGTCTCACCACAAACCGTTTCATTAATTCGCGCCAGTCGTCAATGCTATCACCAAACTCAAAAGCTTTCAGAGAGCGCACGTCAGCCTGATGTCGTTTCCTAAATTCCAATTCACCACCAATGGCATCTAGATAGCGCTCTGGTCTAATTCCGAGGTTACGGTCTTCTGGAATAAATAACTGTAATTGTGCCGAAAGATCGAGAAAGGTTTTGTTATAGGGTGTTGCTGTGAGTAAAATACATTTGCTTTCATTAATTGCAATATATTCTTGAATTGCCCTAAACCTTTTACCCTCTCGATTACGGAGGTTATGACTCTCATCAATCAGCACCACCCGATAGCGTCGTAAATCCTTCAGTTCATCCTGTACCCGACTAATCGACATTACCTTAGCAATTAATCGATATTCAGCAACATATTGTTCCCACATCGGTACAAGATTCTTCGGACAAATAATCAAAGTTTCCAAAAACGAATCATCCTGCAACACCCGCGCCAGTGCCGTTGCAATCATCGTTTTACCCAGCCCCACCACATCGGCAATAATTACGCCACCATTCTTATTTACATGACGTGCCGCAATTTTTACCGCCGCCGCCTGAAACTCAAACAGCTTAAATTCCTTCGGTACACGATATTCCGATATACCCGCCCTCGCATCTTGGCAGAGGTGATAAACCATCTTCAAATAAACATGATAAGGTGGCGTGAGCTGCTCCCTAGCCCAACTCTCATCAATTACCGTTGCTAATTCTTGAGAAATATTCCAGCAAAAATTATCATTCCATTTATCTTCAAACCATTCTGCTAGTTTTGCCGTAGCATCGTGATCATTCACATCGATATTTAGTTCCCCCTGTTTCGATAGTCCCGCAAAGGTCAGATTACTACTACCCAAAAAACCAATCCGAGGAGTTTTCTCTGGCACATGAATTAAATACAGTTTTGCATGAAGCGAATGGCGTAAAAATAATTTAATCGTTACCTTCCCTGCTTTGAGTTGGGCACTTAGCCGCCGTAACGCCGCTTCATCACGGTTGTTTGGTGCGCCATAGGTTAACTGCAACCGAAACTCTTCCACATACTTACGTTTTTGTTTAATTCCTTCTTCGTTAGATATACTTCGATTTTTACTTTCCCTATTCAAACTAAAGAAAGCTTGCAATTCATCTTTCGGTAACGTCTGCATTCCCACTAATAAACGACATGTCGAGTTATCAGTACCCGTAAACTTTTCGATCTCATCTTCAATAGATTCCCATCCCCTCAAATTCACATAACCAACACAGAAATCAGCCTTAATTGCGCCATCTAAGTTTCTTTTTAACTCAGGCAGCAGCGACTTCTCCATATTGTCAAAAATTCTGGGCATTGTGCTACGCTCTCCTGCTCAACTCCGCAGACACTGTTAAAATCTATTAAAATCTGAAGCTATTAGCTCTGTTCTAACATACTTTTAATCCAAGGAAGTGAATCGGTTCACACCAACTATTCAGAAGTAATCGAGGAGTAGGCTATGTTGCCCGATCATGCTGTCTTAACCGCCAGTTCTTTGACCCAACGCTATGAAAAAGGGGAACGGAATTTTGAACAAAGCCATTTACCCGATGCTAACCTTGCAGGTTGTGTTTTGCATGGGGTGGATTTAAGCGAGTCAGTCATGCCCCACGCCAACCTCTCCCAAGCAGATCTACGGGGAGCCGATCTAGGTTGGACGGATTTGAGTCGTGCCAACCTCACGGGAGCGGACTTGCGCGGGGCAATCTTATCTAGGGCAGATCTGAGTCGTGCGGATTTACGGGGCGCGAATCTCTACCATGCGGACTTAAGCCACGCCATTTTGGACCACGCCAAATTATCCGGCGCGACGTTACCGGATGGTCAGATTGCCCCCTAATCTAGCTAACCTAATCTAGCTAATCCCACATCCACAGGGGCATTCCACTGGTGGTCATCTCAAACTGTAACCGCGCCAATTGCTCACTACTGCCGGGCAAAATGCGGCTCAGGAATGGCTTGGGCGGCTTGATGGTATGGAATTTAGTCGTTTCTGGATCAAGTCCCACTAATTCCGCTGCCCACCGTCGTGCATCTTCTTCAGTGCCGAGGCGATCCACCAACCCCAAACCAAGGGCTTGTTCCCCAGAAAAGACCCGCCCATCAGCAAAAGACCGCACCGTAGCCGGACTAAGTTTGCGTCCTTCGGCAACGGTTTGCACAAATTGGTTATAGCTGCTGTCAATCAGGGCTTGGAGAATCTGCTGCTCGGCTTCGGTCATGGGACGATCAAACGCCAAAATGTCCTTGTATGTGCCAGATTTGACTACTTTAAAAGAAATACCGATTTTATCGAGCAACTTTTCGATATTATTACCGCGCAAAATCACGCCAATGCTGCCGGTAATTGTCCCTGGATTAGCCATGATGTAGTCTGCACCCACACCGATATACACGCCACCACTAGCGGAGATATTGCCAAAGCTAGCAATCACCTTAACGGTTTGGCGTAGGCGCTTCAGTGCGTCATAAATTTCTTGGGAGTCGGCAACGGTTCCCCCAGGGCTATCAATGCGCAGGACCAAAGCCGGAAATTTGTTTTCTTTGACCGTTTCTAGGGCTTCTAAAAGACGGGTGCGTGTTGCGGGACCAATTGCGCCAGTAACTTCAATGCGGGCAATTTTTTTACGATTCTTGCGCTTCCAAAACCACATAAAAACTCTATTGATTTAACTAACGCTACGGTAGCACAATCAGACCCTTGCTAGGAAACTGCCCAGACCTAGGGTTATAAGGGGATTTTTACGCAGTCACTGGTCATAAATTCACCGATCACCTCTTGGAAAATTTCTGGAAACCCTGGTTTAGTTACTGGTGCGCCATGCTCCTCAGCCATAGCTACTTCAAGATTTAGATTCAGTAAAAATTTTAGGGGATCTTGATGCTCCGTAATTCCATAAAGCTGATATACGGCTTGGTCTAAGTTGTGTTGAGCAGCTTGTAAAGGTTCGCAATTACTTTGTTCTAGGGATCGATATAACTCCCGTAGATTCCAGTTTTTTTGTTGCATAATTTGGCGGCGCGTTGCACGTAAATGCACAGCAGCAGCGGCAATTTCTCGCATTATTGCTAGATTTGGGGATTGAGGAAATGGAAACGTATCAAAAACTGTGTCTGAGGTATAGCGAAAATCTTTTTTCATGGTTGAACAGCGCACTGTAAACCATTGCCAATGTAGACTTGAGTTCAAAATTCCGAAAGAATAATCGTCAGGTAAAGGGAACACAATTAAAGCCGCATTTGGTCGAATAGCTGATTCGATAAACTCAAAAATAGGACGCTTGGTCACTTGGCAGCAAACAATATAACGAGGAATTGTTGCTATTTTTTCAATCATCTCCCCGCGAGGATACGATAGTTGCCACCACTTAGAGAAAAAGTTTTGATGGTGGCGATTAACTTTAGCTTTGGGATTATTTTTAAGCACTTCTTGATTACGTTCTAATTCAGCTTTTACCGCAGCCTCTCTAGTCGTTAATACCATTTCTTTGACTCGTTGAAACAATAACTTATAGCACTTAGCTTGTGCCAAAGTTTTAGGATAGAAATCAATTACATACCGCTGTGGCATTGTTGGAAACGATGATAAAAGCTCATCACCAGTTAAATAAGGAAATAGAACCTGTTTGTAATTAGGATCAGATTCTAATATTTGTGATGCCTCATCATGGCTCAACAAAAATCCCTCATGTCCATGGGTTTGTCCCTGATAGCAAGCCCCAGACCTAGCATTAGCCTGAATTACCAAAGCCTCACTCACATCAATCTCTTCTGACAAAGCAGAATTAATTTCATCTAGTTCCGTGACTTGCCAATCACTATCAATGGAATCTCCCAACTGGCGATACAGCTTTTTCTTGCCCCCTTGCTGACCCTTGACCCAATTAGCGATGGAAACATGAACCACCGCATCACTAGACCAAACCTGACTCGATACTGCTTCTGTAATTGTGCCGCCATGTTTCACGATATATTCCAAACCACTTTGACGAGAATAATTCTGACGGATTGTATTTGTACCAACCAAACCAGCGCGACCGCCTTCAGGCAAATGATCATGGGCTTTACGGAACCAATACACACAATAATCGGCTCTGCCTGAGATTTCAGGATATTTAGTACGAATCTGTTGCACATAACTTGCGCCAAACTCTTGCTGCATCTTGTTTTTAGATTGAAAAGGTGGATTCCCAATAATGGCATTTGCAGGCATCCATTCACTGAGTAAGGCATCTTGACAACGAATATTTTGATCGAGATTATCCAATGGCAAAGCAGGTTCCTTTAATCCTAAATCATCAATTGCGACTTTGCGAGCAATCAACAGCGTCACCCGCGCTAGTTCCACTGCAAAAGGATTCCGATCAATGCCAAAAAACTGTAAAGGGGTAACGAAGCTTAAACCTATCTGATCAGAGTTATTGACCTTAGCAATTTTCTCTAATAAAGCCTGTTCATTTTGCTTTAATTCCTGATATGCCATATACAGGAAGTTGCCTGAACCACAGGCGGGGTCAAGCACACGATAATTTTGCATTTCCAATTGTAAAGCGTTCAATTCTTCTTTACTATTAGCGGTTTCGATACGTTCTTCCCAATAACGGCTAATCGTTGGACGGACAATTTTCATGATGTCATTTTCGGAAGTGAAATGAATCCCTCCAGCATGGCGCACCGCTTCATTTACGGTACTCTCGAAAATGCTGCCAAAAATCGCTGGACGCACTTTACTCCAATCATCTTTGGCTGATAGTTGCAATAGTTCCAATTCCTCACGATTTAACTCAATCGCTGGTGTTTTAGCGAATAAACCACCGTTAAAGTAATCCACTCCTTTACACCGCCCCAGTGGCGTGATGCCCGTTTGGTTCATTTCTCGAAACAGCAGATTTCCTAAAATATCGTAACTACTTTCCCCATCTAAGCATCTTTGTACAGATTCCAAAAATATGTTCTCTGGTAATAGCTTCCGATCCTCGGCAAACATCGCCATGACATATTGCAATACCAATAACTGCGCGTCTAATGCGGTGAATTTATGCCGTTGTGACCGCGCTTTGAGTAAACTAAATAAGTGACCCATCCGTTGCGCTGTCCGTAATGTAACTGGTAACTGATAATCACGGAATTTTGGTGTTTCGGTCGTGTATTCCATGAAAGTAAAAGCATCTAACCGATCTACCAAATCTACCAACCGAATCTTATCTACGGGGGTGTTAATTTGCGATTGGAAGTTATAGATCCAGAACTCGTCAAAATTACATAGAATCACATACTTAGGCGATGGGTAGATATGGTTCGCATATTCCCAAGCCTGAGAATAATGTTGGGTTAAATTTGTCCCCTTAGACTTCATTTCAATAATAATACTGCCAATGCTTTGGGGACGTTCCCACCATAGGTCAGCAAATCCTGTATTACCTCGTAAACTCGATTTAGGAATGGGTAATTCAAATTCAGCTTTTGCCTGTTTTATGCTTTCATAACCAAAAGTTTTAAAAAATTCAGTTAAAAATATTTGAGCCTCCCTGCGCTCCCTGCCTTGAATATGCTCACGACAGAAGTTAATAAATTGAAAGATACTGTCACGGGTGGCTGACATTGATTTTATTGATTTTTACGGTTTGTTAATGTCGGGAGGGAGCATAAGACTCACTGGAGAAGTTTTCAGATGATTTGCCAACTGTGGAGAAAGAAAAAGTAGTGCAGTTTTTACATCTATCAATCAAATATAGATGATTCAAATAAAAAATATAGCTTCGACTATGGTCAGCTAACTTGCAATGATGGCTGAGCATAGTCGAAGCTACCTCTACAAATTATTTCAAACAACTATATTTGGCTAGTTTTTTCATATGATTACTCCTTTGGTGTTGGGTTCATAGGCATAGTTTTATTGTGCAAGTATTGATTTATAAGGGTTGTAGGGTTTTAAGCTCTAGATTGGTTAGAATATTGATTGAGTTGAGATCAACTTGATTTCGGGCTGACTCAATAGTAATTCCCACTAATTTTTCCTCTGTGTCAAGGTCTACGGTTACTAGTTCATTAATTTCTTCAGTTCTAACACTAGGGCGATCGCTAAGTTCAATAAAGAGTGTATCTGTATCTGCAAAGCAATGAATTTTCATATTTGTCTTCCTTCTCTTTCTAATTGTTTGCGAAAATTACGATTAAAGAATGCGTTGTGAACCGTTTCATCATCATCTAATGTGACAACCTTCAAAACTCGGTTATCGGCTTCAGCAATTATACCCCAATGACGGATTCTGCCGTTTGGTTGGGTTTCTACCTTGGGAGGGTTTGCAACTACGCGATCGCACCAATCCAACTCAATCTCTAAGCATTTGTGAAGAACTATTTTCTCAAAGTGTGGGGTTAGCTTCATGCTTTGAGCTTGTAGTCTTTTCTGGTATGGGCATGGAATATTTTTAGATAGTATATTACTAATCTTTTCGCATAAAAGGCGATCACCAAATTCATAAATTGTCGCGGTAATACTTTGCCTCTACGGTGTAATGGAAAATGTCAAAAAAATTTCGATCGCCTAACAGTGAAGGGGTTTAAGAAATAGAAGGGTAAAGAGAAAAAGGGCAAAAGTGTAAAGAAGCAGTCCTCACGCGAAGATGCAAACTCAGACGACAACCCGAAGACCTTGGTTTAAAAAGAAATCTAAATAAACTTTCGTTCTAATTCCTTAATTAAAATGTCATTGATGCTAGCAAAGCGTTTTGCCATTAAGCCATTGGCGTTAAATTCCCAATTTTCATTCCCATAGGAACGATGCCATTGTCCAGCCGCGTCATGCCATTCGTATTCAAAACGCACCGCAATGCGATTCTCCGCAAAACACCAGAGTTCCTTTTTTAGGCGATAATCCAATTCCTTTGCCCATTTGCGATACAAAAAAGCTTTGATCTCCTCTCTTCCATGAAGAAATTCATCACGATTCCGCCATTCCGTATCAATGGTATAGGCTAAAGCAACCCGTTCGGGATCGCGAGTATTCCAGGCATCTTCTGCGGCTTGGACTTTTTGCTGGGCAGTGGCAAGGGTAAACGGAGGACAAGGAGGTTTCATTTCCATAGGAATAGGTTCTCGTAGGTACTAGCTGAAATGCCTGACAAATGCCTAGCTAAATGATTAGTCAAAACCATTAATTAAATAGTGAATTCAATTTAGTGCAAATTCAGGACATCACAACAAATCTATGAAAGAAGATTTGTTACAAAAGATTGCTGGTTTTTATGATTTCTTATGACTTTTTTGCAGACATTATCCCCTTGACTTTCACAGACGAATCAGCGTTTTAGCTAAAATATAGAGGTTAACGGTCCTAAGGGCTTGAGGTTAATCCGTATGGAACTAATTACCTATGTGCATAACGAGCTAGCTTTTGAATGGGCAAACAATGGCATCACAGTGGAACCGCCATTAAACTGCCATACCCTAAATCAGTTAAGAGAGACAACCCAAAGTGTGGCGCTGGTGGGATGTGCAGGAATGTTGGCAGCTAGTTTAACTGTAGGCGGTTTAGCCCACGCCGAAACCACTAGCCAAACTACCACTACATCTGGGGCAACTGTAACCGCTGGAAGCGTTGTCAACACGACCACTGCTAGTACAACCACTTCTAATACAGCCAGTACATCCACCACAAGCACCAGTGCAACAAGTTCCAGCAGTGATGTAGTAGCCCTTCAAACTCTACTGGCACAGCGAGGGTTTCAACCTGGTCCCGTTGACGGGCTCAAAGGACCGCAAACTGAAGCCGCAATTTTACGGGCACAGGCTTTTTATAAGCTCAGTCAAGATGGTATTGCTGGATCACAAACCCTAGCTGCCTTACAGAAAGATACCTATGAAGCATCGGCTGAATCCAGTCCCGCTACGGATTCTGACAACAAACCTAACCAAAATTCCGATAAGAACAAAGACAACGAGAAACCCCCAGCAAGTTCTGACCAAAAGCCAGCCGTTACCCTAACTCCAGCGGAAATTGCGGCTAATCAACAAATTCAAGCATTGCTGAAGGATCGGGGTTTTTACAATGATGCTATTGATGGCATTGCCGGACCGAAGACTAAAGCTGCAATTCGTCAAGCTCAAGTCGCCTATAACCTAACGGTGGACGGGGTTGCTGGTCCCCAAACTATTGCAGCACTGGAAAAAGATCAGCGTCCTGAGGCAATGCCCCAAAATAAGCCAGTGGAACCATCTACAGAAGCAAAGCCAAAGCCAGTTACCGAACCTACGGTCGCCCTAGCTTCCAGTAGTCAAGTGGCGGAAGCCCAAAAACTAATGGCTGAACTAGGTTTCTATCAAGGGGCAATTGATGGCATTGCCGGACCCGCCACCATTACTGCTGTAAAACGTGCCCAAGCTTTTTATGGTTTACCTGTGGATGGGGTGATTGGTCCCAATACTTTGCAGTCTCTCCGTGCCTAAACTCTGCTAAAATCCCTCCAAAATTATTCCCATAAGTCATGGTAAGCCTATGTAATAGTCCATGTAACAGTGTCATCTGGGATTTCTTTTCTCTCTCTAGTGTCTAGGCTAAAACGTCAGACGTGACTAGGATAAGGGTGGAAAACTTTTGAGATGATTTAGTTTTATTTTTATGACCGTTGCTTATCCGCGTAAACTGCGGGGTGAACTGAACGCCCGCGATATTTTAAGTCAAGTGGTGCGCCAGCCGGAAATCCACATGATTACTCTGAATCGTTATCGCTTTAGTGAGCAGCGTAGTTGCCGTGACCTGACGAATTTAATCGAAGTACTTGACGGTCAACCAAGGGATCTAGTGCAGGATTTGTCGCACCATTTGGCTGACGAGGCTCGTCATGCCGTGTGGTTGACGGATTTACTCTGTGATTTGGATCAGCCTGTGGGTAAACCGCCGGGTACTTCCTATATTGATGAGTTTGATCGCCTCATAGTTACCGACCCCAACAACAGTCCTGAGGACATTGTTATTGAAGCTTTAGCAGCGATCAATGTCACAGAGAAGCGTGGTTGTGAGTATTTTGCCGCCCACATTCACGCCTTAGATGCCCAGGAACCCACTGCTGTAAATCAGAAAGTTCGGGACACTATCGCCAAGATCTTGCCTGAAGAAGCTGCCCATGTGCGTTGGGGAAATCGCCGTCTCGCTGCCATTGCGAAACAGAGTCCTGCCCATCAGCGCAAAGTCGAGCAGGCTAAACAGAAGTTCATTGCCATTGAACATGCTGCCTTTGAGTCAGGAATGGATATTTTAGCTGGAGCAGAATTCCGTCGGGCTGAGAATATCGCGAAGATTGCCGAGACTCTGCCCCTGTGGCAACGTCCTCAATATCTCATGGAACATTTGCCCCAAGCCGTGTTTAATGCTGATCTCAATGCAACCCGTTTGAATTTAGTTAAGAACGCATGGGAACGTGATCCCGTGAATTTTGTGGAGAAGTTTATCCCGATGTTCTTCAGTCCTAGTTTGAAAACTACCGCTAAAACTGTGAGTCAACTTTAGGAACATCCGATTATGTTCTAGTTGATTTTAGTTCTAAGCAACCTAAGATAAACATCCTTGATTGATTTTCAGAATCAGGGGTGTTTTTTATGAGGGATTCTTACTATGAAGGAACGGCAATAATTGCAATGTAGTTTCAGAACTGGTAAGAGATGACGTGAAATTTAACCCTTCTCTTTGACTAAAAGCACCACCGCATGGACTGCAATCGCTTCCTTTTGCCCGACGGCATCCATACCTTCATTCGTTGTAGCTTTAATACTAATCTGGTCTATATCAATACCCATAGCCCCTGCTAGCCTTTGCCGCATTGCCAATAGATGGGGCTTCAGTTTCGGCGCTTCCGCAATCACCACCGCATCTAAATTCCCAATCTGCCAACCCCGTTCTGTAATTAAACCGTAAACCTGTTCCAATAACGTAATACTATCGGCTCCCTTCCATTTGGGATCGGTGGGAGGGAAATAATGCCCAATATCGCCCAATGCCAATGCACCCAACAGCGCATCCATAATCGCATGGGTCAAAACATCGGCATCACTATGACCCAGCAAGCCTTTTTCATAGTCTAGCTTTACACCACCTAGAATTAAATCCCGTTCCGGAACTAAGCGATGTAAATCATAACCATTGCCAATACGAATCTGAGTCATAGTGATGTAGTTTTTAATCTCTCGACAGAATTTATTAGTTGATTTGGAATTGATTTGAATTTATTTGCAACAAGAATGTCCTACCTATTCCGGATCAACCCAACGACCATCAGCTTTAATGAGGTTAATCAGTTCCGCCACACCTTCAGCTTCAGGCACGCGCTTGATTTCTTCCTTGCCGCGATATAGAGAAATAATGCCAGGAGTTTTACCCACATAGCCATAGTCTGCATCTGCCATTTCGCCAGGTCCGTTGACGATACAGCCCATCACAGCAATGTCTAAACCCACAAGGTGTTTGGTTGCTTCTCGCACTTCATGAAGCACATCTTCCAAATTGAACAGCGTGCGCCCACAGGAAGGACAAGCCACATACTCCACCATGGTTTTGCGTAAACCAAGGGATTGCAGAATGCTATAGCAAACGGGAATCTCTTTTTCGGGAGCTTCAGTTAAAGAAGCGCGAATCGTGTCACCAATGCCTTGGGCTAAAAGGGTTGCAATCCCAGCGGTGGATTTAATCCGTCCATACTCACCGTCTCCAGCTTCCGTTACGCCCAAATGGAGCGGATAATCCATGCCCAATTCGTCCATGCGCTTCACCATCAACTGATAAGCGGCAATCATCACTGGAACCCGCGAAGCTTTCATAGAAATCACGATATTACGGAAGTCTAAATCTTCGCAAATCCGGATAAATTCCACAGCAGATTCCACCATCCCTTGGGGGGTGTCACCATAGGTAAACAGCATCCGTTCCGCTAAAGAACCGTGATTTACGCCGATGCGCATTGCTTTGCCCTGTTCCTTGAGACTCAAAACTAGCGGCTTCAGGGTTTCCCGTACTTTTTCGCCAATCTCGTCAAATTCTGCTTGGGTGTATTCGGTGCGGTTTGGCTTGGGCTTTTCAAATACATACAGCCCTGGATTAATCCGAACTTTGTGGATATGCTTGGCGACTTCGAGGGCAATTTTCATGCCGTTGTGGTGTACATCGGCGACCAAAGGCACGTCCATGTAAGTACTGATCAACTTCTGGCGGATCTCTGCCATTGCACTAGCATGAGCCATACTAGGAACCGTCACCCGCACGATTTCACAGCCAATTTCGTGGAGGCGGCGAATGGCAGCGACCGAGCCTTCAATGTCGAGGGTGTCCTCATTGATCATTGACTGCACTACTACGGGGTGACCGCCACCGATGGTAATGTTGCCAACTTGGACAGGGCGGGTTTTGCGTCGGACAATCACGCCTAGATTCTCAGCGCCTGCGGAAGGGACTGTTTTCTCTGGAGCCGCTACCATATAAATCTTTTAGATATTTCCAAGGGTGTTAATTGCTAATAATGATCATAAGCCAGTCGGTGACTTATGGCGCAATTTGTGTCAATCATTACCATAATTCAGACTAAGGTAACCAAAATCAAAAAATTATCTACCCAAGGAATTTGATTAGACCAGATGCAAGCCATTACCCATAGATGATCTAGAAGTGATCTAGTGAAATGCCAGATCACGCCACTCGTGCCACTATTTAGATTACGGCGCTCTCATCCAGGGTTAGGGTCTTGGCGGTTGCGTCTAGGGTTGCCATGACCCCAAGGGGTAAAACTGCATTCTCTTTGACATGACCAAACATTAAGTTATATAACGTCGGTTTACCAAGGGGCATAAAGCGATCCCTGATCACTTGTTCAACGCTAAAGGTGGTCCAAAAAGAGGGTTTATATTCTTTGGACTCGCAATTAGCAAACCGTCCTAGGGCAATTCCGGCAGCGTCTTGAAATTTGCCCCCCAGCCAGAGTTGAGTCAGCATCCGATCGACGCGATAGGGTTCTTCTCCCACTTCCTCTAAAAAGAGAATTTTACCCTTAGTATCAATTTCATAGGGTGTGCCCATCAGATTCGTCACTAGGGTTAAGTTACCACCCACTAAAGCACCGCTAGCCTTGCCTTTCACAATGGAAATCACGCGATTGGTGCGCTCCACTTCTTTACTGGTGTTGGCGGGAGGTTGGGCGATTCTGCCCGCTTTTTGGGACTGCATCACCGTGCGGCGAAAATGTTCCATCGCATACTCCCCAACCCCAGTTAATCCTGACGAACCATGAAAAGTGACTACCCCAGTTTTTTGATAAATCCCCAACAAGAGCGCTGTAATATCACTATGTCCCAAAATCACCTTAGGATTACGGCGAATTAAGTCATAGTCAAGGTAAGGCAAAATGCGACTGCAACCATAACCACCGGCAAAAGTCATGATTCCCTTAACATCATTGCGGGCGAACATAGCGTTAATGTCATTGGCACGCTGTTGATCTGTGCCAGCTAAGTAACTATGTTGCGCCATAATATTGTCACTGAGAATGACCTTGAAGCCATATTGCTCAATGGATTCCTTGGCAATTTCAATTTCCTCTGGCTCATAAAATCCCGTTGCTGGTGCGACCATCCCCACTGTGTCGCCGACATTGAGCCGAGGCGGTTTGCGGGTGGCGGGAGTAGTAGCAGCCTTGTTATTAGTATTACTGTCAGCGCCATGAGCCGGATTTGAAGCAGTAGTCTGAGTGGCTAGGGTCGCACCCAGGGCTGATCCCCCCGCTAGGAAACCTAAAACTTTACGGCGGGAGGGATGACCAAATGACTGGGACATAATAGATAGATTGGGGATGTGGCTTTAGTTTGCGGGAAAGTTTGCGGGGAATGGATAATTGGCGCACTACTGGCAGTAGCTCAGGTCAAGAACCGATGGGGAAAACCTGTCAGGATCATGTATTTTTTGCGCCGCCAATCTTGAATTTTCCTATGGTTTGGGGGTAATCGGATTGCTATGTAATATATTCTAATGTCAAGTCTAGTCTAGAGCCTTTCCCGATGGTTAACCAGACTGTCAAGGTGGGAATGGAACTGGGAATATAGAATACAGTTAAAACACGCCGTTAAAAATATACTTTTTGTCTAAACATTCGCTGAAGCAACTTCTCCGCAACAATTTTTTGATCAAATTTAATCATTTAAGCTTATGCGTCAAGTTAACTTTTTTCTCTTATTTGTTTTTGCCCTTGCCTTAGTTTTATTCGCTTTGGCTAACCCCCACACTGCTTCTTTAAAGGTCTTACCTCAGTTAACTATCACTGCGCCGATCTCCCTTGAGATTATTGGTGCAATTGGTTTTGGGGCGGTATTGGCTTGGTTCTTTAGTTTCTGGTCAGAAATGCAGCGCACCCTAGTGGAACAGAGTAAAGTGACAGAAATCAACGAGTTGCAGCAGCAGGTCACCACGTTGTCTGTCAAACTAGAAGAGCGGAAACAGTTAATGTCTGCCCAAGCCATTGATGTGGACCCAGTTTAGGTTTTGATTTAGCCTGTTAGGTAATTCAAGCCTGTTCGCCATAGTGCCTTGTCAATTCATCTACACCTGAATTACAGGACTAGAAATATGACGGGGCACTATCTGTAATGAATTCATAAATCATCCTAGATTATCTTTTCCATTTTATTGATTTTCATCTTCCTACCAATCCAATAACGGCAAACTAATTATGGATAATGCATCTTTGCTCAAACAACTACTGCTCCTTGGCGTAGGCACAACTTCCCTGATGGCGGAACGATTAAAAGAAGCGGCTGACGAATGGGTGAAAGAAGGTAAAATCGATCCTGATCAAGCGACGGATTTTATTAATGATTTCACGAATCGCATTAAATCAGAACAAGGCAATGTAGAACAATTAATTCAGCGGCAGATCCGTAATGTACTACAGGACATCGGCGTACCTCGCCAAAATGAGGTGGACGAACTGCGGGGACGCATTGATCGTTTAGAGCGGCAGGTTCGAGAATTAGAAAATAAACTTTGGAAGATGTAATTATTAGATAACTAGACAGTTGAGAGATTTTAAAAAGGTAGCGTAATGGGTGAACAGACAAAAGATCAGACCTATGCCAATGGTTGCGGTCAATTGTATTTAGTGGGAACTCCCATTGGTAATTTGGAAGATCTGACCCTGCGCGGTATTGCCACATTAAAGCTTGTAGATTACATTGCGGCTGAAGATACCAGACACACCGGAAAGCTACTCCATTATTTAGGGATTCAAAAAACTCAAATCAGTTATCATGCCCATAACTATCCCAGTCGAATTCCTGAACTGATCGCAAAGTTATCTGCTGGTGCGAATATTGCTTTAGTTTCCGATGCAGGAATGCCTGGGATTTCTGATCCAGGTACGGAACTGGTTCAAGCCTGTATTAATGCTGGAATTTTGGTTTGTCCTATCCCTTCCATGACTGCGGCAATTACTGGATTAACCATTTCTGGTTTGCCAACGGAACGATTTGTGTTTGAAGGATTTTTGCCCGTAGAGAAACAGCCTCGACAGAATCGCCTCCAAGCACTGCAAACTGAGTCACGCACCATAATCTTTTACGAATCACCCCATCGATTATTACGCACTTTAAATGACTTTCTCGCAATTTTCGGTGGCGATCGCCAAATTGCCTTAGCGCGGGAATTAACGAAGCTTCACGAAGAATGCTGGCGTGGTTCCCTAACTGATGCGGTGAGCCATTACACAAATCATGCACCTCGTGGGGAATTTACTGTAATTTTAGCTGGTGCGCCAATAATGGAACCAGTGGCTTTATCCGAAACAGAATTACAGAATACATTGCGAGATCTTTTAAGTTCGGGTCTTTCCACGGCGGCAGCGAGTCGTCAATTAGCGGCTCAGACGGGCTTAGCAAAACGGAATTTATATCAAATGGCTTTAGATTTATTGGCTAATCAAGAACCTGAAAAGATTACCGAAATTGACTAGATTTTGACTAGATTTCATAGTTTTAGAACTTATTTAGAACTTATTTAGAACTTAATTCTAGAACCTATTAGCCACTAAATGCCAAAACTAATCCCACTAAAATCAGTGCCTCTGACCATTCGACAATTGCTCCATAGGTATCTCCGGTATGTCCGCCGAATTTGCTAGCGAACCATTTTCTAACACACCAGCTTACAAGTAGACCAATCGCACCACTGCCAATCCCTAAATAGAATCCGGTTAATTCCCATTGGGATAAACCCAGACCCAATAAGATTTGCAAACCGAGGAGCAGTAATGCTGCAACACTACTATGCCAAGGTTCCAAAGTGTCCTGATGAAATTTACCTTTACCTTCCGTTTTGAGATAAGTATCGTGCAAGATTGCGACTAACTGCCCCCAGCGACTCCATACCGCAGCAGTCACGATACCCCATTGACTCAAATAAAATTCCTTACCATTCCCTAATTGACTTAAAGCCACTACCTTCAATAAGAGAATCATAA
Source organism: Pseudanabaenaceae cyanobacterium (assembly GCA_044358815.1). Classification (GTDB taxonomy): domain Bacteria; phylum Cyanobacteriota; class Cyanobacteriia; order Pseudanabaenales; family Pseudanabaenaceae; genus JBAXSK01. The sequence goes on along the minus strand of JBIKNH010000045.1, from coordinate 2,508 downwards.
TCCCTGCCATCACACCAAAAGCTCCGGCACGACTATCTGCCATAACCGCCAAACGCCGATTGGGATCAGTAACCCCCAGTCCATCAGCGGCATCCATTGCCCCATCCATGTGCAAGCCTCCGGTTAAACCTAGCCACAACGCCACCGCCACCACGGCATTAAACAGGTGATGTAATGGATTCTCATTGACTCCCCACCGCCAAACCAACAAAGTCTGCACTAGGCTTAGAAGTGTGCCAATAATTAAGCCAATGCCAGGCGCAAAAAAAGCGATGCCGCGAAAGTCCAGATCAGCCGAGGGCGGCACAGGCAGCACAGTATAAAATAGAATTGCTGCCCGTAACCGATTAAGCATAGATGGGTGTGAAAATGATCGTTAATAGAAGGTTAGTTTAAGAATTAATTTAAGAGTTAATCTTCCTTTAACCACTGATTACGAAACCAAGAAATTGCTGGTTTGAGTACCCAACTACTTGCTACCTTTAGCTGATGGTTTAGGGTCGGCATCCGCAATACATAAGCCATCTGTCTAGCTAATTGGGCAGGTAAACCCGTGATGGTAAATTTCCCTAATACAGACATCGCTGCATCATCCATCCCAAGGGTCATCATCTCCCCAAGGGGCACATATTGGAACGGTTGCAATGGTTGATTGTGTAAAGTTGCCCAAATATTTGGAGCCGCATAACTCGCCTGCTGGAAAGCCACCTGCGCCGTTGCGGGGAGCCAATCTGCTAAATCACTAGATTGATAATTAGCTTTATAGCCTGCCACATCACCTGCGACAAATACTTCGGGATAGTTGGCTAACTGAAGTGTCGGCAACGTGACTAATGCACCACTCTGGGGATGATGGCTCACGGGTAACTGAGTCAAGAAATTGGCGTAACTATTGCCCACTGCCCACACCACTAGATCCACCGGTAGAGTATCGCTGCCTTCGGGAGTATTCAGGGTAATATCCGTCGCGGTGATATTGGTCACAGCGGTATTGAGATCAACCCAAACCCCGCGCTTATTTAAAGCCTGTTCCGCTGCCTGACGATTTCCCACAGGGGATTGGGACAAAATGCTATGTCCGCGATCCACCAGTCGCACCCGCCCTCTTTCCCCAAGGCGATCACTAATTTTGCAAGCCAATTCCACACCACTATTACCCGCTCCGACTACACAGACGCGGATTGTCGCGGCTCCCCTAGCTTCACATTCAGCTAGTTTGCTAGTCAGTCGCTGAGCATCGGCTAAGTTCCGAAATGGCAAAGCATAATTAGCAGCCCCAGACACCTGCTGGATTGGAGTTGTACCACCTAAGGCAATCAGTAACCGATCATAACCAATCACCGTTTCTGTATCAGAAATACTGAGGGTAAACTGCTGATTAGGTAAATCAATATTAGTCACCTTACCCTGCATGAAATCAATGGGATTTTTGCTGATGGCATCTATGGGATCGAGTAATTCCTTAAAAGTGGGGGCAATTTCCCACTCTTGCAGTTCACCAGTAATTAACTCATACAGCAAGGGTGTAAAGACAAAGCGATCATTCTGGTCAATCAGGACAATCTCTGGGGTGTCTGACCAAGGCAATCGAGCTAACCCAAGCGCCGTGTATAAGCCAGCAAATCCGCCACCGAGGATACAAATGCGCGTCATGGATAGGTTTATCTCACATCAGATACATATCCTAGCGTAGTTTGCGGTGAGTTTGGTGGGTTGAGTTTAGGTTCAATGACGGACATTATGAGAATCCTATAGGAATACTCAATTTAGCTAGAGGTTGAGTCCTGCCCTGGGGCAGATGCTTGGCTATCACAATGTAATTGCTGCCGTGACTCAGGATCATTATTAGGAAAGCATAGACCACTAGGTAATTTTTCAGGCACATAACGCATTAAATCGGGATCTCGTAAACCAGTTTCAATAAAAGCGGTTAAGTCATCAATTTGAGTTTCATCCAAATTTAGAGGTTTAAACAGACCAGATAAATTCCCTGCATAGGCGACCTCCTGCTTCTGTGGCACGCCCCTATTGAGATATTGCACTACTTCCCTAATTGAATTAAAAGAAGCTCCATGACCATAAGGAGCGCTATCAACTAGATTATACAACTGAGGCACTTTGAACTTAAAGTCATCCTTAGGATTTTGAGTAACAGTACCACGCCCTAAATTCAAACCCGTTAAATCTCTGGGATGATCCGCAAAACCCATGGCATAGAAATTATTTGCCGCTAAACTTGGTCCAGTATGGCACTGCACACAGGTAGATTTAAAGAATGTAATCCCGCCTCGCAATTCCTGCGGTGATAGGGCATTTTCATCACCCCTAAGCCACTGCTGAAACGGAGCCTGATTCGCAATTAAAGTCCGAATATAAGCACTAGTCGCCATGCCAGCACGAACGTTATCTTCTACTTCTGCTTTAACATAGGGACGATCTGGGAAAGCCGCCGCAAATAAATCTTGATATTCTGGAATCGTTGCAATGGCAGCCGTAGCCATGCGATGG
>JBIKNH010000044.1:0-24710 GCA_044358815.1 Pseudanabaenaceae cyanobacterium | reverse complement strand
AATGTGGCTAGAACATAGCCCCTTAAAACGTTTCCGAAAATGAAACCACCCTGCTCTCCCAAAAGGTGAGAGGGGAACAAGAAAAGGGATAAAGCTCTTAATCAAACTGATCCGCCCATTGAGAAATAAATTCGAGGGTTTCAGCAACTAAGGCAGGGGTGGGAGCTTCGCAATAGAGCCGTAATAGAGGTTCCGTACCGCTAAATCTGACCAGCAACCAACTACCATCCGCCAAATAGAACTTATAACCGTCGGGAGCAGTGACATTAATTACCTTCCGTCCGGCGATTTCCGTTAAAGGAGCTTGAGCTAAACTCGCTTCTAATTTAGTGCGGGCTGCCATACTGGGTAAATGCTTGTCAATGCGGTCATAGTGCGCCAGAAAATTAGTTTCCCGTTGCAGTGCTTCGTACATAACACTCAAATCTTGCCCCGTGGTGATCATTGCTTCGAGAACATACAAAGCAGAAAGTAAAGCATCCCGTTCTGGAATATGAGTGCCATAACCAATACCGCCGGATTCCTCACCACCCAGTAATACTGCGCCCTCCCCTTGGCTGAGCATTCGTTCGGCAATGTATTTATAACCTACGGGAGTTTCATACACTGGCAAATCGTATAAGGCGGCAACCTTGGGCATGAGGTCAGAACCGCTAATGGTTTTAATAAATTCTCCTTTGTAGCCGCGAGATACGGTGAGATGTTGTAAGAGAATGGGAATCAGAATTTGCGAACTGAGGAAATTCCCTTGACTGTCTACGGCAGCAATGCGGTCAGCATCTCCATCAAATACTAAGCCCACTACTAAGCCATCGGATTGTTGGGGCTGATAGTCTTTCACAGACTGCAAGAGATTTCCGATATACTTCGGTAAAGGTTCCGGCGCACCACCACCAAACAAAGGATCAGCATTGCCGTTCAGTTCCACTAGATGCGCGGTATCTGCGGCGGTTAAACCAAGAATTTCCCCTAGTCCTCCGGCGGCGGCTCCATGCATCACATCCACAAATACCGTCAGCTTGCCTGATAAAATCGCTTCACGAATGCGATTAATATCGACTTTAGTGCGTAGGGCAGCGCAATAACTTTCCCAAGGATTGAATAGCTGAATCTCTCCAGGAGTGATCTGATCTAGGGGCGTAGCTTCGTCTAAGGCAGCTAATTTGGCTTCCACTTGAGCAGTTAAATCAGGACTAACTGAACCGCCAAAGGGTCCCTTAAGCTTCAGTCCTGAGTAAGCAGCGGGATTGTGGCTGGCGGTAATTACTAGAGCGCCGACGGTTTTGTGATCATAGGCTGCCCAACTAAATGCCGGAGTTGGCGCAAACCGATCCGCTAATAACACATTTAAACCAGTTTGACTGGCGGCTTTAGCTGTATGGGCGGCAAAGGTTTCAGACAAAAAACGCCGATCATAACCCACCACAATCGTGTTACTGGAGTTATAAGCCGTGCTGTAGGTTTCCCGTAGAACCGTTGCCGCAATAGGAACCACCGTCCCTAAACGGGCAAAGGTAAACTCATCGGCAATTACACCGCGCCAGCCGTCAGTACCAAAACGAATAGGTGGATTAAGCATGGTTAAATTTAGCCCCACTGAGGAATAAGAGTCGTGTAGTCCGTGATCTATTTGGGTGATCTAGTTTGGTGATCTAGTCACGATCAGGAACGATTGACAAATGATCCCACAATACCCGATGACTCACTGGAAAAACTAGATGAAACTCAAAAAAATGGTATTATTACTCTTTAGTGATTTCCAAGTGAACTAATAAAATATTTAAGCAAGAAGTGTTTACGTAAGCAGTTTTAATATCAAAAAAACAAACAAAGTATGGCAGGAGAATCAGCCAATTTTAGTTTCTTGCACTCCCACGACGTACAACTAGTTCGTCTCGGTGCTCTGGCTGAACGCTATTTCCAAGACGATCCCAGTACTTGCTTGATGAAGTTACGGCAGTTTGCGGAACTACTTGCCCAGTTGACTGCTGCCAAGACGGGGTTATTTCTTTCCGTTGGCGAATCCCAAACCGATTTGTTGCGACGGTTGAAAGGCGAGAAAATTATTTCCGATGAGGTGGCGAATCTGTTCCATCAGATTAGGATGGCAGGTAATAAGGCAACCCATGAATATATGGGGAACCATAGGGAAGCTCTAACGTTATTAAAAATTTCTAGGCATTTGGGCATTTGGTTCCATCAGACTTTTAGTGGGGATCGAGATTTTAAACCTGGGGTTTTCGTGCCACCCCCTAACCCAACTGATATAACAGCGGACTTGGCAGCAGAACTCCAACGCCTCCGACTTGCCCTTGAAGAAACTCGCAGTGAGGCGGAACGGGCAAAACAGGCTGCCGCAGAAAAAGCTGCTGCGCTGTTGAGTGCTGAAGAAAGAGCCAATCAAGAGGCTGAAGATCGTTTGGTGTGGGAGCAATTGGCTAGGGAATCTGAGCAGTCAAAGATCGCCCTTGCATCACAGTTAGCAATTCTTCAGGCAAAATCTGCCCAACTACCAGCGAAACAAACTGCTGATATTATTTCCCTAGCAGATCGGGCTGCTGCCAGGATTAACCTTGATGAGGATGAGACTAGGGCGATTATTGATCAGCAATTGCGCGATGCCGGATGGTTAGCGAACAGCCAAGAGTTACGTTATGGCAAGGGCACGCGACCAGTGAAGGGTAAAAATATGGCAATCGCTGAGTGGAGAACCGCCAAAGGAATCGCTGACTATGCCCTGTTTATCGGTACGCGCTGTGTGGCTGTGATTGAGGCGAAACGGCAGTGTCAAAATGTGGCTACGGCACTCACTCAGGCAGAACGATATGCTAGGGGCTTTCGAGCGGGGGAGGGATGGGAGACGGTCAAAACTAGCCCTTGGGGAGAATATCAAGTTCCCTTTGTGTTTGCGAGTAACAGTAGACCTTTTCTGAAGCAAATAGAAACTGAGAGTGGCATTTGGTTTCGGGATGTGCGGAAGTCCACAAACCACAGTCGTGCTTTGACAGGGTGGATGACTCCCGAAGGCTTAGAGAGCTTGTTGAATATGGATCGAGAAGCAGCCCATGCACAGTTAAAAAATATGGCTTTGCAGTTTGGCTTTAATCTCTATGACCATCAAAAACGAGCCATTGCCAAAATTGAAGAGCATTTAGCAAGGGATCGCCGTTCAATGTTAGTGGCGATGGCGACGGGAACAGGCAAAACTAAATTAGCAATTGCTTTACTCTATCGTCTGCTCTCGACGAAGCGATTTCGACGGGTTTGTTTTGTGGTGGATCGCAGTGCTTTGGGGAATCAAACTGCCGATGAGTTTGGCAATACCAAAGTCGTAAATACCAAAACCTTTGCTGACATTTTTGGTGTCAAAGGGTTAAAGGATATTGACCCTGCATTAGAAACGAAGGTGCATATCTGCACAATTCAGAGTTTGATCAAGCGAGTGTTATATGCTAAGGAAAATAGCGAGATTCCGCCTGTTGATCAGTATGATTTGATTTTAATTGATGAATGTCATCGGGGCTATTTGCTCGATCGAGAAATGTCTGATGCGGAGCTAAGTTTCCGTAGTCAGGAAGACTATATTTCTAAATATCGCAGGGTTTTAGAACACTTTGACGCGGTGAAAATTGGACTAACAGCAACACCTGCTTTACATACGAAGCAGATATTTGATGAACCGATTTTTACCTATAGCTATCGTGATGCAGTGATGGATGGTGTGCTAATCGATCATGAGCCACCGATCCAAATTGGTACATCATTAAATCAGTCAGGAATTACGTTTCGGGCTAAGGAAGATGTGACGATTTACAATACCTCATCAGGGGAGGTGCGACTAACTAATATACCCGATGAATTGAATTTTGATGTGGCAAAGTTCAATAAGAAGGTGATTACGATTCCCTTTAATCGGGCGATCGCGCAGGAACTGGCGGTACGAATCGATCCAATGTTACCTGAGAAAACTTTGATTTTTGCGGCTAATGAGCGTCATGCGAGTGACATTGTTCGGGAACTTAAGAACGCTATGCAGCAACGTTATGAGGAATTAGAAAATGATGCGATTCAAAAACTAACAGGTTCTGTCGATGATGTGCAAGCCAAGATTCGTAGCTTTCGTAATGATACTTTACCTAAAATTGCCGTTACGGTGGATTTGCTGACTACTGGAATCGATGTGCCCAAAATCTGTAATCTAGTATTTTTGCGCCGCGTCAATAGTCGGATTCTCTATGAGCAGATGCTAGGGAGAGCAACCAGGCGTTGTGAGGAGATCGGCAAGACCGTATTTAAGATTTATGATGCGGTGGGCATTTATGAAAAGATGCAAGAGGTCAGCGATATGAAGCCTGTGGTGGTGAATCCTGCGATTCCGTTGGGGCAATTATTCGATGAACTAAGGCAAGTAGCTGATCCTGAACATCAAAAAATCATTCGTGATCAATTAGTTATAAAGTTACGGCAGCGACTCTCAAGGATGGGCGATCGAGCCAAAGAACAATATGAAGCGAATATTGGTGAAACTCCAGAAACTACTTTTAACAAGTTACGGAATAGCCCTCTAGAGTCCATTGTGGCTTGGGTCAAGGAACAACCACAACTGGGGCAATCATGGGAATGGCATCCTGAATATGAAGGAACCTGGATTCCCATTTCGGAACATCATGATGAGGTGCTCTTTGTAAAGCGAGGCTATGGCAAGGGCAAAAAACCTGAAGACTTTCTTGATGGATTTATGGACTATGTGCAGAATCATGTCAATAAAATTGCGGCGCTTACGGTGGTTTTGCAACGTCCCCGTGAGTTGACTCGTGCTCATTTACGGGAATTGCGGCTAGAAATTGACAAAATGGGCTACTCAGAAGCCTATTTACAGCAAGCATGGCGAGATACCAAAAATGAAGATATTGCCGCTTCGATTATTGGTTTTGTGCGTCAGGCGGCATTGGGTGATCCGTTAATTCCCTATGAGGATCGGGTGAAAGGAGCGATGCGCCGCATTTTGGCAAGACGGTCTTGGACTGAGCCGCAGCGTCAATGGTTACGCCGGATTGAACAGCAGATGATTAAAGAAATTGTGGTGGATCGTGAATCCCTTGATCAGGGTAATTTTCAGAGAGATGGTGGTTTTCAGCGACTTAATCGCATTTTTGAGGGACAATTAGAAACGATTTTAGGTGATATCAACGAGGAAATGTGGCAAAGGCAAGCATGACCATGAAAGACAAAGATATTCTGAATGATGGCAATGGGAATGTGACCCGTGATATTGTCGCGAAGTTATGGAATCTCTGTAATATTTTGCGAGATGACGGCATCACCTATAACGAGTATGTCACAGAGCTAACCTATCTGCTATTCCTGAAGATGTTGGCGGAAACGGGTAAAGAAAACCGCTTACCGGAAAACTATCGCTGGCAGGATCTGGATCAGCGTGAAGGATTGGAGCAGTTAGATTTTTATAAACGGCTTTTGCTGGATTTGGGTACGGCAAATCAGGTGAATGACCCTGTGGTTTTGGCGATTTTTACCGATGCTCAGACTAAATTACGCAAGCCAACAAATCTGAAGGCGCTCACCGATGCAATTGATGATTTGGATTGGTTTTCGGCACAGGAAGAAGGTTTAGGCAATCTCTATGAAGGTTTATTGGAAAAGAATGCGGCGGAAAAGAAATCCGGTGCAGGGCAATATTTTACGCCACGTCCTTTGATTGACTGCATTGTGCGATTGGTGCAACCGAAGGCGGGAGAAACAATTCAAGATCCGGCGGCGGGAACGGGTGGTTTTTTAGTGGCGGCGGATCATTACATCAAACTGCAAACTGATAATCTCTATAGCTTGACAGAAGCGGAAGGGAATTTTCAACGGGATCGCGCTTTTCGAGGTTTGGAATTGGTTCCTGATACCCATCGCCTCTGTTTGATGAATTTACTTTTGCATGGGATTGAAAGTGGTGTGAATTGTGGGGATAGTCTTTCGCCCGATGGTACGAGTTTAGGTAAAGCAGATGTGATTTTGACCAATCCTCCGTTTGGGACGAAAAAGGGTGGCGGTAAGCCAACTAGAAGCGACTTTTCCACTACTGCGGATACTTCCAATAAACAACTAGCTTTTGTGGAGCATATTTATCGCGCTCTCAAACCTAATGGTCGAGCGGCGGTGGTGTTGCCTGATAATGTGCTGTTTGAGGATAACGTGGGGCGAAAGTTGCGACAGCAGTTAATGGAATTTTGTGATCTGCATACGATTTTGCGATTGCCGACGGGGATTTTTTATGCGCAGGGGGTAAAAACGAATGTGTTGTTTTTCACGCGGGGTAAGAGCGATCGCGGGAACACAAAGATGGTTTGGGTCTATGACCTACGCACCAATATGGAGAGCTTCGGGAAAACAAGACCGCTGACGGTGGCGGATTTTGCAGAGTTTGAGGCGGCTTTTGGGGCTGATCCGTTGGGAAAAGCGCCGCGTGTGGATCAGGGTGAGGAGGGGCGGTTCCGTTGTTTTACCCGTGAGCAAATAGCCGATCGCAACGATAATTTAGATATTAGTTGGCTGCGGGATCATAGTAATGATCCAGAGGATGAGATGACGGAGCCTGAGGAGATTGCGGCGGCGATCGCTAGTCATTTACGCAATGCTTTGGCAGAGATTGAGCTATTCAAAGAGATATTGACAGATCAGCCCAATTTTGAGGAGGAGGTGTAAAATCTTAGGATCGATCTCAAATCTTGTTTAATACCTAGTATTCTAACAACTGAGTTAAGTTAGAACTTGAAACAATGGTTGTTGAGTTGATAATTTTAGGAGCAAGCCATTGACATTACAGGAACTACAACAGCAAGTATTGGATCTGCCAACGGGTGATCGCTGGTTTATGCTGAAATTAATAGTTGAATCGTTACAGCCAGAAGTGATCAAAGAGAATCACAACGATGATTTAGGTTGGAATCCAAGGTTTTTTGAGCGAACAGCAGGTTTATGGCAAGGTGAACCATTAGAACGTGGGGATCAAGGCAAATGTGATCAACGAAATTGGAGTGAATTGTGACTTATCTTCTAGACACAAATGTTTGTATTCAGTATTTAACCCGTAGTAACTCCCCAATTGCTACTCGGATGGCAGCAGTGTCAAGGCATACAATTTTTTTGTGTGATGTTGTTAAGGCAGAACTATACTATGGAGCCTCCAAGAGTAGCCGCAGAGTAGAAAACTTGGCTCTGTTTGAGAATTTTTTCAGTGTGTTTACTAGCTTTGCGTTTGATGACAAGTCGGCAAAGATCTATGGAGAAATTAGGGCAGAGCTTGAGCGCAGGGGTACTCCCATTGGTCCTTATGATTTGCAAATTGCCGCGATTGCCCTTGCCCATAATCTCACGCTGGTGACTCATAATACCCGTGAGTTTAGTCGGGTGGATGGATTGCTTTTGGTAGATTGGGAAGTAGAAGCTTAATAGATAGTTCAATCATTCATTGATTCATTTCAGAGGTAAATCATGATTGCTCAAGTTCAACATAGTTTTATGTCTCCTGAAGCCTATCTAGAGTGGGAAGCTAACCAGTCGGTGCGTCATGAGTATATTAATGGTGGGGTTTACGCGATGGCGGGCGGGACGTTGCCCCATAATGACATTGCGGTAAATGTGACTAGTGCATTGCGGGTGTTCTTGCGTGGTAAGGGCTGTAAGGTGCGGATGTCAGATGCGAAAGTGCGTGTGAGTGCAGTGGGTCCCTATTTCTATCCTGATGTGGTGGTGAGTTGTGATGATCAAGATCGTAGGGCAATGGATGCGATTCGGTATCCTAAGCTGATTATTGAGGTGTTGTCCCCTAGTACTGCTAGTTTTGATCGTGGGGATAAGTTTCGGTTTTATCGGCAGATTCCTAGTTTGGAGGAATATGTATTGGTTGATGCGGAGAAAATTAGTGTGGATTGTTATCGAAAGAATGTGGCGGGTAAGTGGGAGTTAACGGCTTATCCTGAGGATGCGACGGATCAAGATCAGCCAGTTCTGGAATTAACGAGTGTTGATTTTTCCTGTCCGTTGGCGTTGGTGTATGAGGATGTGGAGTTGATGCAGGCTGAATCAGGGGAAGATTTCATATCAGAGTGAAGCCTAGAATGAATGCGAACTAAATGAATGTCAATGATCAGAGGTAATTTATTTATGAGTATCACTATGAATGCTGTGGCAATTGATTTATATGGGAAGGTATATCATCGCTTGAATGTTGTTGAAGATGACATTATTAAATTTTGTCAAAGGTGGAAAATCGTGGAGTTTAGTGTGTTTGGTTCGGTTTTGAGGGATGATTTTCGGTGTGACAGTGATGTAGATGTTTTGGTCACTTTTGATGCGAAGATTCAGCCGAGATTAGTGGATAGATTGGATATGCAGGAAGAGATTGAGGCTTTGTTTCATCGTCCTGTTGATATGGTGCAAAAGTGTTTGCTCAAAAATCCTTATATGCGTTCTGAGATTTTACGTTCTTGTTTGATGATTTATGCCGATAAGTAATAAAGATGCTACTTCATTGTGGGAAATTGTAAGGGCTATTGAGTATATTCAGGCTTTTACTGTTGGTATGGGCTATGGTGACTATCTTGCGAATAATTTGTTGCAAAGTGGTGTTGAGCGCAAATTTGAAATTATTGGTGCGGCGGTGCGGCGGCTTTCTGATGAGTTTCGGCAAGATCATCCTGAGATAGATTGGCGTGATTTGGTTGGCTTGCGGAATATTATCGCTCATCGCTATGATCAAGTGGATCAGGCTATTTTATGGGATGCGATTGAGTCTGTTTTACCTGTTTTGATTGAGCAAGTAAGGGTTTTATTGCCGCCAATTTTGGACATTGAGGAAGTGTAGTGTTTGTTACTGTTTTATGTTGAGGTTGGGTTATGAGTGATGATTTGCCGATGGGATGGGAATTAGTTGGGTTTCCTGAAGTAGTTTTTTTTCAGGAGGGACCTGGTTTACGCAAATATCAATATCGTGAAAGTGGTATTCCATTCTTAAATATCCGTACCTTTGTTGACGAAAGAATAGATAAAAAATTATGTAATTACCTTGATGTAGAAGAAGTTGAACAAAAATACAAACATTTCCTTGTAGATGCAAATGACATTCTTGTTGCAACATCTGGATCTATAGGAAAAATGGCGATCGCTAAGCCTCAAGATTTACCTTTGATGCTAAATACAAGCATTATGAGATTTCGCCCTATTACTGAAGAAAGATTAGAAAGGGGATTTTTATACTTTTTCCTAAAATCAGATCATTTCTTTACGCAAGCAGAATCTGCATGGACTGGAACTGCTCAAAAAAATATGGGGCCGTCTCATGTTAAAACTTTTAACATAATGCTACCGCCACTTAATGAACAACGGCGGATTGTGGATAAGTTGGATCGGCTAGGCGATCACCACCGCACAGCACGTAATGAGCTAAGCCACATCCCAAAACTAATTGCGCGTTATAAACAAGCGGTTTTAGCTGCGGCTTGCTCTGGCAAGTTAACAGAAGATTGGCGAGAAAAAAATCCTAATGTAGATTCTGTCATCAAACTAATAGAAGTAATTCGAGAAAACAAAGAAAAGAATCTCATAAAAGTAAGTAAAAACATCTCAGTTGAAAGCTTTAGTCTACAAAATTTTGAGAATGAATTACCAGAGATACCCGATACTTGGCTGTGGTGTTCTCTTGGTAGTTATGCAAATTGTTCTAGAGGAAAATTCACAATAAGACCCAGAAATGATCCAAAATATTTTGATGGACAATATCCATTCATTCAAATTGGAGATTTGCCACGTGAAGGAGGATATATTTTAGCTCATCGTCAGACGCTAAATGATGATGGATTATCTGTTAGTAAGATGTTCTCTAGTGGTACTGTTGTTATCGCAATTGTAGGAGCAACAATTGGTAATACAGGGATTCTGTCTTATGACATGTGTTTCCCAGACAGTCTTGTAGGAATTGACACGGGATCACAATATGGGAATTTTTACTTAGAGTACTATCTAAGATCTCAAAAAGAGAACATACGAAATTTCTCTTATGCAGGTGGTGGGCAACCTAACATTAAGCTTGAGACACTGAATCTTTATCCATTTCCTTTACCACCACTAGAAGAACAGCAAGAAATCGTTAACCAAGTCGAAAAACTTTTCAAAGCCATTGACAGAATAGAGCAAGAACACCAAAAAGCCAGCGTCCTGCTAGACCGCCTCGAACAAACCACCCTAGCCAAAGCCTTTCGTGGCGAACTCGTCCCCCAAGACCCCAACGACGAACCCGCAGCCATCTTATTAGAAAGGATTCGCCGCGAACGACCAGAGCAACCTAAAACCAAAACAGGCAAATCACGCCGTAAGCCGCAAACAGAATCCCTCTAATATGCTTGTCTCAGTGATATAGATGATTCAAATAAAAAACACAGCTTCGACTTCGCTCAGCTAACATAGACCGAGGACTGAGCGAAGTCGAAGTCTCCTCTACAAATCATTTTAAACAACTATATTGTTTCCCCTTCCACCTTTGAGGCGAGGGGCGAGAGTCTTGCAACCTTCTACCCAACACCAATTGTTTAAAATATAGATAGTTTAAATAAAAAATATAGCTTCGACTGCGCTCAGCTAACTTGCAGCGACGGCTGAGCATAATCGAAGCCATCCTCTTTATTTGAATGAGTCACAACCAGAAATGACTACAGCTAAACCCTATTCACCCCAAATATTTTGCCAGAAGCCACCATTACCACCAGCATTATTCGGGTCATTAGGTTCCGCCGGAAACTCAATCTTACGACGAATCTCATTCACATCCCAACTAGTTAACTGCGCCAGGGTTTGGGCTTCCCGTTCATAACGATTCCGTAACTCCCGCCGATACGTCGTCGCAGCGGCACAAGTCGCCTCACCCTTAAAAGCATGGCGCAAAACATAACGCCCTTGGAATAGTTCCGAATTACCAGTCTCTTTGAACGTCAAATCCGAAGGAAAACGGTCGCGAGTATATCGCACATGGAGCCGCGTTACAAATACCCCCTGATTCGGGCGGGGTCTTCTGCGCCAAGTGGGGGGAACCATTCCTGGATTACCCGTATTACTACCAGTCCAAAACACCCCAGCTTGTTTCAATTCCGCCGGAGTCAACGGCTCAGCCGAACAGGGATCACAGTTAGACGTATCCCAAGCATATTCCAAAAATGCCACATTCCGTCCCGATGTTTGGTAAGAATTTTGGAACATCGACTTATAGAAATTCGCAAAATCACCCTTAACGAAAGTTGGAATCTCTTGATCAGAAGGAATCTTTACCGTGCGGTAATTGGTAACTTCCACCCGTCCTTTAGACGACAGGATATACACCAACAAATCCTGATCACCATTAGCATTGAGCATCCCTAACCGAATCGGCAACATAAACTTCGGCGAACTATAGGCAATCTGCAACGGACGTAACATTTGCGAACCAGTTTTTGCCTGCTCACCGAGATTCACCTTCGCCACAAAGAACTTCATTTTTTGCCGAATATAGGGCTGAAGCACTTGGCTAGCACCGCTGGGCATTTTATAGCCGTTCTCATTGAGCCAGGCTTCCAAACCATCAGACTCTCGAGCACTCAGAATGAGAATGTCATACTCACCCACACTAAAACGCTCTTCAATGATGACACCTCGGCTAGCCCCTGCCGCTCGGCTTGAGGCAACATTAGCCCGTGCGGAAGCAGACATAGGTGGCATGGCACTCTCTCTGAGCTTATTGACCTCGCAAGGATCAGGATCAAAATATTCCACCAAACGAGGTGCAGTGAAACTGTCAAGCCGCGACAAAATAGCGCTATTCCCAATCCGTACTTGTTGCTTTTTGATCGGAGTCGGTACAGGAACCACAAGGGCAAAATCTTTGAGATCCCCTTGGTAGTCATTCGCCATTGTTAAAATCGTGTCATTGCCATTACGAGCGATGATTACCTGAGAAGCTTTGTTATAGAGATTTGCATCAGCCTTAGCCACATAGAACCCGCAAAAAGCCCAAGCTCCAGGCATTCCACCGAAGAAAATCACCCCAGCAAATACCAAACTCAAGCCAGAACGCACCGCCTTAGACTGCAACGGATTATGAGATTTGAAGAATTGCGCACTATAACCCTGTACCCATTCAAACCGAGGACTCAACCATAATTTATCCAATAAAATCGTCACCGGAGACAGCAGGAATAGGGCATAAAACACCCCATCAGCTATATAAAATTGATTCACAAAAATAAACGTTAATCCTGCAATTGCCATCGCCCAAATCATTCGCGCTGATTTAGCATTGGGAATGGAACGGGGATCAGTAATCATAAACAGTGCGAACAATAACAACGAACCACTGGTCAGCCGATGCAACCACACATCCCAAGTCCAGCCTAACCAGAGGTTCCGCATTGCCTCTAGCAAACCATAGGTCACAAAAAACGTGCCGCTAGTTTCCAAACGTCCCACCTTGCGCAAGACAATCCCGCCCAAAGTCAGAAAGATCAACGCTAACCAAACCTCAGTGCCCCATTGTCCATTAGCAACCCAGGCTTGATCCGTCAGCAATAACGCCGCCACAATCCCAAAATTTGCCGGATTAAACCAGTGTTTAGCATTGACAGCGCTGGTTTTAGGGGTTTTAGGACTCGTTTTAGGACTAGCAGTTTGCCCCATCCGCGTACAGAACAAAAACTTACTGGCGATCGCCAAGAAAGCCACCCCAGCGGTCACGCCATAGTTATTAGTACGCAACAGTAAACTTAAGCCCAAACCTGTGATTACCGCACTAGGGAGCCTCTCCCACTGCCAAAGCCGTAAGGGTGATTGATCCCCCTGGGGGTGGCTATTGTGATAATGCGCCTGAAAACCACTGAGCAATAACTGAGTCAAGGCACACACTGCCAAATTAACCAACAGCGTCGCCCCGTGAAAACTCCAATCTCTAACACCGACACCCAAACCTAAAAACAAACTCAAAAATAAAATCTGGTCAAATCGGGCATCCTGTCTGATCTGTCGCCACCAGGACAACTTTGGCTCTAGTGGCAGCTTAGCCCGTGCATTTAATCCGGCATTTAATCCTTTACTGAGAAACTGAGGCATAAATCGGTGCATAGTTTACCTCTCTAAGATCGATTTCCTGAAATTGATTTTCGGGATAGTTAATTCCGGTATGACTAAATTTCTAGTTACCCTGTGCCATGTTCAAAATAGCCATATCTTGAGATAGCCATGTCCGAGATCAAGCATTGTTTTTGCTGCTAAAACCAACACCAAAACCCCAAACCCAGGGGAACCATCACCAAGGAGTATAGGTGCTAGATTTAAACCGAGGCGTTTTGTTGCGTTTCTTGTAACGTATGTCATTCCCCAGGAACTTCAATTAATCTGGAATCAGGGGCTAATCAAGAGCTAATCCAAGGCACTAACCAGCGGAACTCTTGCCCCCCCAACAAGTCATAGATTTGTGTTAAAGTACGGTTATATATCCATTTCAGGAAAATTGGACATGGCAAAAGGTGGACTGGTATTGGGTGCAACCGCAGCCCTTGCAGCAGCAGTCGCAGTGGTGGGGTTTCAGTTAGCAAATCCTAGCGTTGCCGCATTGCGTGATAGTCCCAAGGAAGTGGTAGATGAAGCTTGGCAAGTCATCAACCGCGAGTATGTTGATGGCACGTTTAACAAAAATGACTGGCTACAGGTCCGACGGAAGTTTGTTGAGAAACGGGACTATAGCTCCAAAACCGAAGCCTATCGGGCAGTGCGAGAAATGCTGCAACTGCTAAACGATCCCTACACCCGCTTCATGGACCCGGAACAATACAAGAGTATGCAGATTGATACTTCGGGGGAATTGACCGGAGTGGGGATTCAGTTGGGCTTAGATGAGAAAAGACTTACCGTAGTTTCCCCCATCGAGGACTCCCCAGCGGCTAAGGCAGGGATCATGTCCAAAGACATTATTACCTCCATTGCTGGTAAATCTACGGAGGGCATGGATCTGAATCAGGCTGTGGCATTGATTCGTGGTCCCGAAGGCTCAACGGTCAAGCTAGGCATCAAACGGGGTGACAGAACCTTTGATGTGGAACTCAAACGCGCCAAAATCGAAATCCATCCCGTCAAGGCTGAAGTGCAAAATACCCCCATTGGTAAGGTGGGTTACATCAGTTTGCGACAGTTTAACGCCAATGCTTCCAGTGATATGCGTAAGGCAATCCAAGAGCATCTCAAACAAAATGTGGTGGGCTTTGTCCTGGATCTGCGGTCTAATCCCGGCGGCTTGTTATATTCCAGTGCAGAAATTGCGCGGATGTGGATGGACAATGCCACCATTGTTTCCACCATTGACCGCAAGGGCGAAAGTGAACGCCTCACCGCAAATCGTCAAGCTTTAACAGATAAGCCTTTGGTGGTGTTGGTAGATGATGGTTCTGCCAGTGCCAGCGAAATTTTATCCGGCGCATTGCAGGACAACAAACGCGCGGTATTAATTGGTACTAAAACCTTTGGTAAGGGTTTGGTGCAGTCAGTCCACGGTTTGAGTGATGGTTCGGGGATGGCGGTAACCATTGCCAAGTACTACACCCCCAACGGACGAGACATTAACCAAGCGGGGATCATCCCTGATCAGGTGGTGGAAATTAGCAAAGAAGATCGCGAACGTTTGATCAAAAACCGTGATCTAGTGGGCACGGTGGCAGATCCTCAGTTTGCCCGAGCGCTGGATGTTTTATCCGTACAGGTGCGCAAGGGTTCCACTGCCGCCAGTCGCTAAGAATTGGCTTGTTTGGGCTGATCAACTTGAATTATTAGTTGGAATTATTAGTTGGAATTGTTAGTTAGAACTATTAACTTAAACCATTATGTTTGTTTCAGTTAAGGGTCACACAACAAAGAAGACAGATCAACGGACAAGATGTCCATTCCACGTTTCTTTCTCACTCGTAGATCAGACATCTTGTCTGACAATGACCCTATAACTTGAATTGTTAATAGGACGTAACCAAGACATAACTAACTTTGGGGTCTGTCCGCTGTGGTTTGTGTCAAAGTATCCTAGCCGGTAGGGATGGTGTAAGCCTCAACCTATCGGCTATTTTTGCTATGGCACATTTTTTCTGTTTTCCCTAGTTTCCCTGTAATCTAAACAGTTTACATAGTTGACATACCTACGGGGTCGTTGCTCTGGAGACCCAATCCTTGCCTGAATCCTGTAACTTAGAGATATGAATACTATTCCGTTAATTCCCACCCTTGTTTTATTGGTTACCCTTGCCCTGGTTGTCTGGAGTTATTCCCGTTCCCGCAAACTTGGTAAGGTTGGTTGGCTTTCGTGGCTCCAGTTTCTGGTACTGATGGCTCCTTGGCTCATCTATTTCGTTTTGTTTGTCACAGGGACATTCCTAAGTTTTGCGGCATTATTACTGTTGTTTGTCTTGTCTAGCACTGGTTATATTGCCATTGGGAACCAAATTCGCCAAATTCTGATTAAAGAACAGTCTCAGGCGCAATCCATGCAAAATTTAGCAAATACAAATGCATCAGATGCTGCTAACCCTGAGCCTAAGGACTCGCAAACTCCAGCCACGGACGATAATTCCTATTCTTCGGACTCATCCAATGCTCCTAATTCTCCACCCAATTCCTTAAATAAATCTGCCAATAACTTTGGTAATAAAGGTATCAAAGGTTTACCTGGTCAGTTACCGATGGCTAACCCTTTAACCAATCCCCTAGGAATCAGATTTAAACCGATTCCCGTTGAGGATCTAAAGGTAATGCAGGGGATTTTTGGTATTGATACGTTCTATGCTACGGAGACGATTCCCTATCAAGAAGGGGTGATCTTTCGCGGTAATTTACGGAATGATCCAGAGGTTGCCCATGCCGAAATGACCCAAAGCCTCCGGAAACGCTTTGACGATAAATACAACCTCTTTTTAGTCGAAGGTCAAGAACGAAAACCAGTGGTAATTATTTTACCCACCCGCGCCACAACCCCAGAGCCAAATTTCTGGGCGCAAAATGTGCTGGTGGTGGTTTTGATCCTTGCCAGTATATATACGGTGTTTTCCTTAGGGCTGCAATTATCTGGTATCGGTGTAGCACAAACTTGGGCAGACTATAGCCGTGCCCTGCCATTCGCGGGCGGTCTGGTGGCGATTTTTGGCTGTCGTGAATTGGCGATGCGTCTCACGGCTCGACGTTATCAAATTGGGTTAGGGTTGCCTTTCCTATTGCCATCGTCTCAGTTAGGCTGTTTTGGAGCATTTAGCCGTATTACTAGCACAATTCCCCATCGTAAAGCTTTGTTTGATGTGGCAGTGGCTGGACCCATTGCCAGCGGGACAATTTCCTTTGGGGTGCTGTTGGCGGGTTTAATCTTGACAGGAAAACATTTAGGCACCATTGATGTACCGAGTCAGATTTTCCAGTCTTCGATTTTGGTTGGCATGATGGCAAAGGTGGTCTTAGGCGATGCCTTACGGGCTGAAGTATTGGCGATTCATCCCCTGACGGTTTTGGGTTGGCTGGGTTTGGTGGTTACCGCCCTGAATCTGATGCCAGCGGGACAGTTGGATGGTGGACGGATTGTGCAAGCGGTCTATGGGCGCAGAACTGCCGGCTGGACCACGGTCCTCACCTTAGTATTTCTGGCGATCGCCACATTTATCAATCCGTTGGCGCTGTATTGGGGCGGCTTGATCTTAATCCTGCTGCGGGACTTGGAACGCCCCATGTTAAATGAACTTTCAGAACTGGATGAGGAACGGGATCTCTTGGGACTAGTCCTCTTGTTCAGTATGCTGATCGTAATTTTGCCCTTTGCACCGAGTTTAGCCCAGCGGTTTGGTATTGGTGTAGAGATTAGTAATTTCTTTAACTGATCTTTAACTAACTGCACTTCCGTAATATTTGTTTAAGTTTCTTGATTTAAATTTCTTAATTTAAATTTCTTGATCTAAATATTTAAATTTCCCTTGGCTGCCCATAATGCATTTCAAGGGTTTTTTATTGAGAATTTGGTTTAGTATTTGTTTAAGGGGTTGAGTCGCCAGTTTTGCCGAGAGACGTATTGAGGTTTTTGCGCCTTCAATAGTATCGTATTAGTGGTTGATAAGAATAAAATCACCAAGAGTGCCAATTAATTTTCCGGTGCGTTATTTCTGTTTAAGTTACTTTCAGTTATTCTATACAAATTATTTTGGGTTTGTTGCAATTGAGAAGTAGCAAGAACTAGCCAAAAGTTGCGGTTATACTTAGCCCCATTTAGCCCCATACTGAAAATGCCCTGGCATTAAATTCTATTGACGATACCGCCAGATTCAACCCATTCTATATTGCTTTGTGAGTAGTACTAAATGAGTATTAAATAAATACTAAATAGGTGCTAAAAATTATTCAACTTCCGTTTCCGTTATAGTTGCCCCAAATATTATGTCTAGTATTCTGATCGTTGACGATGAGCCAGATAATTTTGATGTCATTGAGACTTTTCTCAGTGATCAGGAATATGAACTGCACTACGCCGCTAGTGGTCAAGATGGCATTAACATATTGGAGGATTTAAAACCGGATTTGATTTTGTTAGATGTAATGATGCCGGGTATGGATGGCATTGAAGTTTGTCAGCGCATTAAAGCCATACGGGAATGGGAAAGTTTGCCCATCATTATAGTTACTTCCCTCACCAGTAAAAAAGATTTGGCAGAATGTCTCAACGCTGGGGCTGATGATTTCATTACCAAGCCAGTGAACCGCCTAGAACTACGGGCACGGGTCAAGTCTATGTTGAGAATTCGGCATCAGTACCAGGAACTAGCCACATTCAATACCAGATTAGAGTCCCTGGTGCAGGAAAGAACCGCTCAACTGCATCAAATGATTTTTCGAGATGGTCTGACTCAGTTGCCTAGTCGCGCCTCTTTTCTAGAGAAAATGACCGCAATTAGAAGCAGTGGTGAGTCATCTTTTGCGGTGATTTATCTCGACTGTGACCAGTTTAAATTAGTCAATAGTTCCCTTGGTCATAAACTCGGTAATGAATTACTGAAAACCATCGGTGAACGACTGCGGCAATATATCCGTCCAGGGGATATGCTCGCTCGATTCGGGGAAGACGAATTCTGTTTTTTGGTCCGTAATGCTGATGATCCAGCCCTATTAACCACATTTATTCAGCAACTTCTAGAGAGTTTTAATTCACCATTTAATGTGGGCAACCATGAGATATTTACGACCGCCTGTATCGGTGTTGCCCTTGATGCTGACTATTTTGAGCAATCAGGAGAAATTCTTCAAGCTGCTGATACTGCCATGTATCAAGCTAAATTACATGGCAAGGGCAGCTATTGCGTTTTTGATCGAGCCATGCAGCAATCAGTAATGCATCGCTTAACTCTACAAAATGATTTGCAACGTGCCCTAGAACAAGAAGAGTTTATTACTTATTACCAGCCAATCATTAACCTCCAAACTGGTAGCATGGTCGGCTGTGAAGCTCTAGTGCGATGGCTCCACCCTCAACGGGGTTTAGTGCCCCCAGGGGTATTTATTCCCTGTTTAGAAGACACTGGTTTGATTGTGCGGGTCGGTATTATAGTCTTACGCCAAGCCTGTTACCAACTATCACGGTTACAGCGGCTGGGACTGACTGACATGACCATGAGCGTTAACCTATCGGTACGTCAATTTGCTTCTACGACATTAGTGGCAGACATCGATCAGATTTTGGCGGAAACAGGGATTAATCCAGCGTGTTTAAAACTGGAAATTACCGAAAGCGCCATCATGGACAATGCCGAAACTGCCGTTAAAATGACCAAAGAATTACGGTCGCGGCAGATTCAGATTAGTATTGATGACTTTGGTACTGGTTATTCTTCTTTAGGGTATTTGCATCAGTTCCCGATGGACAATCTCAAGATTGACCGCTCTTTTGTGAGTCAAATTGATGCATCTGACAGCAAGAAGCATCACGTAGTCAATACAATTATTGCTCTGAGTAAACAATTGGGGCTATCAGTGACGGCAGAGGGCATTGAAACCCCAGCCCAACTGGAATGGTTAAAAACAGCGGGATGCGAATTTGGTCAGGGGTATTTCTTTTCCAAGCCTTTGTCCGCCTCGGAATTAGAAAGTAAATATTTAGTTTAAGAGCGTGTTTGAGAAGTTTTGATCCCCCTAAATCCCCCTTAGAAAAGGGGAATTTTTTAGTCTTTTCCCCTCTTTCTAAAAGGGGCTAGGGGGGATCAATCATTATTTTTAGCGAATATGCAGACTTCCTAAACACCCTCTAAGAGTTCCCTTGAATATTTAGTGCCATAACTTACGACCATAACTTACGACCATAAATTTGAGTATGAATTTATAAATAGTTTAAGTGATTTAAGTAATTTAAATTGAGAATACAGGTTCGACTTCCCTCAGCCCCCTCTAAAAATCTCTCTCTAGAAATCCCGATCTAAAAATAATTTGAAATAGCAATAATTCAGGGATTTACAGCACCGATCGTAATTTGCAGTGATTAAATAGCAGTGATTAAATAATATTAGAATCAATATTAGAATAATTGATCATATTCAGTTATTTGCTAGACTGTTGTTTTTTCACCATTCCTCTACTAAAAACGAGTATGCAAGATGCACCTTTGCCCGATCAATCTCCTGAAGAAAAAGACGAAAAAGCCCTACGCCAGAAAATATTGATTCGTCGGATTCTTGGTTGGTCAATCAGTTTGATTTTATTTTTTAGTGCTTTTGCTGGGGTTTTATATCTTTACCAAGGAGACTATACCCAACGTACTGCTGATTGGGTCTTTGGTGACGATAAGCAACCGAATCATCTCGCAGTTGCAATCAGTTTGACTGGAGTTGCTCCCGAAAAGCAAGATCTATCAGCACGGATCAGCTTTGACCCAGTGGGGAGTTATGACAATGACAAGAAAATGGCTAAGGATGTGCGGGTCCATATGTCCTTAGAAAGCGGCAAAAGTGAAATTACTCTTGCCAAAGGTCGGTATCCTGATTCTCTATCGGGAACTTTTGAACTCTATGACGGCAAGTTAAATCAATACCCTTTTGATGTATATAAGTCAGACATATACATCTATGCCGTTAATCCTAAGGATGAAAAAGAAGAGGTTCCATTACTAGTTTCAGCCAGTGGGAATTTATCTGGTTACAATGTAGATATTGACTACATTCCCGCAAAAGAGTTTGAATCTAGCGATGCCTATATTGGTTTACGAGTCAGGGTCAGCCGCTCCATCGTGGTTAAATCCTTCTCGATATTTATCATGTTGGTGATGTGGCTGGTCTCACTGACAGCGTTCTCAATCGCTTTTCTGGTGGCTACGAAGCGTCGGGATGCCGAATTACCGATGTTTACGTTTATGACAGCTTTACTTTTTGCCCTGCCTGCGGTGCGGAACTTACAGCCCTATGTGCCCCCCATTGGTGGTTTAACCGACTTCCTATCGTTTTTCTGGGCAGAGGCTTTGGTGGCAGGTTCTTTATCAACGGTAGTATTTTGCTGGCTCTTTAGAAAGAAAGCGTAGTTCAACCATAGTTAGAGCTAACTATTGGTTAGTTTTGATTTGAGAATCTCGTCTCACAGCCCCTTCTCTGAAAATATCTCAAAATAAGGGAAGGGGATTAAGCTTAACTGCCAACCTCTCTCAATCTGTCACTCGCCTATGGTCACTACCTTAGCCCCAAAAGTAAATCCAGAGCTAATTTACCTATCTCAGCAGCATCTGAAGCAATGGGATGAATGTCCTTTGAAGTTCAATTATAACTTTTTTGATCAGGTGCGTTTACCTCTTCCAGCACAGCAAAAAGATAAACTCGCTCTGGGTTCTCAATTCCATTTACTGTTACAACAACACGAATTAGGTTTAGATATTAGCCCCCTAGCCGCCAGTAATCCACACTTAGCTCTATGGTATGAACAATTTCAGAAGTCACCGCCGGAAATAATTTCTGGGTCGCGTTCCTGTGAAACTAGACGCACCTTTGCTGTTGAAGTGAATCAACAACGGCATTATTTTACATTGGTATATGATTTACTGATTTTAGGGACAGACGAGGCGCAAATCATCGACTGGAAAACCCATGAGAAGTTAATTCATAAAACAGAACTGAAAGCATCATGGCAAACTAGGCTCTATCTCTATGGTTTGGCGATTACCAGTAATTACCCGCCAGAAACTATTTCCATGACCTATTGGTTCGCAAATCAAGGGAAAAGCACTATTCTGAATTATTCTCAGGCACAGCACGAGAAAACCCATCGAGATTTGCAGCAACGGCTCAGTAAAATGCAACAGACTGATTTCACCGCTAAGCCAAAGAACTCTCAGACTTGCCAATCCTGTGAATTTTATTATCGTTGTGATGCGCCCCAAAAGCATGATCTACAACATGATTCACAGCGTCATTCACAAATGGCAAATATCACAAAGCCTCAATACAGTTACAGTGAATTTGATCCAGAATCAATGGATTTTGATGCTTATCCTGAAGTTGTGATTTAATCCTTGATGGAGCAAGTTCTTAATTATTTCGAGCAGTTGCTTTCTGCACAATGATCACCGTGCATTCACACTGACGCATGATTTCCGCTGGAATATTTTCAGTGAGCGGCTGTTGTAAAATTCCCTTACGACTCGCGCCTAAAATAATTACGTCACAGGGTTGATTTAGAGCTAAATCAATAATTCCTTCGGAAATACTCTTAGCACATAAAGCAACGGTTTCTACTTCGGCAGTGGCGTGTCTGGCTAAACTCTCACCATAGCTGACTAAACGCCTAGGATTCGGTACCACATCTTTTTGGGAAGGAAAGACCTGTAATAAAGTGATTTTAGGCACTCGATAACTAGATTCACTTGCAAATGCCTGATGATTACCTAGGGCATCGACCAACGCACCGACAAACCGCAAACTATGACGAGCATTGGGTCCCCCAGCGATGGGCAAATGCCACCGTTGCCACTGGGGATTAGTTCCTAAACGCACCAGTAAAACATCACAGCCGACTTCCGTAGTAAAATTCTCCGCCGTGAAATTCATCTGCCATTCTTTTGCTCCGGTATTACTCAAATTTTTTGCCCCTTCCGTTTCGTAATTCATAATTAGAATTTTCGTGGGGAATTTATGTAATGTTTCCAAAACCGTTGCTGGTATATCGTGGGCAACTCTAACTTGGTAGTGAATCGCTACCCGTTTCTGGGCGAGATTAGCTTGATTCTGTAAATCCGTAATGGTATCGCTCAAACCATCAAATAAATCAAAACTGTGCTGTAAATCGACATTAACTTCCGCTGGGGCTTGATGTTGCGGCACTTGAATAATATTTAAACATTCAATTTCAAGATTTTGATTAGCAGCAATACCATAGGCAATCCGTAATAAATGGGAGGCTGTTTTAGGATGATCCAATAGTAATAATAATCTTCCCGTACCGATTGCTGGACCGCGCCGCTGATAGACCCGATAGGAATTAGTCCGACCATATTGGGGCTGGGGTTGAAGAGTCTTTGCTTCCGCTCGTAAAACATCACTGCGGGTAATAATTCCCACTAATTTACGATGTTCCATGACCAAAAGTCGTGAGAGTTTATAGTTAGACATAAAGAATAAAACTCTTCCCAAAGTATCGCTTGGGGCAACGGTTACAGGCTGAGGAGTCATGAATTCTGTAATTAAACAGTCAGGACTTAAATTTCGTTCCCTTGCTCGTTCTAAATCAGTTTCTGTAATAATTCCGACAACGTGATCGCCAAATCCTAAAACAGGAAAACCACGATGATGGGAAGTAGCAAAAAATTGTCGGGTTTCTCCTAAGGTAAGACTATCTGAAAGGCTTTCCACAGGGGTTTGCATTACATCCGCCGCTGTCAGTCTTGTCCAGAGGGCATTACTCGGTTGAACTTCTTTTAAGTCAATTCCTTTAAGTTTCAGCAAGCGACTATATAGAGATTTGGGAGCCAAACGATCTGCTACTAGATAGGCAGTGACGCAGCAAATCATTAAAGGTAAGACTAAACTGAAGTTAGTGGTTAATTCAAATACAATCACAATTGCGGTAATAGGAACTTTAGCTACGGCACCAAAAAACGCTCCCATCCCTGCTAGAGCGTAGGTACTGACTTCTCCGGCTCCGGTAAAAGACTGAGCTAATAATCCCATTAAAGAACCAAGGGAAGCTCCCAAAATCAAACTAGGAATGAATAATCCCCCTGGTGCTTCCACTCCACAGGCAACCAAAGTTAGGATAAACCGCGCCGCAAATGCCCCTAAAGCAAGCTGCCAAGTGGATTCTCCGACGGATAATAGTCCCGCTAGTCCAGCACTGTCACGAAAATATTCCGGTAGTCCAGCTAATGCCAGTCCTGTACAGCCCCCTGCTAATGCCAGCCGCGCCATCATAGGGAACTTCAATCGTTGCCGACAAACTCGCACACTACCCACCACCCCATAGATAAACAGTGCGGCAAAAATTCCCACTAAGATTCCTAATAGAATCAAAAATGGTAATTCTATGGCTGAAACTTTGACTTTGTAATTCAGTAAATCCTTTCCTAAATCTAGACCATATCCGCCTAAAATTCGCGATACCACACCGCCCACAAAAGCCGCCAGAATGCTCGTAGTCAGCGTTACACTGGAGACATCCTGTAATAATTCTTCGATCACGAACAAAACCCCAGCCAAAGGTGCATTGAAACCCGCTGCTAAACCTGCCGCTGCCCCTGCTGCCACCATTTGCCGCTGATATTCCGGTGAAGTGGGAAACCAACGGCTCAATTGTCCCGCCAAAGCCGCCCCAACCTGAACCGTCGGACCTTGTCGCCCCAGTGCGAATCCTGAACCCAATGTCAAAGTAGTACTCAATAACTTGACTATTGCCACCCGTAAACTCAAATCCGTATTCATTTCCGCAAGGGCAGATTTGACCTGAGGAATGCCACTTCCGGCAGCTTCGGGAGCGAATTTCTGAATTAACCATCCCGCCATGCCACCGCCAACGATGCCGATGAGGGGCAAAACTAACCAAGGAGACCAATGATGCGCCGCTGCGATACGCCAGCCTCCAAACCAGCCCACAGTTTCCTTAAGCATGACCGATGCCAAAGCCGCCACTAAGCCAATCATGACCGCTTCGATCATAGCGAAGGACTTAGGTTGTAACAGACCCCGCAGCCAGAAGTTAGGGTTCACAAACATTAACCGTTCTATTTCGGATAAGCGCAATTAACTAGTTAATTAGCTGATGAGAAAGATAAAGCGAACTCCCATCAACTCAATAAATTAACCAAGTAAAAATATCTTAATACCTAATTAACACTAATTTACAACAGAATGCTTTTACAGAAAAATATCACGGGAAAATATCGATACTTGAAAACTGAATCACGAAACCGAACTTACAACCATTCCGCTAGTTCCTTAGTTAAAACTACCCGAAAACCATACCTTTCCTTTTCAGTACGTTCCGTTGTAGTAATAGAATAACCAATATCGTTATTGTAATTGGTAATATACTCTTGCCAATGCACACTTTGATTTTGTGAATTCCGATATGATTCCGTCACGCTGCACCACTCCTTACCATAAACCAACAGTCCATAAATCCCAATCTCATTAGGAATCAACTGGTTAACTGTGGCA
>JBIKNH010000043.1:0-24772 GCA_044358815.1 Pseudanabaenaceae cyanobacterium | reverse complement strand
AACATGAATATCGTGTATCACCGCTGTTCCCTAAAGTAAAATGGGTCAGAATTATTTGCCAGCCCCAGCGCCTAGAGGGGGGTGAAGTGGTGTGGGATGGGGTGATTGTGGACATCACTGCCCAAAAAGCCACGGAAGATTCTTTACGCCAAGCGGAACAAACCCTGCAAGCCGAACAGGAACGTTCTGAAAAACTCTTACAGAATATGCTACCGGAGTCTATTGTGGCGCAGCTTAAGGCGGCTCCTAATGACGTAATTGCGACCCGATTTGAGCAGGTTTCCATTCTATTTGCGGATTTAGTTAACTTCTCCGATTTATCTGCAAGTATTTCTCCTAATGAACTAGTTGGTTTATTGAATGAAATTTTCTCTTGTTTTGATATGTTGGCGGCTCAATTAGGTTTAGAGAAAATTAAAACCATTGGTGATGCCTATATGGTGGTGGGTGGTTTACCTAATTCCCAGCCCAATCATGCCGCCGCGATCGCCGAAATGGCTCTAGCGATGCAGCGAGAAATCCGTAGTTTCAGCCGTCATGATGGCTCAAAGTTTTCCCTACGCATTGGCATTAATACTGGGGCAGTGGTTGCCGGAGTGATTGGCATTAAGAAGTTCACCTATGATTTATGGGGTGATGCGGTTAATATTGCCAGTCGTATGGAATCCCAAGGGGTTGTTGATAAAATTCAAGTTACGGAAACTACTTATCAACTCTTAGCGGATCAGTATGAATTTGAACAGCGTCCGCCGGTTTATATTAAGGGTAAGGGTGAGATGGTGACTTATCTCCTTCTGGGGAAGAAAGCATCTAGTAAAAGTCATGATTTAATCAGTGCGAGTCAATTAGTGGGTAGTTCTCCGGCGAATCATGGCATGATAAACAATGGCACAACGAACTATGGTGATAATCAATTCGTTTTAGCGAATGCTAAGACTGGTAAACATTAAAAATGATCCTTAAATTAATCATTTTACCCTTGCAAAGCCGCAGTTAAAGACAAATCAAACTGTCCCTCAAACGGCGCTTTCTTGTATTCAATGCTCCACAGTTCCAAATGGCAGGGATCATTACTGTGCTTAGCACCCAGCCCTAAATGACAACGCCGTCCAATTACATCAACTTCCACATTGACCCGATCAATTGCGTTAACCTGTCGCCGATCTAAAGCTGTGCCCAAACGTAAAAAAGTACTGGCTTGACGCACAAATAAACGCTGTCTCTCTGTGGTTAAACGCTGGTAATTCTCATGGCGGCGCTTCGGTTCGTTTTTGCGGTGATAACGGGCGATATTGGCGATAATCTCAATTTCGGAATTGTTGAACCCCAGTAATTCACCGTTCCGAATCAAATAATAAGAATGTTTATGGTGGGCATCATGGCTGATATGGTGTCCGGCGTTATGCAACATCGCCGCTGCCCAAAGTAACTCCCGTTCCGTATCACCCCATTGGTGCAAAATTCCCGCCGTTTGGTCGAAAATACTCAAAGTATGCCGCGCCACTTCCTTCGCATAATTGAGATTGATATGATATTTATCCACTAGCTTTTGGACGCTACGGGCACGGACTGAGCTTTGATAGCGCCATCGATCCTGAATGTAGTCATGGCGGATCATCCAGTCAACAATCAAACCTTCCCGTAACGAACGCTGACACACCACGAGCCGCGATGCCCCTAAAAGTCGCATGGCTTCCTGTAAAATCACGCCCCCAGCAAGGATAATTTCCGCCCGTTTTTGCCGCACCATTTCAGTACGTTCTGCTAGATTGGCTTTCCGTAATCGCCAAACTAAATTCTCAATATCCGAAAATGCTACTTCATAACCCTGCAATTGTGGAGGAATATTACCATCAATGCCCCTAGCATGAAGCGTGGCAATGGTTTCAATGGTTCCCGATGTGCCAATTACCCGCAGCGGAGCCGCCCCTAGAATTTGGCGAATTTCATCCGTGGGACGTTCCAAAATTCCTTGGACATAACTGGTGAGTCGATCATATTCAATTAGGCTGATAGGATCGCTCTTCACAAATAAATCCGTCAGTCGCACCGCGCCAATTTTGCTGCTACTGAGGTATTCCGGATCGTGACCATCACCCAAAATCAATTCCGTTGAACCGCCGCCGATGTCAATCACTATATGGGGCTGATTATTCAGTTCCATAGCAGATAAAACCCCCAGATAAATCAAGCGGGCTTCTTCCTGTCCAGCAATTAGTTCTACTTCTAAGCCAACTTCTTCCTGAACGCGCTGGAGAAAAGCACCGCCATTAGGAGCTTCGCGGGTGGCACTGGTGGCGACGGTGATGATTTCTTCTACTCCCAAACTCTGAGCAATGGTGCGAAATCGTTTCAACGCACTGACAGACCGCGCCATTGCTGGTTCCGTGAGGTTGCCAGTTTGGGCGCAGCGTTCACCAAGGCGGACGGTTTCCTTTTCCGATTCAACAATGGAAAAACTCGGTAAATCGGTCCGAACTTTGACTACCACCATGTGAATTGAATTAGTACCAATATCAATGGCGGCTAGGTTACGAACGTCCACTGTCATAGATTATGGGAGTTAATGGCTAGGGTGATCAGCAAAGTACGGCGATTTCGGCAGTTTTGGGCGATTTAGGGAGTGACAATTCAGCAATTGGGCTAAATCTATGGTGTTTATTATACTGTCTGATGGGTCATGTTTAATGGCTCACGGCTAATAGGTCAAAGGTCACAGCCTGACCAACCGCAAATAAACCTAAACCTTTAACCCAACCCCTAACCCAACTCCTAACTTAGGCGCTGACTCAACCAATGCAACACCAACGCATTGACAATCTCTGGACGATCATCATGGGGACAATGCCCCGTATTGGGAATAGGAATGATTTCAATGTCAGGGGCAATATCAGGGTCAATATTATTACCAGAATTATTACTAGGGGCGGCTTGTTTGGCTTGGTGATAGGGTAAAGCGCCTTTAATCGGTGTCCAAGGGTCGGCATCACCCCACAAAACTAAGAGGGGTTTTGTCAGACGGGGTAACAGTTCTGTCGGTTGAGGACCCGCTGGAGCCGATAAAATTGCAGCGAAAACCTGCTGCGCTCCAGGATCACAGGAAGGTTGATAGAGCATCTCCACCAGTTCATCGGTAATGGCGGCACGGTTACGGTAAACCTGAGTCAAAGTATTCCGAATCCGATGTTTTTGGCGCACTTGTTCAAACACGAATTTACCCGTTAGTTCTGAAGAAACCAACCAACTAAAAGCGCCCATCACCAGGCGCAAGGGTGGCGGCAGTTCTTCGGGACGGTGACTTAGACCACTGGCGGGATTGAGTAGCACTGCC
Organism: Pseudanabaenaceae cyanobacterium; assembly: GCA_044358815.1. GTDB lineage: Bacteria > Cyanobacteriota > Cyanobacteriia > Pseudanabaenales > Pseudanabaenaceae > JBAXSK01. The sequence goes on along the minus strand of JBIKNH010000043.1, from coordinate 21,441 downwards.
CCTGAGGATAATTCGGGGGCATCACTAGCCAGCATCAGCGCTAATAACCCGCCGATGGAATTACCAATCCAGACACAGGGTTGCTGTACGTGGGCGCGGGCGAAATCTTGCAGGAGTTCTTGCCAGAGTTCGAGGCTATAGGGGAGGGACGGCTTGGCTGACTGCCCAAACCCCAACAAATCAAGGGCATAAACCCGATACCCTGCCGCTGCCCACACAGCAATATTATTTTTCCAGTGACCGATGGAAGCACCGAAACCATGAATCAGCACTAGGGGCAAACCCTGACCCATGACGGTATAGGCAATTTGGTGATCCCGCCATTGCCAAAACTCTGTGGTATAGGTTGGCTCTGGGGCGTTGGCGGTTTGGGGGGATGAACGATCAGATAGGGCTGTCATGGTGGGTATAGTTGTTTGAAATAATTTTTAGAGGCGGCTTCGACTCCGCTCAGCCCTCGGTGCAAGGTAGCTGAGCGGAGTCAAAGCTGTATTTTTTGTTTGAATTGTCTATAAATAGTTAAAACGTCAACTGTTAAAACAAAGCATCTACGGGCAAATGTGGCATTAGAACCGATGCAACTAATGGGCAAAGATATTCTCGTAGCCCAACAGGTCTAAATATACTTGGGTGGGCAAATGGGCAAAACACGCCTGAGCTAGATTTTCCCGATCTTCACGGATCAACATTTCCTTGAGTTTGGCTTGGACGGGCAACAGATAACGCACATCATTGGCGGCATAGCGCAGTTGTTGTTCACTAAGACTCAAGACATTGCCCCAGTCTGAAGATTGAGAAGTTTTATCTAGTTCTACCCCCATTAACTCTTTGACGACTTCTTTTAAACCGTGTTTGTCGGTGTAGGTGCGGGCAAGTTTACTAGCGATTTTAGTGCAGAAAATCGGGTAAGTGGTAATTTCAAGATGGGCTTCGAGCATTGCCACATCAAACCGCGCAAAGTGAAATACCTTCAAAACTTCATCTGCTTCCATGAGGCGTTGCAGATTGGGCGAAATTTTATGATGTTGGGGAATACGGATTAAGGCGACATTTTCCTCATGATCACAGATCTGTACCAAACAGAGGCGATCGCGACGGGGGATCAAACCCATAGTTTCCGTATCTACTGCCACAGCTTGAGCGCGAAGATATGTTTCAAGAAGTTCTGGTGTGAGGTCGCCATCAAGAATGTGAAATGTGCCCATAGTTTGCTCTGATAAAAAGTAGTGCGATACGTTGGCAAACTCAGCGTCTTCAGACCTGAGTAAAAACGAACGAGGGAATTTATTCCCCTATGTTCGGCAGTCTATCAATCCAATCTTCCACAACCTGAGTCATATTTTTTTCTTTAGACTCAGCATACTTTTTAAGTTTGTCGAATCGTCTAACTGATAAATTAACATTTAATCTTTTTGGCTTATCCATACTCATTATGTACTCATTTATGTGACACTTTTACTCCAGTATAAAACCACCGACCTATATCGGCGACAACTGATCCTGCTGGTCTCGCAAAGTCTGAATATCACCATTAGGAGTCCACTGAATACTGCCATCTTTGCCAGTCCAATAAACCCGTACTTTCGCTTCTGCTAGTTGCAACGCCGTTTCTTCTGCAATACTCATCGAAGAACCAATCGCGATCTTGGGTTTTACTGCCTGCAAAACTTCTGGCAGAATTTGTCCCCCAGACCACCACAACACCTGAGCGTTTAATTGTGATAGAACTTCCTTCGGTAAAGTGATTTTAGGATTATCAGCATCAGGAGGCTTATCGGGATTTTCTGGCGCAGGTTTGGTGTCTACTAAGGTTTGCTGAGATTTCAGATCCGTATCAGCCAATAGGAGCCATGACAAATCACCAATTTTCAAGGTAAAGATATTCGGGCTAATGTAAACTAACTTCAAACTAACCTGGGGACTAATAGAAATCTCTTCCCCAATAGTCAGAGGCGTAGTCGCGAGATTTTGCGCCCTTAAACTAGTTTGTAATTCTGTATAGGTTTTAGGACTGATGCTGCCGGGTACATCGCGCATTTGTTTTACCGTCATGCCCCCAGTTAGCAGAGCATTCCAGCCATCGCTAAAATCTGGTTGCGTATTCGTTACAATTCCCAAATCAATTTGATTGATTCCCATTTTCTGCAACCAAGGGAATAGCGTGAATGTTACGAACGGACGGTCACCGCTGTTAATTAATGTGGTTTGAGTTCCATTCCGTAATACCATCACCGGAGTTTCTCCCGTAGCGAAAATAGTCGCCTGTAAGGTATTAGCTTGGCTGATTGCATTGGGAACGAACAACACCACCGCCAACACTACCGCCGGAATAATCCACCGCCGACTAAACCACACCACTCGCCACATCAACACCAGCAAACCATAGGCAAGTGCCATCTGCCAGATACTGATTGTTCCTGGATTGTAACCAGCTTTCGGTAAAGTGTTCACCCATTCTGCAATTTTGATCATCAAATGCAGTAACGGATAGAGTAACCAACTCACCATCGCCCCCAGTTCCGTCACCAACAAACCTAATGCCCCGCTAATCACGCCGCCATAGGTGCAAATCGTAACTAGGGGCGTAGTCAAGACATTGGCTAAAATACTATAGGGCGTGAGCTTCCCAAATATTAATAACTGCACTGGCAAAGTCCAGATATAAGCCGCAATGGGCACAGCCAAAAGTGCCGCAATATTTGGCGGTAACCAAGGCAAACGCTTTGTAATTGGCTCTACGGTAGTGACCAATCCCAAAGTAGCCAAAAAACTAAACTGAAATCCTAAATCCCAGATCCATAGAGGCTGGACCAGTAGCAAAATAATCGCTGCCACCAATAACCCCACCACCGGACGGCTGCGGCGCTGCATCACCAAACCAATCAAACCACCGACACCCATCACCCCCGCTCGCAAGACCGAAGGACTAGTTCCCGTCAGAAATACATACGCCAAAATTGCCAACAAGCCCACAATAAACTGCCGCGATAGGGATAACTGGCGTGTCAGAAACATGGCAGCCCCCAACATCAGCGCCACCTGAAACCCCGAAGCTGCCAACGCTGCGGCTAACCCTGCCTGTAAAAAAGTATCCCGCAAATTATTCGGCAGATCCACCGCGCGATTACCCAACACCAAGGAACTCAGCAAAACCCCTTCCGGCAGTCCCGCCCCTAAAACATGGGTGCGTACAATCCGACTGGCAAACCACCAATCACCAAAATTTCCTGGTTCATCGAGGGGGGTTAGAGTGCGTGCCCCCAATCCGGCAAAAATTCCCTGTCGTGCCAAATAGAGCCGAAAATCAAAACCTCCCACATTGTCCACAGGTTTCGGCAAATATAGCCGCCCCGCCACTTCTACCGTCTGACCTGCCCGAATCCCTGTCCCTTGAATCAATGGCAATGTGACATATAACTTTCCCCCCACATCCACAAACTTCGGTAAACCTTTCTGGGGATTCCCTGCGGCATTAGTAGCATTATCGGCATTAGATGCAGATTTGGTTTCGCCAACGGACTGGGCATCGGGATCGATCTGGGTCACCCCTAAAGTTAATTTAATCCGCTCACTGCGGGTCATAGTGGGATTATCCAACACCTTACCGCGCACCACCACCGCCGAAGCAGGCGCATATTTGGCAATGTCATTCTCGGTAATCTGGGGAGTGCGCATCTGCACGTATAGGCTAGCCAGAGGAGCAATGATCGCCGCGATCAACCATGCCCAACGTTTCGGCTCCTTCTTCCAGCCCCAAGCATTTTGCACTACGGGTAAAATTAAACCTAAGATTGTGAATAAGCCAAACCCAAAACCATAGCCGTACCAATTGGGCAAGACCGTGGCATAGGCTCCCACTAAAAAAGCTAAGCAAAAAATTACGGCGTAGGGAGCAGTCATACTTTAATCTAAACTTTTTCTATAGCAGGTGAGTTATTGAAGTTTTAAATAATCTGAATTAACTACACACTTACCAAGTTTAGTTTACCCTTCTGAATAGACAAAACAATGTATTGCACGTTGTAATTTTAACTTGCGAAAATCTTCAGCTATCAGAGAATGATACAATCAAGAGCGCTTAATCAATAAATTTCTCGTGATAGGTTGATTTAACATCTGTCTGAACACTTTACTGCACTACAATGAAAAAATTATGGGTAGACATCTTGAGCTATATACCAAAAATGCTACATGTAAGGACTTAAGCTCTTACTTGGAGGGGCTTGGATTTAAGAAATGTGTGACTCCTAGCCATCTACCCAAAAGTAGTTTAAGTTATTATTGGTTTGATCATGAAGACTTTAAATCATTTGATGGAGTGTCCGCTACTATCTACCGATTATCAAGAGATGAATGCCAAACAGCAAGAAATAATTGGGTTTTAAGCTTGTACAACCGTGTTTTCGCAAGTTGGCACGATGTCGCAATGCTTAACAGTGTATTGAAAGAGGCTAAGACTCGTTTTGGTGGAGTAATAAAAGGAGACTATGGCACTAACAGATATGCAACTTTATGGGAAGACAAAAGCACCCCTATTAGTCGCGGCATCTCTCTAATATATCAACAAGTAACACGTGAGATGTCACAAATTAGGGTTGCACTCCCTGAACCATACCATAAATATCCTGAATCCAACAATGGAAAAATTAACGAACTTCAAGAGTTTAATGCTCGTCTTGATCCGAGCAGAGTGATTTACAATGGGCTAGTACCGTTTGCAGTATCAATGTTTGAGTATTTTTTCTCGCGAGCATTTAGAATCTTGATCAAATACGATGAATATGCTTTAGAAAAGAGGGGTGAAGAAAAATTTCAAATTGACTTCTCAGCAACTGTTAAGGTAGTAAATAAAGAAAGAAAGGTAGTAAACAGAGAAAAAACAGTAGAAGAAATAATAGAAATGATAGCTGAGAAGTATACTTTTCAGAATCTAGAAAAACTCAATAATGCATATAAAACATGGTTGGAAATAGATGTGAAAAAGCTGTTAGGTCAACAAAAAAAACTTGATAAATCAGTTAATTTATTGTCTGAAGTTGATGAGATTATCAGCTACAGACACGGAATTATACATCACTTTGCAATTGATAAAAGCTTAAACAAGGAGGAATACATTCGTAAGCTAGATGTGATACTTATGTCGATAGATGAGTTTGTTCTATTTATAGAAGAAAAGTACAAGATCGAAATCCAGCGTTTTCCATAGAGCAATGAAAATTCTACTGTAATTGGTGCATTACAAAACTGTTGAGGTCATTTAGTGTGATTTTAGATGACGCAATAGATGTTCAGTGATAAATTTGTGACTTTGATTTTATAAAACATGTCATGTAATCAGAATTTCTAGTATCCTGGAATCAACACTAGACTTACTTATTTTTACAACGAAGGGGTACTAGTGGACAGACATAGCTAAAGCAATGTAATAGATTTTAGGTTAAATGCTTACTGTGTCAATACTTTAAGATTTCTCTAAAACACTATTTTAGTCATGTCTATTCACTAGTTGGGTTTGTCTGTTGCGTAGTATGGGTTCATTAGAATTCGCCTGTTCTGGTAGGCTCCCATATGGAACCAAATAATCCCTTTCAAAAACTTGGTTTCAGGATTTTCAAACACGGAGTGCTCCCAATCATAACCCTCTTCAAGCATCCGTCCTGTTTTTCGATCAAATTGGATGTTATATCCACCGGATAAAGACGACAAAAGCACAAAATCAAAGGCAACGGCATTATTTAGTTCTATAACAGCAAAGTTTTCTCTTTTTCTAGTAAATTGCTTTTGCTTTATTGCTTTGTTCAAAAGCTTTTGCCTAACTGATGAAAGCTCCTCATGCTTGTGAGTTTTTATCTCAGTAAGCCCTTCTTCAGGGAACTCAGGCATTATACAAAAAACCTCAAGGTAGTACTTTGAGCCATCACAGCGTTCAATAATAACGTCACATTCCCCAGTTTCAAGGGATATAGAAGAAATTAATCCTTCATACATTGGTTGAATATAACTGTGATACACGATCATTTCCGATACAACAGATTCACATTGTTTCCAATCTTTCTGTTGCTGTTTTATTCTTTTTAAGAAAGATCGGGCATGAGGTTCTTGATAATCATGAATTTCATTAAAGTATTTAATAACACTTAAATAGTTTCGATGGTAATTTAGAGGTATATTTTTCTCAATACAGTGGTGATATGCCTGTAAATGACGTTGCATATATTCTGTTTCCAGAAGGGAACGATCGTGAAAACGTTCATAAAAAGACGAATCGGCAATACTTACTTGGTTTCTATCTATCATAAGTCCTATTAAAAAACTATTGAAATTTGATATTGGTGATAAGCGCATTTAGGTCTGCACCTCAACTACTAGCCAGAAATATTTAGCGATCTAGATACTATTAGAGAGTTACTAGAATGCAATGTTATTCATGCATTCTAGTAATTTAATTTATCAAACAAACCTACCAACGCAACAAGTTAAACCGTTCCATATCAATCGTGTCACGACTGCGATAAATGGACAGAATAATTGCTAAACCTACCGCTGCTTCTGCTGCTGCCACCGTAATTACAAATACCGTAAAAACTTGACCGCGAATACTAGCAGAATCCAAGAAATTAGAGAACGCAATCAAGTTAATATTTACTGCGTTTAACATTAGTTCAATGGACATCAACACCCGCACCGCATTACGACTGGTAATTAAGCCATAGATGCCAATGCAAAATAATGCCGCCGCAATTAATAAAAAAGCTTCTAAAGAAATCATCGTTATTTCCATGAATGAATCAGTACATCTAGATCCCCAATTGGTAGAGATTTACTCGCCACTTACTTGATATTTGGCAGCTTGATGTTTGCAAGCTTGGTATTGGCAATGAAATAAATCCACTATAAATTCACTAAATTGGGGATCTGCATCCTACTTCGCTGCTGTCAGTTCCTCTTTGGGCTTTTCCAGCAATTCCAGCGTATCTTGATCATCAGTGATGCTCTTAGGTTTGGCTTCTGGGACTAATTCCCGACGAGCTAAGATAATCGCGCCGATCAAGGCAACCAGCAACAATACTGAAGCTAATTCAAAAGGCAGCAGGTAATCAGTAAAGAAGTGCTGACCTAAACTAACCAAAGTAGAAGGCAACTTGGCAATGGTGGCGGTTACAGCCCACTTGGTGGAAGTGATCGTAATTCCCAATAGCGCAAACAAAGCAAAACAAACCACTGCCGTCACGCCATTACGCAACACACCGAAGCTCACCTGCTTGTAGTCTTCCTTTTTGTTCACCAACATGATGGCAAACAAAATCAGGACATTCACCGCACCGACGTAAATCAAAACCTGAGCCGCCGCAACGAAATCCGCATTCAGCAAGATATACAACCCAGACACACTCAAGAAGCAGCCACCCAGCAAGAAAGCAGCATACACAATGTTATCGAGCAGGACCACCCCCATCGCCGAGGCAATTAACATTCCAGTTAAAACCACCAGCGATACGGTTTGAACGCCATCTCCTAAACCAATATTATTCATTGGGTTTTGACTCCTTTTCCATTGTGGCAACGATTTCTTCAGGGCGCGATCCGGCACGCTTCGCGGTATGGGGCACTTCATGACCTTCCATTACCCCATTGGGCAAGTAGGCTAGTTCACGAATTGGCGTAACCAAAGGATCATCGGTAACTTTCGTCGGCATCCGTCCCAGCGCCACGTTGTCAAAGTTCAACTCATGGCGGTCATAGGTGGACAGATCATATTCTTCGGTCATTGCTAGGGCATTGGTGGGGCAATATTCCACACAATTGCCGCAGAAAATGCACACACCGAAGTCAATGCTATAACTCTTGAGTTCCTTCTTCTTCACTTCAGCATTGAATTCCCAGTCCACCACAGGCAGGTTAATCGGACAAACCCGCACACAGACTTCACAGGAAATGCATTTGTCAAATTCAAAGTGAATCCGACCGCGAAACCGTTCCGAAGGAATTAACTTTTCGTAAGGGTACTGTACGGTGATGGGGCGGCGACGCATGTGGTCAAAAGTAACCGACATCCCTTCACCAATGTACTTAGCGGCTTGGACCGCATCTTTGGCATAGTTACCAACTTTATTGAGAAATTTAAACATAGTTTTTAGCCTTGTTTTTAGCCTTATTTCCAGGTTTGTTTTTAGCTTTTAAAGTCCCATTTGTTTGGACGGGTGATGGTTAAACCGACAAATCTAGCCACCAAAGGCTACGGGGAAAGCTAATTTCAGCGCTGCTGTCAATAGCAAATTCACCAAGCCCACAGGTAATAAAAACTTCCAACCCAAGTCTAAAAGTTGGTCAATGCGCACCCGAGGTACAGTCCAACGCAACAGAATTGCTAAGAAAATAAAGAAGAAGGCTTTGGTTAAGGTAGCGGTGATGCCCACAAATCCTGCCAGTACTTGCCACCAAGCGGTTTCCGGAGCAATGCTAAAGAAAGAGCCGATCTTATCAATGGGGAAGGGCAATTCCCAACCACCGAGATACAATACCGCCACCAACAAACCTGCCAGCAAAAGATTGGCATAGGAACCACCGTAAAACAGGGCAAATCGCATCCCAGAATATTCGGTCTGATAACCTGCGACTAGTTCTTCTTCGGCTTCTGGCAAGTCAAAGGGCATCCGTTCACATTCCGCCAAGGCAGCGATGATAAAAATCACAAAGCCAATGGGTTGCCGCCAAATATTCCATGAAAGAATCCCGTATTCTGCCTGTTGGTTCACAATGTCAATGGTGCTGAGGGCATTGGACATCATCGCCACTGCCAAAACCGCCAAAGCTAAAGGAATTTCATAGCTGATGGACTGTGCCGCTGCCCGCAGTCCCCCCAACAAAGAATATTTGTTATTGGAAGAGTAACCCGCCATCAGCAAACCAATGGGAGCCACGCTAGAAATGGCAATAATGAAAAATATGCCAGTGTTTAAATCAGAAATCAGCAGGTTTTGCCCAAAGGGAACCACCAAATAACACAAAAATACGGAAATAAATACCAACGCTGGACCAATGGTATAAAGCACCCAGTCTGCCTTAGCTGGCACAGTACCCTGCTTGATCACCAACTTGGCCACGTCAGCGATGGGGATCAACAAACCAAAGGGTCCGGCATATTCAGGACCAATCCGTTGCTGGGCGGCAGCAGAAATCTTTCTTTCTAGCCAGGTACACACCAACGCTCCGACCGTTACCACCAACACCATTACCACCATCGGAATCGGTAGCCACAGCGCCGCCGCCACATCATGGGGCAAACCAAAACCAGTCAGCAGTTCCACCAAGGAGCGCTGTAAATCAATGCCACTATTCATATTCATCTAATACTCATCAGTTATTGCTACTACCTACCGATCTACTTCACCCATGATGATGTCCACGCTGCCCAAAATTGCCATAATGTCGGCAATCTTCATGCCCCGCACTAGTTCGGGTAAAACTTGTAGGTTAATAAATCCAGGGGGACGAATCTTGAAGCGCCAAGGAAATACGCTGTCTTCGCCGATGATGTAAACCCCTAGCTCACCTTTGGGCGCTTCCACCCGCACGTAATGCTCTCCTTCGGGGACTTTGAATGTGGGGCTGGGTTTTTTGCTGATGAACTGATAGTCCAGTTTGTTCCACTCGCTCTTAGGACCTGCCAACACCCGTTGGGCTTCTAGGTTCTCGAAGGAGCCGCCAGGAATTTGCTTGAGGCATTGCTGGATAATTTTGGTAGATTCCCGCATTTCCCGCACCCGCACAAAGTAACGGGCTAAACAGTCACCACTGGTATCCCACTGCACATCCCAATCAATTTCGTCGTATAGCTCATAGTGATCCACCTTCCGCAGATCCCATTTCACCCCTGAAGCCCGCAACATCGGACCAGACAAACCCCAACTAATGGCATTTTCACGGGTCACTGTGCCTAAGCCTTCAACGCGGCGGCGGAAAATCGGGTTATTGGTGATCAGCTTTTCGTACTCGTCGATTTTGGGTAAGAGATAGTTACAAAAATCGGCACATTTATCTACCCAACCGTAGGGTAAATCCGCTGCTACACCGCCAATACGGAAGTAGTTATGCATCATCCGCATCCCTGTGGCTGCCTCGAACAGGTCATAAATCATTTCCCGTTCGCGGAACACATAGAAGAATGGTGTTTGTGCCCCAATGTCTGCCACAAAGGTTCCCAACCACAACAGGTGAGAAGCAATGCGGCTCAATTCGAGCATCATCATGCGGATATAGCTAGCCCGCCGAGGTACTGGCACATTGGCTAATTTTTCGGGGGCATTAACGGTAATTGCCTCGGTGAACATGGTGGCGAGATAGTCCCACCGCGTCACATAGGGCAAGTATTGAATAATGGTCCGGTTTTCGGCGATTTTTTCCATTGAGCGGTGCAGGTAGCCTAGCACTGGCTCGCAGTCAACAACGTTTTCGCCGTCTAGTGTTACGATCAGCCGCAGCACGCCGTGCATCGAGGGGTGGTGTGGCCCCAAGTTGATCACCATGCGTTCGGCTTTGGTTTCGATCATCACCATGTTTTGCAATCGCCTCTTTTAACGGTGTAGATGGTTATTACCTAGGTTTAGGTAGGTTTTGGGTTGGTTTTAGATTTGCGGTTAAGTTTGCGGTTTTAATGAAATTAATCTGTCAGGGGTGGTTTGTTTGGGGTTGGTGTTTCGATTGATGATGGGGATGATTGAAGGGTTTGCCGTTTCTAAGTTTACAGCTATTCCTTGGGCAAATTCAGCAGACCATCACCACAATGTCAACGTAATGTTGTCACGGGTTAACAGTAATCTAGATTATTGTTGCATAGATTAGAGTTGATTTATAACTAGTTTGTGATTGTGTTAGGTCTATGTATTGAGTAGTAAAATACCAAGCTAAAATGCCAGGCTATAGGATCAAGTCATGGGAACCAAGGTCAACCATCTAGTTAGGTTTACCCAAACAGCGCACTGCCTCTAGCATCCCCTTCGCTTTGTTGAGGGTTTCTTGGTATTCTTTTTCTGGCACAGAGTCGGCAACAACCCCAGCCCCGGCTTGGACTGTGACCACACCATCCCGCACAATGGCGGTACGGATTGTAATCGCTGTATTTAATTGTCCTTTGAAGTCGTAGTAGCCATAGGCTCCGGCATAAGTGCCTCGGCGGTCTTTGCCTTCCAGATGATGGATAATTTCCATTGCCCGAATCTTGGGCGCACCGCTGACGGTTCCAGCAGGGAAACAGGCTTTTAGCACATCCCAAGCGGTTTTCTCGGTTTGGACATCACCGATGACATTACTAACGATGTGCATTACATGGCTGTAACGCTCAATTTTCATTAGTTCATCGACGGTGACCGTGCCACTTTGACAGACCCGCCCCAAGTCATTGCGTCCCAAGTCCACAAGCATGACGTGTTCTGCGACTTCCTTGGGATCTTGAAGTAAATCTTCAGCTAGGGCGAGATCTTCAGCGGGAGTTTTGCCCCGTACCCTAGTGCCAGCAATGGGACGTACCACGGCTTGCACTGTCTCCCCTGTGGGATGATCTTTAGTTTCCACTTTGACCATGATCTCTGGACTAGAGCCGATCATCTGCCAATCGCCAAAGTCAAAAAATGCCATGTAGGGGGAAGGATTGATCACCCGCAGGGACCGATACAGATTAAATGGCGCGTCGTTGAAGGGGGCAGACAGCCGCTGAGACAAAACTACTTGGAAAATATCTCCGGCTTTGATATGGGCTTTTGCCTGTTCGACTGCTTGGCAAAATTGGGCTTCTGTAACGTTACTGGTATAGGCTTGGGGCGGCTGGAGGGCGGGATTAGTCCAGTTCACCGCTGTTTGGTGGCGGTCCAAGGTGGTTTGTAGTTTCGCAATCAGGGTCTTTACCTTGGCTTCGGCGGCATTGTAGGCAAATTCAGGGGTCGCACCCGTAGACAGGTCAGCAAAGGCGATCGCCCAAATTTTGCGCTGGACCTGATCGAACACTAATAGACTATCCACCTGCATCCACAAACCATCGGGCAAGTCATGATCATGGCAAGGGGCAACGGGAACCTTAGGCTCAATCCAGCGAATTAACTCATAGCCCCAATAGCCAAACAAGCCCCCTAAGCTGGGAGGTAATTCTGGCAAATCCACCGGATGGATCGGCGCAAGACAGTCCGCCAAATGACTAAAGGGATCGCCCGTGAAATGTTGCACCGTGCCATCACGGAAAGTCTGTTTGGTATTTTCGCCCCGTGCTTCCAAGACCCAAAGGGGATCACAGCCCAACAGACTATAACGCCCCACCCGTTCGCCACCTTCAACGGATTCGAGTAAAAAACTTTTGGGTTGTCCCTGACATACCCGATACCAAGCCGAAACTGGCGTATCTAAATCAGCGACTAATTCCTGATAGACGGGAATAAAATTACCTTTTTCGGTCAGGGTCAGAAAGTGAGAATAGTCTGGAAACATGATAGTTAGATGACTTGCCCCTGGGTCAACGCCTCTTGGCATCACAGGCAAAAGCTTGGTTTTGGGCTGATTTCGGGGCTGTGATTGGTGATTTACAATCCGTTTAGTTTAGCACTGTAATAGATCCGCCAATCTTGCCAATGTCTTACCAATCTTTCAGATCAGAGCCTCAGACAAAAGTTTGTATCGCAAAAATATCGTGAGAATATTACGGCACAGGAACATTACGCCTTGACACTCTCAGCGCTGAAACGACCGAGATTCCTGAATAGCCTATTAATTAAGCTTCAGAGGCATAGTCAAAGTGCCTCTACACATTCAAAACAACTACCTAAAAGGTGCTGCAATCATGCTTACTTTTATTTGTTTTTTGCTTTCGGAGTCCATCGCTAAGTCAGTACGATACGCTCTGCAATCTGCCATTATTAGCTCTTTTTGTGTTGCCTCTCTATAGGCGTACTAAGTAGCAGGGATCTCTCCTTCACTAGAATGCTTCAACGCGCAGATAGTTGTTCTTACTCACTTTTTGACTATACCAGAAAAAGGTTAAAGGCAATAAATTGCCTCGCTCATTTCCCCCTCAGCGCTAAAGCACTGAGTTTCCCACTTACCGTATTATTTTTATGAAAAGAATTTCCTAGAATCAATTCTAATTGAGTCTAAAATTAAACCTCAGCAATCAACCGCGTATTTCCTAACTACTGCATGAGTCATCCCGCTCCCTCCACCACCGTCACCGTCAACCTCAGTAACGCCAAATCCTACGACATCATCATTGCTGACCATAGCCTCGCCCAACTGGGAGTGCAAATGGTACAACAAGACATCGGTAAAAAAAGCAAAAAAGTCCTTGTGGTATCTAATCCCGTAATTTTTAAGCATTATGGGCAAACCGTAACCGATTCTTTAACCGCCGCTGGTTTTGATGTAGCGACCGTCATCCTACCCGCTGGGGAGAGATTCAAAACCGCCAATTCTTTACAAAAAATTTACGACGGGGCGCTCCATCATCGCTTAGAGAGATCCTCGACAATGGTGGCCCTCGGGGGTGGGGTAGTTGGCGACATGACTGGTTATGCAGCGGCAACATGGCTGCGGGGCTTAGCAGTGGTCCAAGTTCCCACTACCCTGTTAGCAATGGTGGACTCTGCCATCGGTGGCAAGACGGGGATCAATCATCCCTTAGGTAAAAATCTGATCGGTGCTTTTCATCAACCTGCCTTGGTATGGGTTGATCCCACGGTTTTGCAAACCCTGCCTGCCCGTGAATTTCGTGCTGCTATGGCAGAGGTGATCAAGTATGGCGTAATTTGGGATGGGGACTTGTTCGCCCAACTAACCGCCAGCAAACGCCTTGATCAAGTGCGATATGTGCCCCAAGATCTGCTCCATGAGATCATTCACCGTTGCGCCCAAGCTAAAGCCACCGTAGTCAGCCGCGACGAAAAAGAAAGTAATCTTCGCGCCATTCTCAACTACGGGCATACCATTGGTCATGCTATCGAAATGGCAACTAATTACCGCACCTTCAATCATGGTGAAGCAGTGGGGCTGGGCATGATCGCCGCCGGAGCCATTGCAGTTGGGATGGGTTGGTGGACCGAAGCCGACCAAAAGAGCCAAATTGATCTCATTGCCAAGGCGAAACTCCCCTGTACTATTGCTGCTGATCTCGACGAAGCAACGATCCTCAATGCCTTAACCATTGATAAAAAAGTTGAAGCAGGCAAAGTGCGGTTTATTTTGCCCAAAGCCATCGGTACAGTAGAGATCACTGATGCTGTGACTGACGATCTGCTGCAACTTGCCCTTGACAGACTAAAATCTAGTTCGTAGTATGCGTAAACCGATCTGTCAATAGTAGACAGCGGTTATAATAAGTTGAAAGTCCTTCGACTCTTATCGGTGCGTCGCAGCCATACCAAGCTATACCATTAGTAAGTAGCCGAAACCAGTAGCCAGGAGTTGTCCGGAAACTCCATTCAGAGTTAATCAGCACAACTACAAGCCACAGCTAAACGGCACAACTAAAATATCCACCTTTGTAAACATATTCACCTACAGCAATAACTATTATCCAAAAATCGCACCTGCATGAATAAAAAGCCAACCAAAGACCTGCCGATGATCAACGAGCGCATCCGGTTTCCCAAGATTCGGGTAATTGACACCGAGGGGGGGCAGCTAGGCATCCTCACCCCCAGAGAAGCCCTGCAAATGGCAGAGTTAAAGGAACTCGATTTGGTACTGGTTAGCGACAAGGCGGATCCACCCGTGTGTCGGATCATGGACTATGGCAAGTTCAAGTTTGAGCAAGAAAAGAAAGCCCGTGAAGCCCGCAAGAAGCAACACACTTCCGATGTGAAGGAAGTCAAGATGCGCTACAAAATCGAAGAGCATGACTATCGGGTACGCATCAACCATGCCGAACGCTTTCTCAAAGAGGGCGATAAGGTCAAAGCAACTGTTATGTTTCGGGGTCGGGAAATCCAGCACGCAGACTTAGCAGAGCATTTACTGAACCGGATGGCTCAGGACTTGGAGGCGGTGGCGGAAATCCAGCAAGCGCCAAAACGGGAAGGGCGGAACATTACCATGTTGATGGCTCCTAAGAAGTAACCCTAACCAAAACCTGATAAGGTGCATGTTAAAGCCCGACGATCCATAAAAACTGATTCCCCCTGTGAGTCCTTGCGGTCTTGTTCAACTTTATGTTTGAGCAAGTTAGGTTTCGAGGGGGAACACTTTTTGATGATTTTTTTGGTGATTTGGTAATTTTTTGTTGTAGCACTCAGAATCATTAATCAATTGACTAATAGCCAGTTGATGATTTTGTAAGACTAGACCAGAGGGGTTATGTCGAATCGATAGTTCTCGATGACAGGGTTAGCCAATAACTGATCGCAAACCCGATCTAGCTGTTGACTGGCAGCATCTTGATCTGGGGCATCCACCACCAGCTCTACATATTTGCCAATGCGGACACCCTCAACATGATAATCCATGTGTTTCAGCGCAGACTGCACAGCCGTTCCCGCCGGGTCTAGTACTGAGGGGCGCAACGTCACATACACCTGGGCTTTAAATTTCATGACTTGAGTAGATAATTGTGATGACTGGATTTACTGCCTAGCATATCAGAAACCCGCACTCCCTCATATCTGATATGGTTGATCCTGCTGGTTATACAGGTCATTTACCCTAGAAGATTTAGCCGTAGACTAGCCAAAACAGATTGTGATAGGTTACGTCTTAGACTTGGGATGTGAAGGACGGATGAATATCAAAATCTGCCATGCTTTTGTAGGGTAATTCCGACTCAAAGCAATGATAGACTTAGCCTAGCTGATTGATTTCTATAAAATTAAGTTTAATCAGACTAGATTCAACTAAATATTCCCCCTATGGAGTTGGGCTTTGATGGTCTTTTTTGATCTCAGTCCCTCCGCCGCAACCCCCTTTCGATCGATGTTTATGGTTGATACTCAGGAGGCCAAAGTGCAGAAGAGGTGTGACAAAAATCGGCGACGTTCCAAACGCCGTCCTATCTACTGCCCTGTGCATGGCTGCTACCTAGACAGTGTGAGTCAAAAGCATAACCTATTTACGGAACAGGTGGCTCATCTACAGCAAAGGGGAATGGCTCGCCGAGAAGCTTTGTTATTGGTAGCAAGTAGAACTGCTGTTCCCCTAGAAGGTGAGTGGTTGGAAGCGTTTTGGTGTGAAGAATGTCAAACTACTACTTGGTATCACGTCCGTAAACAGGACATAGTTTATATGCTATCCGCAGCTCCGGCGGAGTTATGGCAGCAGGCTAGTGGAGTGGTTCATCCTCATCTCAATCCTGGGGTTAGTGAGTTTACGGTTAGAAGTGCTCGTCAAAGCGGTTTGAAATACCGCCCCCTGAGTTAAGCCCCTGAGTCTAAGCTTTTAGACCTGATTAGCATTGCTTTAAGAAACAGTTTATTCGGAAGCTTAACCTTCATCTGGAACTAATTACCTTTGGTAAACACTAGTAAATAAGTAAATAATTTAGAGCTGAGCTTAGAGAGTTAATCCTCAATGTCAGAAACTGTGATTCGAGTAGAGAACTTAGGTAAAAAGTATATTATTGGTCACCAAGCTAAAGAAAGATATCTGACTTTAAGAGATACAATTGCGAACAGAACCAAAGCATTATTCAATCCTTTTAGCCAAAAACAAACTGAGTCCAATCAAGAAGAATTTTGGGCTTTAAAAGACATTACATTTGAGATTAAACAAGGAGAACGGGTAGGCGTAATTGGGCGCAATGGTGCTGGTAAGTCCACCCTGCTAAAGGTTTTAAGTAAAATCACAGAACCTACCACAGGGCAAATCCGAATTAAGGGAAGAGTAGCTAGTTTATTAGAAGTTGGGACGGGTTTTCATCCTGAATTGACTGGCAGGGAAAACATTTATCTTAATGGTGCGATTTTAGGCATGAGTCGCGCTGAAATTAGGCGTAAGTTTGACGAGATTGTAGACTTTGCTGAAGTGGAGAAGTTTTTAGATACTCCTGTCAAGCGTTATTCATCGGGAATGTATGTACGTCTAGCCTTTGCTGTGGCAGCGCATTTAGAGCCTGAGATTTTGATTGTGGATGAGGTTCTAGCGGTGGGGGATGCAGCATTTCAGAAGAAATGTTTGGGGAAGATGGAGGATGTATCTGAGAGAGAAGGACGAACAGTCATATTTGTAAGCCACAACGTAAGTGCAATTTCAAAACTGTGCTCCTCAGGTTGTGTGTTAGAAGATGGTAAATCTAAATTCCATGGAAGTATCCAAGGTGCTTTAGATTATTATTTGTCAAAACAAGTCAACAAAAGTACACGTTTGGATAGTGAAAATATCATTCTCGCATCTTCTAAATTATCTCCATTTTTTACACTAGAATCTTTTGCCTTAAAAAATGATGAAGACAAAATAATCGATTCGGTAATTGATGCAAATTCAAATGCCATTTTAGAATTATACTTGTCAGGAGAAGTGGGAGAAGTCAGCTCTAGATTTAATCTAGGATTTACCCTTGAGAATGAGAAAGGAGATTTACTAATTCTTAGCTATTTCACTGATATGCCTCAAGAGCAGTGGCCAACTTTAGAACGGCAAACGAAACTAACCATGAGAGCACTTATTGATACATCATGGCTTGTCGAAGGGACTTATATAGTACGACTCATATCAAGTCTTCATTGTGTAAAGATGTTACTAACATCCGACGATAATGTGTGTCTAACATTTCAAATTTCTGGAGTTAGAGGTTCATCCCCCTACAATTTTATCAATAATAGGGGTTGTTTACTATCTCCAAATATAAAGTGGAGCTTCGAATAATAAATAATTAGGATTCATCAACCTTGTCCCAGATAATTGAAAATGGCTCATTCTGAATCTTTCACTGTGTATCAAAGAAATAACTGGTCTTACTTCTATCAAGCAATTCAAGCAGGTTGTTTGGGAGCAAAAATTTATGTGAAATTGCTGCTATTCTCGATACAAAAACGCACTGAAAGATATGTCGTATGTAGACCACAAGGGGGTCTCAACGATATGCTTGTACAGATTGCAAACTGTTTTCATTATTCCTATAAGTACAAAAGATGCTTAGTCATTGACACTAGAAAGTCTGGATTTTTGGATGATTTCAACAATTATTTCCAACCGCTTATCTTGTTTAAAAATCTCTTATTAAGCGAACCTGAATCTCTCAAGCACAACTCAAAATTTATGTCATGCCTGCCAAAATCGCTTTTTGGTAGAGGGTTGGATTATGAGTCTAAATTTAATCCTGAGACAAACTATGTGGATGTAGATACTGGTGAAAGGCTTATGTTTTCCTTTGATCAAGATCATCAAGAAGATCTATTGGTATATGAGCAGTGTGGTGGTGGGGATAATAGTATTTTCGCCTTTCATTTCCTTAGATTTAATGAGAAAGTCAAAAAAGAAATCAACAGAAGACTTTCCATTTTACCGAGTTTATATATTGCCATACATATTAGAAATACTGATGTCAAAACAGATTTTGTAGAACTATTTAAGGCAGTAAAAAAATATGTTGACAAAGAAAACCTATTGATTTGTACAGATAGCATGGAAGTCCTCTTGTATGCCAAATCATACCTCAGAGATACGAGGATTTTTAGTTTGGCAAATTTGCCAGACTCGAAAGGAAAAAGTCTCCATCATAACCCTGAGATTACTGACTGGAATATTAACGTTGGAGCTTTGACAGATCTAATCGCTATGTCTTTATCCCAGAAGTTAATCTTGCCAACTAAACACATTGGGTATCCGTCAGGATTTGCAAATCTTGGTCGATTACTTTTTGAGAGGCAATATTTAGTCAAGCAATTGCTAAATTAACTCATTAAATCAATTTCAAAACTATAATTTTACAGATGCTTTCACGAATTATAAAGAGATTACTGAATTACTTTTCTAATTCTCGTAAGCCTCAAAACATGTTACTGCTTCAACATCCCTACTCTAAGATACCTTTGAGTCCTTTGGATGTGAGATTTGTCGTTGATGTGGGTGCTTTCCATGGTTCTTATTCAGTAAATGCAGCACTAAGTTACCCACAGGCTACAATCCTTGCATTCGAGCCTTTTTCTGCTTCAATTAGTGAGTTCAGAAAAAACACGGAAAACTTCTCAAACCGAATAAAGTTGTTTGAATGTGCCTTATCTGATGTTGAAGGAGAATCTTACTTAAACTTGACAAGCACAGGCGCTGCCAACTCTCTTTGTAAACAGACATCTGAACATGCTCGTCAAAATCCTCATGTTGTTGAAGTTGGGCAAGAAAAGATTTTGGTCAGAACGTTGGATGGTGTTTTAAAATCAGACGGTCTGGCTGGTAAATATATTGATATACTGAAGATTGACGTTGAAGGTTTAGAGCTAAATGTACTCAGAGGCGCCCAACGGAGCATTGCTAAGTCTCGCTTTGTCATAATTGAGATATCACTTGCAAGGGACTCTAGCATTAAGGAGCAAGCTGTTTTTGACATTTTTTCTATGATGAAGGTTCAGGGGTTTAGCCTGTATAGTTTAATCGACCTATACCCTTTTGAGAAGCCAGAACCTCATTTAGGAATTGCTCAGTTTGATGCTATCTTCAAAAATACACAGATTGAAGACATTATTCCTCTCTAGGTAGATTAGTAAGACCCTCTATTGATTTCTACAAAAGACAAATGAAGGTTATATTATTTTGCGGTGGTCAGGGTACAAGACTAAGGGAAGAAACTGAGTATCGCCCGAAACCTTTAGTGGAAGTTGGGGGGCGACCAATTCTTTGGCATATCATGAAGTTATTTGCCCATCATGGACTAAGAGACTTTATCTTATGTCTTGGTTATAAGGGGAATATGATCAAGGAATATTTTCTGAATTATGAGGCAATGAATAATGACTTTACGATTCGCTTGGGTCAAAGTCATCAGATTAGCTATCACAATATGCATACTGAGCAGGACTTCTCAGTAACCCTTGCTAACACTGGTTTAGAGTCCATGACTGGCGGCAGATTAAAGCAGGTTAGTCAATACATTGATGAAGATCTCTTTATGGTGAGCTATGGTGATGGAGTTGCAGATGTTGATATCTCTAAGCTCATTGAATTTCATAAGAGTCATGGCAAAATTGCAACGGTTACCACTATAAGACCTTATTCTCGATGTGGCATTCTCAATATCAGCGATCGCGAAGAAGTTTTAGATTTTACGGAAAAGCCCCAAATAGATGGATGGGCAAGTGTTGGTTTCTTTGTGTTTAATCGCAAAATTTTTAATTATCTAGGAGGTTATGACTGTATTTTGGAGCAAGAACCCCTAGAAAAACTTGCTCAAGATGGAGAACTTATGGCGTATCGCCATCATGGATTTTTCTATGCAATGGATACCTATAGGGAGTATAAGTATTTGAATGAACTTTGGGATCAAAATAATGCGCCTTGGAAGGTCTGGTCATGAATAATTTTTGGCAAGATTGCTCTGTATTAATTACGGGATGTACTGGTTTATTGGGAAGTTGGATGACCCAAGAGCTAGTTAGTCGTGGGGCAAAAGTAGTTGGTTTAGTCAGAGACTGGACACCTCAATCACGATTGTTTCAAGAAGGGCTAGAGTGCAAAATTAATACGGTTTATGGAAGAATCGAAGACCTTTCGACCTTAGAGCGCATAATTAGTGAATACGAGATAGAGACGGTATTTCACCTAGCTGCCCAGACAATTGTTGGTGTGGCTAATCGTGAGCCTCTAGGAACTTTTGAGGCAAATATCAAAGGTACTTGGAATGTTTTAGAAGCTTGTCGGCGTGTTGGAGGTGTTAAACGGATTGTCGTTGCTTCTAGTGATAAGGCATACGGCGATCAAGAGATTCTTCCCTATGACGAGAATACGCCTTTGCAGGGTGAACACCCCTATGATGTATCAAAGAGTTGCGCAGATTTAATCAGCCATACCTATTACAAGTCCTATGGCTTGCCAGTTTGTATCACGCGCTGTGGCAATTTTTATGGTGCTGGTGATCTGAACTTTAATCGCATTGTTCCTGATACGATTCGTTCGGCTTTGCGCGATCGCCCAGTAACTATTCGCAGTGATGGTAGCTACATTCGTGACTACTTTTATGTCAAAGATGGTGTTCTAGCGTACTTACATTTAGCTGAACAAATGGAGCGTCCTGAAATCTTAGGAGAGGCTTTTAATTTCAGTAATGAAATACAAGTAACGGTGTTAGAAATAGTCCGCAAGATCTTGGAGCTAATGGACAAAAAACATTTAGAGCCGCAAGTTCTAAATCAAGCTACCAATGAAATTAAGCATCAATATCTATCGGCGGCAAAAGCAAGGAATCTTTTAAACTGGAGTCCGAAATATTCTTTAGAGGAAGGTTTACAAGAAGCGATCGCTTGGTACACAAATTTCCTGATTAAC
>JBIKNH010000211.1:0-7457 GCA_044358815.1 Pseudanabaenaceae cyanobacterium | reverse complement strand
GGAAATTCGTCAAGGGGATACGGTAGTATTTTCGGCGAATCCGATTCCTGGAAATACGATCTCGGTGGTGCGTACCATTGATAAGCTGATGGCTTTGGGCGCAACAGTCATTTACGGTAAAGAACGGGGTATTCACGTTTCTGGTCACGGTTCCCAAGAAGAACAGAAGATGATGTTAGCGCTGACGAAGCCGAAGTTCTTCTTCCCTGCCCACGGTGAATTACGGATGTTGTTGCAACACGCTCGGATGGCAGAAGCGATCGGCGTACCGAAAGAAAATATTGTCATTGCCGAAAATGGCGATGTGGTGGAAGTAACCCCCGATGCGATTCGCATTGCGGATAAAGTACCCGCTGGCGTGGAACTGGTGGATTCTTCTAGAGAAGGTATTGTCAAGGGTGATGTCCTGCGGGATCGTCAGCAGTTGGCAGGGGATGGCATTATTAGCGTGGCGATTTCCGTCGGTGTGGATGGCAAACTCTATACGAAGCCAGACATTCAACTCAATGGCGTGGTGATTCCTATGGAATACAGCCACATTACCCAGTTACTAAATCGAGTCATTGAAGATTCTTTGGCGAACTGCTGGAGTGACTTCGCACGGAATTTGGGAACTGAAACCTTAACTATTGACTGGGTGGGCATTCGTGGACAAATTGAAAGAGATTTGCAGCGAGTGTTACGGCAACAGATTCAGAGCAAGCCTTTGTTGGTATTGCTGATGCAAACTCCGGTCGGTTCCGGTCATGTGGGACAAAACACCAATACCACTGGCAATGGCAATAATAATGTCGGTGTGATTCAGAAGCGTGGTCACCAACATCATCACGGTGATCATCGGGTCACCACCCAAGCCGGTCGCCGCAAGCGTGGAGCCGCAAGCGTTTCCTAGTAAGGTAATGTTCCCTTTCTCCTATTAGTAATAGTGAAGGGGAAAAGGTTCCGTAAAACATAAGAAAGGATCTGGTTCAATTACCAAAGAGTTGACCAGATCTTTTTTATTTGAGTGGAATCTGTTTGAATAGAAGTAAGAATCTATTAAGCATCTATTAATCTATGGGAAAGAATTTGACGAAGTTTGTTGACAGAATTTGAGACTTAGCCAAACCGCCCCACTACTACGCCATTTTCAATAATCACTAGTTCAATACTGAGGGGATTAGCGGGGAAAATATTATCTTTAGCGACGGCTTGAACTTCATAAGGAGATTTGAGTTCACTTGCGGCTTTAAGTAAATCGTTAATGGCTTCAGGGGCAAAATTCCCCACCTTACCAGTAATGGGATTCGCCAAAACTCCTTCCCGACGAGCACGGAAACTAACTAACAGAAATAATTGCTCAATCCGTGAAACCAATTCAGGATTAGATAAATTAGGACGGAACGGCAAAGAGGCAATTACTTCACCTTTACGGAATACTTGGCGGTTCACCGTGACATCGGCAGCAATGCGGACGCGGGTTTCTCGTTTGAGATAATTTCCCGCTGATAGAATCCGAATAATATAACTTTTCCCGTCGCTAATTCGGTCAATTAAGTTATCTAATTGGGCTTCAGAGACTTGAATCACCGCATCACTAGGGGACTGACCAGGCAAAAAATCTAATAATTCCCGCGCATTGCGTTCCGACTGTTGTAAAAGCTGGTTTACGGCTTGGCGCAGTTCATCGCGGCTGAGGTTGGGACGAATCACCCCAAAAGCCAAAACCTGCTCGGCAAAAATCGACACATTCCCCCGCCGCAGAGCATCTAAGCTCATCACCAATTGCTGACGGGTATATTCCAGTGTGGCGATTTCACTAGCTAAGGTGCTGCGTTGCTGCTCAATTTGAGTCAGTCGTTTTTGGGAAGTTTCCACGGTTTGCCGCAACTGCTCCCGATCTTTACTGGCGGTGGCTAATTCTCCATCTAGTTTGTCTTTTTCTTGACGCAGTTGTTCACTTTGGTTGATCAGTTTCTCTTGCTCGGTACTAAGACTATCAATGCGCTGTTTGAGGTCTGTCTCTTTCAGCAAAACCTGTTCTAACTCATTAGCAGCATCTTTGAATTTAGTTTCCACATCCTGGAGCCGCGCTTGAGTAGACTTTTGTTTTTCCACCGCTTGGGCTAGGGAATCATTAATGGTTTTGAGTTTTTGGCGGGCTTCATCTTGGGCGGCGCGGGCAGTGGCGAGATCTTTGGCAATCTGTTGCTTCTGTTGTTCTGACTGAGCTAGTTCCGCCTGAATGCTCTCTAACCGAAACAGACCATCCCGCAGTTGCCGATCCGTCAGCAATAGAATCCCCAAAGTAGAAGCAGAAATCAAGCCCCCAGTAAATACCGTCACCACCACTGCCGTATTCCGAGGACGCAAATTAAAAATACTGAGGCGTTTTTTGCCAATTTTTGAGCCGACCCGATCACCAATTGTGGCAATGATCCCCCCCACGATCAAAATTGCCAAAATTAAGGTGTATCCAGCCATAAGTTTATCGGGTTTGTAACTATCTCTTCATAGTCCCCCGATTTTATCAGACATTCACCTCTAGAGGATCTTGGGTTAATCCCGACTAAATTAATCGGGTATGTTTGACGACATTTTGAACCTATGTTAAGTTGACAACATAATTAAACCAATTTCCGCTCAGCAACTTCCTAGAGGGCAATCACCAATGACCGTAACTTCAGCCTCTGCCTATACCAGCGAACGAGTCAAGACTTTCAGTAGTTTGAAGTGTAAAGAATGTGGCGCAGAATATGAACCGAAAGCCACCCATGTTTGTGAACTCTGTTTTGGTCCCCTAGAAGTTGCTTACAATTACGAAGCCATTGCCGCTAAGGTGAGCCGCGAAACCATCCAAGCTGGTCCGAATTCCATTTGGCGTTACCGGCACTTTTTGCCCGTAGAAACGGAAGACTATATTGATATGGGTACGGGTATGACCCCCTTGTTAAAGGCGAACCGTTTGGCACGGCGCTTGGGGTTGAAGGCGTTGTACATCAAAAATGACGCGGTGAATATGCCCACCCTAAGCTTTAAGGATCGGGTGGTATCAGTTGCCCTAAGCCGCGCCCGTGAACTAGGTTTCACCACTGTTGCCTGTGCCAGTACCGGAAATTTGGCTAATTCCACCGCTGCCGTAGCCACCCATGCCGGACTAGACTGCTGCGTTTTCATTCCTTCGGATTTGGAAGCAGGCAAAGTTTTAGGCACGACAATTTACGCCCCGAAAGTTTTCGCAGTGCATGGTAACTATGACCAAGTAAACCGCCTTTGCTCTGAAGTAGCCAATACCCACGGCTGGGGCTTTGTGAACATTAACCTGCGTCCCTACTACTCCGAAGGTTCTAAAACCCTTGGCTATGAAGTGATCGAGCAATTGGGTTGGCAACTGCCGGATCATGTGGTGGCTCCTTTGGCTTCTGGTTCGTTGTTCACCAAGATTTATAAGGGCTTCAATGAATTTGTCAAAGTCGGTTTAGTAGATGAAAAGCCCGTGCGTTTCAGTGGGGCACAGGCAGAAGGTTGTTCACCCATTGCCAGCGCTTTTGCTGAAGGTCGCGATTTTGTAACCCCAGTAAAACCCAAGACCATTGCCAAGAGTATTGCCATTGGGAACCCAGCAGACGGCATTTATGCACTGGACATTGCCCGCAAGACTAATGGCAACATTGCCTCTGTCACCGATGCAGAAATCATTGAGGGTATGAAGTTGTTGGCAGAAACTGAAGGCATTTTCACCGAAACCGCAGGGGGCACAACCATTGCCGTACTGAAGAAGTTAGTGGAAGCTGGCAAGATCAACCCTGATGAAGTGACCGTGGTTTACATCACTGGTAATGGACTCAAAACCCAAGAAGCAGTGCAGGGGTATGTGGGTGAGCCATTGCAAATCGAGCCTCGGTTAGACAGCTTCGAGAGAGCCTTGGAGCGGTCCCACACCCTAGAGCGGTTGCAGTGGGAAACCGTCACAGTTTAAGACTAGGTTCAGGACTAGTTAGGACTGAGTTTAGGCATAAGCTTAAGTCCTGACCTAGCCAGTCGCTCTGGTGACTCAAAAAAGTTTGATGGACCACTAGACTCACCGCAACGATGGAGTTCTAGTTTGTTGTCCCAATTAGGTTTGGTTTAATTATGGATAGCTTGCTGCGTGGTTTTTATGATCGCGGAGGAGGCTATTTTTTTATTGAGGTCTTATTGTAGCTGCATTTCACTTCCAAGCTCAATAAAAGCTGAGGACTTTAAAACTTTGATTCAGGATGAGTTGTGCCTTCATTTATCGTCAGGGCATGGGGTCGTGATGGAGAATTTGAACTTTCATAAGTCGATGCAAGTACAGCAATTGATTACGGCGACTGGAGCAAAAGCTTTGTATTTACCAGGCTATTTTCCTGATTTTAATTCGATTGCAATGCTTTAGTCAGTACTCAAGTCGTTTGTGCGCAAATTCAAACCCCATGACTTAGCTATCATATAACTGTAACAGAGATGTTGATAGGAAGAAAATGAGGATAAAACACCCATAAATCGAATAATATTCTCGAATCTCATCATACAACACCTCTGATATTGCCTAAACCGCAAGGAATTTCTGAATTACATCATTGCTGAGTTCTGCGGTGGGTCCAGCGGAGACAATACCACCTTTTTGCATGGCATAGTACCAGTCAGCTTGGCGCACGAAATGCAAATGTTGTTCCACTAATAAAACTGAAATTCCTGTTTCTGCCACAATCCGCCGCACCGCTGCTTCAATTTCCAGAATAATGGAAGGTTGAATCCCTTCGGTAGGTTCGTCTAATACTAATAGCTGTGGTTCTCCCATTAGAGCGCGGGCAATGGCAAGTTGCTGTTGTTGTCCACCGCTGAGGTCGCCGCCCATTCTACTTAACATGGTTTTGAGGACTGGAAATAGTTCAAAAACATGATCAGGAATCTCGTAGCGAATATTTTTCCGCCGTTTCCGGAGGGCTTCTAAACCCAATAAAAGATTCTCTTTTACCGTCAATCGGGGAATCACTTCTCGTCCTTGGGGCACATAACCAATGCCCATTTGAGCGCGACGGTCAGGGGTAAACCGCGATAGATCCTCCCCTTGAAAGAAAATCTGCCCCACTCTAGGTTTGAGTAATCCCATCACGGACTTGAGTAACGTGGTTTTACCCACTCCATTACGACCAATCAGACAGACCATTTTGGCGGGGTTAACACTCATGTCAACACGGCGCAGGATATGACTTTCGCCATAGTATACGTCTAAATCGCGAATTTGTAAGGTGGGTTCTGTCATGGCGAGCTATAGGTAAGATTTCCGTTACAACACTGTTACCGTACTATTGTTGATGGTTGACTGAGGACAACTGGTAGCAATTTTTACAAATACTCTTGTCTAGCACGGTTTAACTAAGAATTTAGCACACGGTTGGTGACACCTGATTAGATGAATCTGGTTCAATTAGTTTAAATTAACTAGCTGGATTTAATGAACTGGGATAAAGTTAACAAAAATAATTCTGTAATTGAGATAGGGCAGGATTATTAACAGAAAACTCTAATTGAGTTTCATCGATATGAATTTGACGAAAAGGAATCAATTCGATCACACAGTTACTGTAGGCAATAACAGTAAATTTTCGCACTAGCTCTAGATTCCAAATCACTTCTTGAGTTGGTAAACCATCACGCTGTAATGATTCTAATATGTAGGTGCGAGTAATACCAGAAAGGATTGAAGTTCCATTAGTTGACGATAGAGAAGGTGTATACCAGGAATGACCATCGTAACCCCATAGGTTGCCGGTGCTAGTTTCTAGCCAGCTCCCATGACTATCAGTGAGAATCCCTTCTTTTGCACCGTGCTTTCGAGCAGATTGTAAAGCTAGCCAAGGTCCTAAGTAATTACCAGTTTTATGACTACCTAGGGAACGATCATAAAACGAGTCAACTACACGCCCTACCACGCCCGATTTCTTATTGTGGTCTAAATCTGGCGGTAAATTTCGTCCCTGAATCAATTCTCTACCATTTGGGAAAATAGTAATCCGTAATACTGGAGAAAATGGTAGTAAAGCTATGACTCCTTGTTCTAATCTTTGCCAATCAGAGAACTCCCAATCAAACGCATCTAAACTGACTCGCAAACGCTGTATATGTTGCTGCCAGAAGGTTCTAGAGTGGCTCAAATCAGAATGATACACCCGCATAGTTGTAAATATCGATGCGCCATAGATTAGAGCAGGATCATCAATGGCTAAAGTTAAACTAGGAGAGTTTAATAGTTGCCCATCATACCAAAATAGATGCTTGGCTTTAGGTTCCATTATGGTGATTCCTCTATAAAAACTTAAATAAATAATAACCTAGATAAATAATTTAAAGCAATTCAAGGGAATTCTGGCTAATATTTTTATTGACAGAGACTCACGGATTCTATTAATAGATTTACTGATGATACGCTCTATTACAAAATAGTTAACGCAAAACAGTTCAGACAAAATAGGTGAAGAGATCAAGTGACCAAACTGAATTGCTAAAATATAGGAATTTAACTAAATTTGGAGAGATATTCTTTACACAACCATTAGATCAGACATTAGATCAGATATTAGTATTAAATATTATTGTCCAAGAGTGATGATTAATCAAGTTTATGCCAATCAATAAATCAATTAAAGTTAAAATTCTAATCTAAGTTGTCAATAAATTAATTGAGTGATTTTCATGTAATTATTTATATGTAATTTTGAATAATTCCAAATCATCATATCCATAGCTAGATTTATGCACAGATTGATCTAATTTGGTTAATTAAATTTTAACTATTAAGCATTGATAGGTTTTAGTTGCCATTAGAAATATTTTTGACTCACGATCATGAAATAGCTGTTAATACAAAAAACAACATAAAAGTTAATACAAAATCCTGCAATTTAAAATAAATGTTATTTTAGACTGGGATAATCATCAAATAAACCCCTTTGTATAATCCTTTATAAAATCTGGTTTAAATCCGGTTGAAATCTGCTTGACTATCGGCAAAAATAAATATAATATATTCCACCAAACGGTAAATCAAATACCAAAAACTAAAAGAAAAATGAATATTTATTAATATTTTTTGTCTGACATTTTTTATCACATTTAATATCGCATTGCAGTTTAAAGTACTTTTCTTATTTTTAACTAATTGATTCCTCTCCTGTCATATGATTTATCTTTCAACCCTTCTGCTCCTAAAATTCACTTCTGAAATTCACTTCTAAAATCCGCCCCTAAAAATACTGGTAGTGATGCAAAGTAATGTTTAGGAAGAGAGTGAGGCATTGTAATGATGTATGAAGTACCAAATAGAACCAATATGATTTTTCAACTTCTTGGAGAAAGATAATGTCTTCCTTACTAATCTGCCAATTCTTTGACGGAAAGTATTGTTGACTCTCTCAATATAGCTGGTCTTACCTGTTTCTCTACCCACAGCT
>JBIKNH010000210.1:0-7497 GCA_044358815.1 Pseudanabaenaceae cyanobacterium | reverse complement strand
CGGTGGTCGCCGTATCATGCTATGGGATATGGGATAACGACGGGACATAGGGTCAGCATTTAAAGGGTGACTATTGGTAGCACTATGCAAACTAGAATTACTCGACCTAAAACTAAGCAAACGCAACTGGTTTGAGTCGGGGGGAGGGGAAAAGAATTGAGCCAAAAATTGAGCCAAAAATTTAGACATAAGACATGATGCTCCTAGGTAATGTGCGGTTGCACTCAGCTACTACAACCGAGTAAACCCTCAAATCTTGATAGGTTACAAGAGCAAAACCACCGAATCTGGTTCCACTGTTTCCCGACTTCCCTTAGGGGAGGGGCTATGGTCTAACCACGCCGTGATTTTAGTTAATTAGTTAATTTAATGAACTGGTCGGGTTGAGTAGCTGAAGATTTTAGGTAAACACTAGAGATGATGATTTTGGGCTTAAGTGTAGCAAACCTAGACCATTCCGACGCACAATCGAGGCTGAAATCGAAATATCTTCCTACAATTTCTTGAACATTTACGATCAATAGTATTAGATCTGTTATGGGAAGAGTAGGCGATTGGCTGCGGAGGTGGTACGCCACCTTTGAGGAAAGTCCGGGCTTTCATGGAGACCAGACCGCTGGATAACGTCCAGTGCGTGCGAGCGTGAGGATAGTGCCACAGAAAAATACCGCCGGATTAAGGGGAAATTAAAAAGTGGAAAGTAAAAAGGAAAAAGTTAGTTTAACTTTGATTTTTTACTTTTGCCTTTTGACTTTTACCTTGATCCGGTAAGGGTGCAAAGGTGCGGTAAGAGCGCACCAGCAGGGTCGAGAGGCTCTGGCTCGGTAAACCCCGGTCGAAAGCAAGGCGAGAGCGCATCCTGTGGGGTCTCCCTTTGGTGGGGTGTGCGTGGCGCTGTAGCTGCTTGCGGTTGTGGCGTGTGTGCCGCTTGAGGTGTTTGGTAACAAATATCCCAGATAGATAGCCGATAGTGATAGCTTGCTATCATGAAACAGAACCCGGCTTATGTCTTGCTCTTTCCATTACCCTCTGAATTATTAGCTATTATGAGTTTTGGGCTGTTAGTGTAGGTATTAGGTCATAGTCAGTTTGTTCTAGGAAATATCCTTTTTATAGTTTTTCTATTTTTTATAACTTCAATAACTTTTATGGCTTGGTTTGTAGCTTAAATAAAACAAGTTAAGTAAAATAAATCAATTAAAACAAATAGCAAAATAAATCACAAAATAAATATAATAAAATTAGATAGCTTCAAACAACTGATGGTCGCAACAAAACAAATAAAACTAAAATAAATAAAACCAAAATAAATAAAGTTAAATAAATAAAAGTAAATCAGTCCATCGACTGGATCCATTTAGTATTAAAAATTACTATAAAACACTCATAATATTTCTGCTATAAAATAATTACTAAAAAAATAATTACTAAAATAATTACTAAAGATTAACTGCTGAACCACTTTAAACAATTTATGATTTAATTTATAAAGTAATTTATAGTTTATATCCTAGCCTTCTTAACCGTTTAATACCTGATTTCCTACACTTGTTCAATGCTTAATTTGTTCACTAAATTTATCGACTCAACTAGTTATTTAATAATTATTGATCAGTTACTTACTAATTAATTAATTCTCATTGCCTGATATACGTTTGCTTGACATAAATCGCAACAGTTAACCAACAAAAGTTAACTAACATAGGTAAATCAGAGTTTGCTTTGATCTGACTCAAACTTGTCCTAAAATTGAAATCAAATTAAAATTAAACTAAAATCAAATCAAATCAAATTCAAATCGATTTGAGATTTAACTAAGATTGTATTAGAATTACATTAAAATTTAAAGCTAGGCTTTGATTAACCACTAACTATTAATTGATGTTAATTGATATTAATTGATGGTTTCTTACTTAACTTTTATTGATTGTTATTCCTTGATTAATTGCTATTACTAACGGAATAATCTGGCTCAAGTTCTCTCATTGCGAAAATTTTCTAGGAATCACTGAGTTAATACTATGGGATTTGCTCCCGAATCAAAGGCGGATCTTAATTTGTCTAGGCTACAATGTTCGCCCCAGTTGACACCAAAACTAAAACACTTGTTGCCTAGATGGTTGCCCCATCTCATCGCTGGTGTCACCTCTGTTAGCTTAGGGGCTACCCTGAGTTTACGATTTGTAGACGAACCACAGTTGGTCAGAGGAATGTTGGTTTACAGCGATATTCGTGTCCCTAAAACCATTGAGGCGGTGGACATTGAAGCGACGCGCCAAGCCCAAGAAAAGGTGAAACAACAGGTGATTCCCGTTTTACGCCTGAGCGAAGAGGTCAACCAGTCGGTACGACAACATCTAGAGTCACTGCTGAGTTTTGCCGATAACCTGAGGGCTAAGGCGGGTCATGCTATTTATACTAACTTCCTGACTGAGGAAACCCAGAAATTTCTGCGTCAACGGGATGGGGCAACATGGGAACAGTTGCAGCGGCGGGTCAATCGTCTAGCCATTGGTGAAACCCGAGGGGAAACCCGCAGTAATGAGTCAGAAACTAATGCGGTCAATGAATTATTAAGACTAAAAGTTACGCTGTCTACAGTTGAATATCAAAATCTGATTAATCAGGTCACAGCAGCGCAACAAAGCTACAGTGAAGCAATGGCAATGCTCAACCAAGGACCAGCCATGTTTCGCGAAAGTTTACTGAATTTGTCCGATGGGGAATGGACTAAACTAAAACAACAAATTCGCACCGGACTAGAAGATTTGTTGGCGGGGGGCATGGTCGGTGGACTTCAGCCCGATATGCAATCCCGACGCATTGATAATCTGCGGAGTTTACCTGAAAGTCCCGTACAGCGACGGTTAGCAGCAAATGTATTGGCGACGGTGATCAAGCCTAATTTGACCATTGACTATTTAGCAACGGCACAGCGGGCAACCAAGGCAGCGGAAGAAATGCAAAGCCAGAAGGTGGTCCTGCGCCAGGGGGATGTGGTGGTGCGGGCGGGCGAAAAAATCTCCGAGCGACAGTTTGCGTTTTTAGATGCTTTAGGCTTGACCCAACGGCGGACTAATTGGTGGGGCATCTTATTGGCAGTGACCGTTGCTACGGGAGGAGTGGTTGTCTTTGCCTATGCCCAGCGCCGGTGGTCAGGGTGGTTCCACATGAAGTTACACCCTAAGGATTGGTTGGTGTTTAGCTTGGTATGTACTGGGGGCGCACTGGGGACGGTTTTGATGCCCTACAGTATTTTAGGGTTTTTACCTTTGGCGAGTTTAGGACTGGTGCTGGGTAGTTTTTATGGCTCACGGTTGGCGACTTTTGCGACGGTGTTAACCTGTGGTTTGTTAACTTTGGGGATCAGTTTCGAGCTATTGGGAATGGTGCCGATTTTTGTGGGGGCAATTACGGCGGCACTGATGACTAATCGTCCTCTGACCCGTTCCCATTTAGCCATGACGGGAATTTTAGTGGCGCTGTTGCAAGCTTCGGTATATGTGGCGATGGCAATGGTGGCAGGGACTACGCCGCCAATTCTCATTATGTTAATCGCTTTGCAATATGCGGCGGGGGGCTTGTTCTCAGCGATTATGGCTCTAGGGGCAATTCCCTATTTAGATCATGTTTCCTATGTGCTCACGCCGTTCCGTTTGGCAGAATTAGCGAATCTGGATCGTCCTTTATTGCGGCGGTTGGTGGCGGAGACTCCGGGGACTTTCCAACATACTCTATTTGTAGCAAATTTAGCGGAAGCAGCAGCGCGAGAACTAGGGGCAGACACGACTTTAGTGCGTACAGGAACCCTCTATCATGATGTGGGCAAAACCCTCAAACCGGAATACTTTATTGAAAATCAATCCGGTGTGAGTAATCCCCACGATAGTTTGAATGATCCTTGGTTGAGTACGCAAATCATTAAGGAACATGTGACGGGAGGTATTAAGCTAGCGCAGAAGTATCATTTACCGCCATTGTTACAGGCTTTTATTCCAGAACATCAAGGGACGATTGTGATTGCCTATTTTTATCACCAAGCCCAAAAACGCTATAACGGAAGTGAAGGAGTGAGTGAAATAGACTTCCGTTATGAGGGACCGATTCCACAATCACGGGAAACTGGGGTGGTCATGTTGGCGGATGCCTGTGAAGCGGGTTTACGTTCTTTGGGACCAGATACCACCCTCGAAGAGGCTCGCACTATGATTATGAAGATTTTTCAGTCACGGTGGGATGATGGACAATTGGTAGATTCAGATTTGAGTTGGTCAGATTTAGAGAAGATTGCACCGGTTTTCATTAAAGTATGGCAAGACCGCAATCATGGCAGAATTAAGTATCCGGCATTAGCGAAAAAGCTTGATCCATCAGGTTCTGCGTTGCCGGATCAAAATCTGGATCAAACTAATTTAATGTTAGTGCCACCCTGTCATGGAATTACGCTGTTAAAGAATGTGGTGCGGGATTTGTAATCCATAGTTATTAATTATAGATAATTCAAATAAAAATATAGCTTCGACTACGCTCAGCTAACTCGCGGCGATGGCTGAGCGTAGTCGAA
Organism: Pseudanabaenaceae cyanobacterium; assembly: GCA_044358815.1. Classification (GTDB taxonomy): domain Bacteria; phylum Cyanobacteriota; class Cyanobacteriia; order Pseudanabaenales; family Pseudanabaenaceae; genus JBAXSK01. The sequence goes on along the minus strand of JBIKNH010000210.1, from coordinate 2,933 downwards.
GCCACCTCTATAAATTATTTCAAACAACTATATTATTGATTACCGTAACCGCATCTTCCCAATTACAGCCACTCTCTAACCAGTGAATCGGTAAATTGCCATGACCTGAGCCGCGAAACCAGGTGCGCTGTCGTTTGCCAAATTGATAAGTGTGTTTCACAATCAAGTCTATGGCGGTGGAGAGATCGGTTTTACCTGCTCGGAAATCCATTAATTCTCCATAGCCTAAGGTTCGTAATAATGGCAAATCTGCACCATATCGGGCTGTAAGAGATGCCACTTCATCTAACCAGCCAATGGCTAACATTTGCTCGACTCTTTGACGAATCCATTGCTGATAAGTGGCGGTTTCAGGCATAGAAATTCCTAATTGCCAAATCGGATAACTAGGGGGATGTTCTGCCTGTTGTGCCGAAAGGGAACGCCCCGTTACATAAAATACTTCCAGAGCGCGGAGGGTGCGTACCGTATCATTGGGGTGAATCCGTGCGCCACTGGGGGGATCGACCTGTTGCAGCAGTTGATGACAGTGGGTTTGTCCTAAATCGCTTAATTGTTGTCGCAGCGCTAGATCTGGTGGCACTTGGGGCATTTGCAGACCGGATACAATGGCTTTGATATACAATCCGGAACCACCAACTAAAATCGGTGTTATACCTTGGGCATGGAATTCTGTAATTAATGCGTTGGCGGCGGTTTGGTATTCTGCTAGGGTGAGGGTGGTATCGGGTTCCGCAATGTCAATCAGAAAGTGCGGTACTTGCTGACGTTCGGCAATGGTGGGTTTGGCAGTGCCGATGTCAAAATGGCGGTAAACTTGGCGCGAGTCGGCGCTGAGGATGGGGCTGTGCCATGCGGTGGCGAGGTCAATTGCCAAGCGGGTTTTACCGGTGGCAGTGGCTCCTAAAATAACAATAAGTCCCGGCTGTGGAGTAGACAAGGTGGATTCAGGCTGTTAACGGGGTTGATAAGGGAATAGAAAGAATTTAGAGAATTAAAGAGCTAAAAACACAGAGCTAGAAAATTAGAGAAGTTTTCTAAAGTCGAATTATAGTTGTTTCAGTTAAGGATGGTACAAGAAAGGAGACAGATCAACGGACAAGATGTCCGTTCCACGTTTCTTTATCGCTCGTAGGTCAGATATCTTGTCTGACAATGACCCTTGACCAGTCTAAATCAGCCTAAATTCTAAGCTAAGTAAGTGTCATTACGGGGCGGTGTGGGGTTGTTATGGGGTTTGGCTTGGGAGCGGTTGCGCTGTCTTTGATACGCACCTTTAAGCTGTTGGTGGCTAAATCGGGCGCGGCTAATTTGTTTTTCGCAGAGCTTCTCTAAATCGCGGCGTTCTACTTCAATCCCATTTTGGCTGTTCATGCCCTGAAAGAAAATGACGCTATCGACTTCTTTCATGTTCAGCACCCGTAATAGAATTTCTAAAACACCATATTCCTGACAGTCTAAGTCAGGGCTGTTCATTTCTAAACGATCTACGTTAGCGGAAGTATAGTCCCCATAGGCATAAATCACGTTTTTTTCGATGTCTGGGGCGTTGCGATTGCTGAGAGTGGTGAGTAACCAGTTACTGTTACTGTCGGTGACGAGAAAGAAATAGGCATGATTCAGACGCTGGGCGATGGTTTTCAGAACCGTTGCCACGAGATGGACGGCGCTGGCGGTGGCGGGATCTTGGGGCGCAGCGTTCAGTAATTCGGTAATTTGTTGATCTAGTATTTCGTTTTGGTTCATGGGGCGTTCTGGTTCATGGGGCTTAGTTTAGATCATGGTTTGTTAGATCATGCTTTGTTCGATTATGGTTTGGGAATGGCATTGCTGAAGGTGAAATCTATTTGGCTGCTGTACCTTTAAAGAGACCTTGGGGACGAAACAGCAACACTAAAATCATAATCACTAAGCCCACCCCTAGTTTATAGTCTGTGCCGATGCAATATTTACCAAATTCCCCTAGTAATGCCGGACAACTGGAACCTGCCACTAATTCTTGGGCAATCCCAATAATGAATGCTCCCAAAATTGCGCCGTAGGGGTTGCCAATGCCGCCTAAAATCACTGCGGCAAACATGGGCAAAATCAGAATCCAACCCATGTTAGGTCGAATGTTGGTAATCAGTCCGTACATTGTGCCGCCCAAGGCTGTGAGCACTCCAGCGATAATCCAAGTGGATAGAATCACCATGTGGACGTTAATACCAGCGACTTTGGCGAGTTCGGGATTGTCGGCTACGGCTCGCATCGCTTTACCGATTTTAGTCTTTTGCAGTAGCAGGTATAAACCAATCACTGCGGCAATGGCGATGACAATCACGAGGATTTTATTACGGGTAATCAACAAACCGAAAAAGTTAAGGGCTTCAAAGGTGGGAATTGCGTATTTTTTCGGTTTAGCATCCCAAATCAGAATAATGGCATTACGCAGGAACAAAGCCAAGCCGATGGAAACGATCATCATCGTGGTGGGGGTGACTTTCTTTTTGCGTAGTGGCTCCCAGATGATGGTTTCTGACAACAGCACAAAGGCGACGGAAATCATCGCGCCAAAACCCATTGATAACCAGATGTCCCATTTGAAGGTAGTATTCGCCAGAAATGCCACATACGCGCCGAGGGTGAGGAGATCGCCGTGAGCAAAGTTAGCGAGGCGTAAAATGCCATAGGTGAGGGTTAAGCCAACAGCACCAAGGGCGATGATGCTACCGACGGCTATGCCATCAATGGTTGATTGCAAGATTTCCAACATGGTGGGGTAAATGGTGGGGTAAGACTAAGTACGATTAGATAAATTTTAGATAAATTTCTGATTTAGAGGCGCTGATCCTGAGTCTAACCTTTGAGTATAGGCAACAATTAGCCCGCAGTTGGAATGGATGGTAAAGATTTCTGGTTGAAGTTATGGAGCGGTGGGGCTTTGGGGGTAG
>JBIKNH010000042.1:0-25076 GCA_044358815.1 Pseudanabaenaceae cyanobacterium | reverse complement strand
TCCTGAAACGAGAAATCATAATAATCTAGTTGTAATTTCCCTGATTCAATTTTAGACAAATCAAGAATGTCATTAATAATTACTAATAAGGCATCACCACTATCTAAAATGGTTTGTACAATATCCTGTTGCTCTTCGTTAAGTTCTGTATTATTTAGCAGTTGTGCCATACCTAAAACTCCATTCATTGGAGTACGGATTTCATGACTCATATTAGCTAAAAACTCACTTTTAGCCTGAGTTGCTGCCTCGGCAATTTGCCTTGCCATGAGGAGTTCTTGGTTAGTTTGAGCCAATTCTTCTAACCGATTTTGCTCTTGTTTAAGTAAATTAGATTGAGCAATTGCAATTCCTAATTGTCCCGCGATGGCTTCTAGCAATTTGATTTCTTCTTCTGTCCAATCATGATAATTATCACAATGGTGTAAACCAATTAAACCGTTAACATTACCCTGGTAAAAAGTTGCTACAGCCAATAAAGATTTAACTTGAAGTGGTTCTAAAATAGAGTGAGCACTAGTTAATAAAGGCTCCCTAATAGCATCGTAAATTGGCACTGCGCCCTCTTGGATTAGTAATCGTTCCATATAAGGATTGCCAACTACTGGTAGCTCTATACCTAGGGCAGATGAATAATTTCCATTGAGATATTCAGCTACAGAAACTACTTTGAAGGTTTGATGATCAGGGATTAGATTACAGGTAAAAATCAAAGCTCGATTTACTTTAAAAGCTTTACCAATCTCATTAGCAGCCACAGCAAATATGGTCTCTAAATCGAGACTTTGGCGAATTTCATCACTAATTTTTCTGATTAAAAATATTGTGTTAAACTGTCGCGCTAAGGACTCTTCTGCCTGCTTACGTGAACTAATATCAATAAAAGTAACGATCACTTCTTTGATGTGATTATTCCCATCCATTTCAGGGAAAGCATTTACTAGAACCCAAACTCTGGAGTGATTAAAGGGACGATTAATTCCCACAACATAGTCTTTTAAAGGCTTTTTGGTGCGTAGAACTTTCTGCACAGGATAATGTTCAATCGCCATGATTTTGCCATCATCTGCAAAGAAATGCCATGCCGGATCAATGGCTGTTTTACCAAACATTTGATCTTGGGTTAAACCAAGTAAATTACAAGCTGTAGCATTACATAATAGAATCTTGCTATCCGGTCCGTGTACAACTACCCCAGCGTGCAAATTATCAATCAAATTGCGGTATTGCATTTCGCTCTTGCGTAAAGCAGTTTCTGATTCTTTCCGACTTGTAATATCCCGCGCTGCGGCGTAAATCAAGCCATCTTTTGGGGTAGCCCGCCATTCCAAATCAATATAGGAACCATCTTTTTTACGGTATCGATTCGTAAAATTTAAAACATCTGAACCCGATTGCAGATTTGCCATAGCTGCTAAGGTGGCGTTTACATCATCAGGATGCACTAATTCCATGAAGCTCTGGTTGTTTAATTCTCCTAAATCATAGCCTAAAGTATTTTTCCATAAATCGCTCAGTTTACGGAAGTAACCATCTTGATCAGCAATACAAAGTAAATCCAAACTAGTATTAAAAAAGCGTTCTAGTTCTTCAGTTCTTTGCATCAATTCGTCGGTTAGTTGCTTGCGGTCAGTGATATCCAGAAGAATGCCGTACCATGCTACTTCACCGTTATCACGGCGCTCTGGTTTAGATCTAGCCTGAACCCATTTTACTTTTTGATTTACTTGTCTATCTACTTCCTGACTAGGGTTCTGGATTTGCCATTCATAGCAAAAGAAAGATAAATTAGCGGCACTTTCAGCGGCAGCTTTTTGATAATTTATAATATCTATCTCGCTCATCTTCTCTAAATATAAAGTAGGATTAGCAGATAGATTTTCCGCTGTGATTCCATAGATTTCTTCAATTACAGGGCTAATGTACTCGAAATAGCTACTGCCATCGGGACGCATCAGAAAAATATAGCTCGCTCCTGGTGATGACGATGCCATCTTTTGGAATCTTGCTTCACTCTGATGTAGAGCTAGTTCCGCCTGATAACGCTGCTCTAGAGCCAATTGCTGGATACTCACATCAAGAATCAGCCCATCCCAAATAATGTCACCATTAGGTTCTCTTTGAGGTTTTGCCGCCGCTTCAACCCATTTGATGCGCCCATCGGTCATGACAATCCGATGCTTAGATTGAAACGGAGTCAAGTTAATTGCTGATTGGATGACTGCCTCTGATAATTGTGGGCTGTCTTCAGGATGAACCATACTCCAAATTGCATCTGATGATGTCATTCCTAAGCTAGGATCAACCTCGTAAATATCCCAACACCGTGAACTGAGATAAGTAAACTGTTGATTCCCATCATGATGGAGCACATATTGATAAATCATACCAGGAATATTTTCACTCAACCGTCTCAGTCGGGCTTCGGCGGTCTGTAAAGCAATCTGGGATTCTTTCCATTCCGTAATGTCACTATGAGTGCCGATAAATCGCGTGGGGTTCCCATGATCATCTCTTTCAATCACCTGTCCCCGATCTAAAATCCATTTGTATGTGCCATCTTTACACTGTAATCGATGATGATTCTGATAGATGTTGGTTTCACCAGCTAAATATCTGGCAATATCGGCGTAACATTGCTCTCGATCTTCGGGATGTATGCGGCTATCCCATTCTGACAAATGATTTTGAATTTCTGATTCTGCAAAACCTAACATAGCCTTCCACTGTCGCGAAAAATTAACCTCATTAGTCTGAGGATTCCAGTCCCAAGCCCCATCCCCTGCCCCTTCCACTGCTAGCTGCCAGCGAGCTTCACTTTCTCTTAGGGCTAACTCTACCTGTTTTAATTCTGTAATATCTCGACCTACAGATTGGATTTCGATTAACTCCCCCGCAGGATTAAAAATTCCTTGATTAATCCACTGTGTCCAGCCGACTTTACCGTTAGCGCGATGGTCACGGTTTTCAGTGCGAAAAGCTGGCATTTTAGGGCTAAGCATTCTTAATTCATAAAGAATACTCACTAAATCGTTAGGATCAGCAAAATTAATCCATTTTTTTCCTGTGATTTCCTCTGGGGTACACCCCAAAGCATTGCAGAGGGAGTTATTAGCAAATGTGATTGTGGTATCTGGTTCAGAACGAAGTACAAAATCATTTTGCTGTTCCACTAATTGACGATAACGCTGTTCGCTCTCTAATAAATCTAATTCTGATTTACGTCGTTGGATCTCATTATTTTTGCGTTCTGTAATGTCAATATAAGCAATAGCTACGCCATAATGTTCTAAATTAATCGGTGCTGCACTCACACTCAGCCACCGCACCTGCCCATCAGCTTGAATGATGCCTTTCTCTATATTATGAACTAAGCAATTCTCTTTTAAGGCGCGAACACTAGCAAATTCTTCCCTAGGCATAGGGGAACCGTCGCCACGAATGATCTGCCACTGTTTGACATGATCAACTATTACATTATCAGAATCATTAGAATCATTCTTAATATAGTCGGGATTCAGATAATTTAAATGAGCGACATATTCCTCAGGAGATAATCCCAAAATTTCTGTGAGTGTATAATTTCCTTCTAACAGATTTCCGTGATCATCGGTAATTAAAATTCCCACTGGAATAGTTTGTAAAAGAGTTTTATATTTGGTACTAACTTCCGTCAAACTAATTTCTACCTGAGCAAAAGATGATTTGACCCGTGTAGATATGATATTAAAAGCATCTGTTAAAGTGTTAAATTCCTTAATAGAACTAGATGGGTTTAATGAAGCATAATTCCATTGTCCCTGGGCTAAAGCATTACTAGCTAAACTCAGTTTATTAATTGGTTTAGTCAACCATTTAACTGTTATAATGCCTAGTATAATATTGATTACTACCATTCCCAGACATAGCATTATAATTTGCTGGTTACTGGCATTAATTTCTGTTGTGAAATCAGTCTCTGGTACTGTAGTAATAATCAGCCACTGTGAACCATCTTGATTGCGATATGGTGCTATATGAATGAATAATTTACGACCTTCAAATATGTTATAAAAATTAAGGTGTTGATTAATTTGGCTTAGGTCTGTATATTGTTGGCGTAAAGTATTAAAAATGAATCTAGTTCGAGGATTTGGGCTTTGACTAGCTACCATCCCCACTGCCCGACTTGGGGCTGGATTTTCTGTTTGACTTTGATTTGGTGAGCCTAAATGGTTTTGATGGATAGAACTTGCAATTAAACTACCAGAAGTTTCTATAATAAAAACCTCTCCTGATGGGGAAAAGTTTAATCGTTGGAGGAAGAGATTGACATCAGACAGGGATAAATCACTATATAAAACGCCATAAAGTCGGTTCTGTTCATTATAAATTGGTGTTAATACATCAATTCCCAATGCGGGAAAAATTTGATGTAAATAGATCGGCGACTTAGTTTTTTGTTGATTTAAATTGTTTATTTCATCCCAAGGTAATTGGTTTATATCTAATTTTGAGCGATAAATTATTTCTTGCTTTTCCCCCTGTTGGTTTACTAAATAATATTGCCGTTCAATTTGTGGCTTAATTTGAGACTTAATTTGGGACTTAACTTGAGACTTAATTTGGAAATCATCATTTCTCAAATTTGACGTATTCTCTGAAAAAACAGTTTGATAAAATACTAAAGCATTATTGTCTATATTTCGGTTAATTAATTGCTGTAAATCTTTGCGAATTACAGAATTACTTAGTTTGATATAGCCGATTTCTTGGGCATTCTGGGATATAAAACCAACATGATTGATATATGGTGCAATCCGAATTTCGCGCCATAAATGTTTGCGTAACTGAGTTAAATCTGGTGATATTAAATTCTCTTCTTGAATTATTTTTTGATTTACACTTAAAAGCTGATACTGACTTTGGATAGTGGTATCTAGATTATCGTGAATTCTAGTACCAGCTTGATGCATTAATTGATTCGCTAGCTTATTAACGGCAATCTCACTACTACGGTAAGACAAATACTCCGTCATACCCACTACAGCAATAATTTGCAGTGAAAAAGGAACAATTAGTACCACATTTAACGGAATATGGAATAATTTTAATTTTTTATTTTTATTTAATTTTAAAAAATTTAACATGATATTGAACCCCTGATTTCTAAGAAGTCCATAGGAATTATAGCAAAAATCTAATTAAATTTCTAATACAAGTTCTAATACAACTTTTTATTAAAGTCCCTTAATAGATTGAGCATGGTCTAATACTTTTACCAATTCATTCATAATTATAGGCTTAGTGATGAAGGTATTAACTCCTGCTTCTAGACATTTTTGGCGATTTTCTTCGAGAATGTTAGCAGTTAGAGCAATAATATAAGGCTGATAGTTAGCACTTTGGCGAATATGTATTGTTGCTGTAATCCCGTCCATATCAGGCATTTGAATGTCCATAAAAATAACGTCATAAACCTTCTGACCCATCATATTTAAGACTTCCAAACCGTTATTTGCCAAATCTGTACTGTAGCCGATTTTCTTTAGTGCTAAAACAATTACTTTTTGATTAAATTTATTGTCTTCTGCCACCAAAATTTGTAACTGTGAGACCTTAGATGTATCAACCGTTAGTTTACTCATAGAATCACTAGGTAACAGATCACAGGCTAAAACCTCTGAAGCGGTAAAAGTAAAATAAAAGGTAGACCCTTGTTTTGTTCCATTCAAATTTTCTTGAGATAGTTCCGTCACAATTTCTTCATTCACAGACCAAGCTGAATCTAGTTGTTCAACCTTTGCTATAACCCGTGCCTCCCCATGATCAAACTTTTGATCAAACTTCTGATCAAACCTTTGATCAAGTTTTTCATCAAACTCGTGATCCAAAGTAGATTTAAAATTAAACTCAGATCTAAAGTCATCTATAAACCATTGATCAGGGAGATCTCCACCTAAAGAATTTAGGCTTTGTACCCAAATTTTACCCCCCATTAAATTAACCAGTTTTTTGCTAATAGCCAGTCCTAAACCAGTACCGCCATATTTACGACTAATAGAGTTATCAGCTTGGGTAAAAGGTTTAAATAAACGTTTAATTTGCTCAGGTTTAATTCCAATACCACTATCTTTGATTTGCACCATGATTTGGTAAGTTTTAGCTCCACTATCCTCTCTTGCGTCACAAAAAATTGCTTTAGTTTGCACTATAATAGAGATATTACCCCGTTCAGTAAATTTTAAAGCATTACCAATTAAATTTAATAAAATTTGCCGTAGTCGTGGCGCATCCCCTAATAATCTATTCTTAGGAAAGTCAGGATCAATAAAGTAATTAAGATTAATTTTTTTAGCTAATGCTTGTCTGTAAAAAAGATTATAGACAGATTTTAAAACATCTTCAAAATAAAAAGGTAGTTCTTCTAAATGTAATTTTTCAGACTCTATTTTAGAGAAGTCAAGAATATCATTAATAATTGTTAAAAGTGTGTTGCCGCTGTCACGGATGGTATCAACTAAATCGCGTTGTTCTGGGTCTAAATTACTCATCGCCAGCAAGTCCGCCACAGCAATCACCCCATTCATGGGTGTACGGATTTCGTGACTCATGTTTGCCAGAAATTGACTTTTAGCTCTAGTAGCAGTTTCTGCCGCTTCCTTAGCTTTCACAAGTGCTAGTTGTTGCTCTAAGGCAGCACCATAATCCTTCAAGATTTTTTCTCTTTCTTGTCGCTCAATTTCTTTCTGGTGATCCAATTCTTGTAACCGTAAATTTTGATCCACTAAGGCGCGATTTGCCTCATATAATTTGTGTTTAGAATGTTCTTTTTCGTTCAATACTCCATTGAGAATTAATGTAGTAATTCCAATTGAACCAATAAAAGATTGTAATAATAATAATGAATCATTAATTGATTTTCGAGCAAAAGAACTGTAACCTTGCACTGTATAAACTACAATGATTACGGTAACCATAAACATGATTAAGGTTGCCCCTAATTCTTTGAATCTAAAGGCAGACCAGACTAAAATTGGTACTAATAAATACTCTGTATGGTGACCATTGACAATGAATTGACTAATAACTAGAGTTAAACATAAAATACTAATGGCTTCTAACCACTGTTGACTTAAACTAGCAATAAACTGATTAATTTGTTGATACCAAGCTGTAATCAAAGGTGCTAGTAACAAAATCCCAAAAGCATCACTAAGCCACCAAGTTATAGCGATTTGAGGATAAAGTTCTCCAGGGATCTTGCCAAAAAGATACAATATAAAGGGACATAGTAAGCCAACCGGAACATGGCTTAGAAAACAGCCAAAAATAACAAATTTTACGGTGTCTTTAGGGCGATGTAAAAAATAACGTTTTCCCGTTAATGACTCACTCCAAGAAAGTGCTAAAACTTTACCTACAGTGACAACAGCAACTATGAGAATTGTCATGATCAAATTATTGAAATTAAGCAATCCCTTATAGGCAACTAATTCCGTAATTAGTACCCCCAGCATAATTCCCAGCCATAAAGGATAGCCCCAAATTCCAAGTAAACCCACAGCAATTCCCCCAGGAATCCAAATAGGTGTTGAACCTGTCCCCGGATATGTTGTCAATGTAAATGATAGTTGCGCCGTCCCATAGTAAGCCCCCGCAACAATTAGTTGCTTCCACCAAGGGACTTGTCGTAAGTTCCATAATTCATGGTAGAACTTGCGACTGGGAAATTTCTGATCTGTGTTTAGTTTTGATAAAAAAAACATTAACTTGTATTAAAAATGACAATTTTACATGAATTACTAGCGACTTTTTGTTGATCTGCATATTTCTTTAACCAAGCTAATACTGGGATTTTTGGTCGTCCAGTAGCTCTAAATTTTATGTTTCAGATCTAATGGCAATTTCTGAAATTTATAGCAAAGCAACTAGTAAAGTAAACAACTAAATAACTAATAAAATAATGGTTATTACAATCTCGGTAATTTTTCTTGGTGTTAACAGAATAAGCGGGTGCATCTAGGGCTTATCTGAAACCTCATGATTATTATAACAAGGCTTGATGGGGGCTGACTTCTGATGCTAATTAAGGGTTTCATGTTTTATTAACCCAAAATTTAGTCATTACTCCTTAATGATTCGCTATTTTTCCTAAGATTTTTTCCCTTGATGCATTGGTAATTCAATGACGAATTCTGTACCATGCATTAAAGTAGAATGACATTGCAACCGACCATGGTGACCTTCGGTAATAATTTGATAACTGATGGACATTCCTAAACCTGTACCTTTACCGACGGGTTTGGTGGTAAAGAATGGATCGAAAATTTTTTGCGCAATAGTTTCTGACATTCCTGCACCATTGTCTGCAATGGCAATTCTAACCCATTCCGCATCAATTATCTGTGTATGAATGCTGATAGTTGGGATTAACGAACTGGCATCCTGATTTTGAGACTGTTTAAATTTCTCTTCTAAAGCATCAATGGCATTAGAGAGGATATTCATAAATACCTGATTCAGTTGTCCAGCATAACATTCTATTAAAGGTAAATCACCATATTCTTTCGCTATTTTAACCGCAGGATAGTCACCGTGAGGGCGCAGACGATTTTGTAAAATCATTAAAGTACTGTCTAGTCCTTCGTGAATGTCAATCATTTTGGATTCTGCTTGATCAAGGCGCGAAAAATTCCGTAATGACTGGACGATGCTCCGAATCCGCTCTGCACCAATGCGCATTGATTCCAATAGTTTTAGAAAATCTTTCGTGAGAAAGGGTAAATCTAGAGATTCAATTTCTATAGCTAATTCCGGTGATGGCTGAGTATATTCTTTTTGATAGAGTTCTAAAAGATGCAGTAAGTCTTGGGCATACCGTGCTGCATGGCTCAAGTTACCATAAATAAAGCTCACAGGATTATTGATTTCATGGGCTACTCCTGCCACTAATTGCCCAAGACTAGACATTTTTTCGCTCTGAATTAACTGCATTTGCGTTTGTTTCAATTCATGCAAAGTCGCACTCAGTTCATTAGTTTGTTGCTGGAGAAATTCCTGAGCTTCTTTGCGTTCCGTAATATCACTATAGATGCCCACCCATTCCCTTAATGTGCCGTTAGGTTCGGTAATAGGAATCGCTCGCACACTCATGTGACGATAGACTCCATCAAATCGCCTTAAACGATGTTCATTTTTATAGGGAATTTGTGCCATGACGCAACGGGACCATAGTTCAGCGGTGGCTAGGCGTTCGTCAGGATGGACAGCATTGAGCCAGCCCCAGCCTTCTATTTCCGCAATAGTTTGTCCGGTAAAATTACTCCATTGAGTTTGTTCCGAAATAAAATGACCTTTAGCATCAGTCACCCAAATGATTTGACTAGTAGCTTCCACTAAACAACGGAATCTCTCTTCACTTTTCCGTAAAGCATCTTCAATTAAATGACGATCAGTAATATCTTCAATACTTGACCAAATCAATTGCTCCCCATGTTTTTCCACAATTAATCCTGAAAGACGCACCATTACATTACCGTTATTACTTTGTAGCATCGTTTCATAAGGTCCATAGTGTTGATGTTGCATCACTGCTTGCAAAATATGGATACTAGCTTGGGGGGTGTTGGTGGTAATGATTTCCCAATAATTGCGCGTCAGCAGTTCCTTTGCAGACAAACCTAGTACTTGACTAAAGCAAGGATTGAAGTCAATTAAAGTACCATCTAAGCGACACAAAGCCACACCAATGGGTAATTGTTGCAATAGAGCGCGGTGATATTCTTCACTGTCACGCAATAACTTTTCAATTTGCCGATGTCCGTCTAACTTAGCTTGGAGGGTTTGAATTAGGGATTGTTCCGTTGAAGAATCCTTAGAAGTATCTGATGCTTCTTGATTATGATCAAACTCGTGCTCAGAAGAAGATGCGGGAATATAGCTCATTTTTATGGTCTTCTCTTATCGGTTTTATTATCGGTTTTATTATGGGTTTTATTGTGGTGTTATTTACGGGCTGGAAGTTTTGTATTTCCGACTTTTATTTAAAGTTTCTGTTTAAAGGTTTAATGATAAATCCCTTATTTTCAAATTTTGGTTTCAAATTTTGGTTTTGAATCTTGGCTTTGAACTTTGATTTCAAATCTTGTTTTAAAGTCTTTATTTGAAGTTTTATACCTGGGCTTTACTTCTAAGTTTTGCGTCTTAGATACCCGTCTCTTGAATGTGTTTAGTCTATAATGTTTAATTTATGATATTTAATTTATAATTCAATTGTGCCATTAATAGCACTATTGAGAGCACTATTAACGGCGATTTTGATAGAAGTGTTGGCAGTATTATTAGTTATTAAAAAAACTGTTAAACACCTGTTGAGAATCTGCTATAAATTGATCGGAAACCTACCAGAAAATTATTAGAAATTGCAAGCCTTACACCCTAAGAACCTAGTAAAAGCATACTCACTTCTTTCAAGTGATTTAATGACATATTGTACCTAAGATAAAGACGAAGGTTGAATTAGATTTATAAAAGATTTATATAACTCATCAGTTAAACCCTGGGATACTTTTTTAGCAGCGGCACGATTGGTTTGATATTCCTTCAGATGGGGAGTCACAGGAATTGGTGCCCCCACACTGAGCAGCAGTTGACGCTCCCCTAATTTGGGTGTAGCACCGAAAGGCTGATTTTGCACCCGACTTAGGGCACGCCACATCAGTAATAGAGTTTCTGCATAACGGCTAGGACTAGGATGACTAATTACATAGTTACCTGTTACGGACATGACACTTTCAGCGATGCGCATGTGCCAATGGGACTGGGCAGCTTCAGAGGCGAGTTGATCCGCAAAGCCTTTTTCCAGTGGCGACAATTGACTAATATCAGTAAATTCAGGACGAAAAATATGATCCCAACCCACCTGCTCGATGCGACGACAGCGATCCACAATAGTGCCCCGTGCTGGTAACTGAAAATGGGCTTCAGCAACGGTCAAAATGTGATCCAACAAATTATGTAACCGATCCCCTAAGGGTGCATTTGGGTCATTGGTGGCTGGGGCATGGGTTGAATAAAACTTTTTGTAATGGGCTTCCACCCAATGAATGAGATAATCCCCCAATTCATAGAGCCGTTGATAGCGATTGGCAGGGGTAATAGGTTCCTTGGTCATGGCGCAATAGGTTTCTATTTGAGCCAAAAGGTGATCAATTTTCTGCCAAGAACTTTTGCCATAGTCATATTGAATCCCCACCGGAACAATTACCAAATTAGGCGGATTTGCTGAAGCTTTCCCCAGGTCTTCCGCTGCCCACAGTGCTAATTGTGCTAACCCAGGTTCCAGTTGTGCCACTAACTCACTCTTGCCATTAGTACCACCTTCGGGGGCGATCATCAGGGGCAGCGAACCAAAGGCAATGTGTTGTCGGATCATTTGCAGTGCAGGGCGGTCCAACTTGCCCCTAGCGATCGCAATCCCGCCGAGATTGGGAAACAACCAATTCACAATATTTCCCGCCCATAGCGGAATCCCCCGATCATAAACAAAATAACCATGATGGGGAAAATTCCCTTGGGCATTGAGGTTACAGCCTTGGGCACGAGCCGCACGGGGCAAAACCTGAGACATCAAATACAACAGGCTAATGTGATCGTCCGTTGTGGGGTGACGAAATGCTAAAACATAGCGGGTTTTCCCTTGGTTAAATTCCTGTTGTAATTGCACTAAGGTTTCGACATTACGGGCACTAACTGCGGTGATGCCACAATTCCACCGTAACCAATGGGGAATCAAAGTTTGTACCAGTTGCAGCAGCGGCTTATTTAACGTGGGGTTAAACGTGGGTAAAGGCGCATGGACTTTAGTAAAATCGACTGCCATAGCTTAAATCTCATTACAGGACTGGAAATTAAGATAGCATTGACTAGTTAAGTAGAGGTTTAATAGAATTTTAATAGGGGTTCAGACTAAATCAAAGTGATCAAGAGTCATGAAGAGCCATAAGATTCAATCAATAAATAATCAACAAGTAATCAACAAATCTAATCAACTCATTCAAATTTTAAGTAAGTTTCAATCAAGTTTTAATCAAAATTGGGTTGTGAGATTCGCTAAACTAAGTTAAAAGATAATCTAGGGAATCATCTAGAAAGTATTTATAAATAATAAACTTGTATCTTAAAAACCTGCTAGAAAAAATTGCTAGAAAAATTTAATTCCTGTTGCCATTAATCAGTCGTGATAAACCTAAGAAATCAGGCTCTAAACTAGGATTAATTCTCATTAATAATAATCACTTCACACAAAAAAGCATGTCCGATTCCCATCCTTATAAATGGCTCTCCAAATCATTAGAAACCATTCGCCTTGCTAACTGGTATCGTACCCCAAAAACCATTTATAGTCTGCCCCAAGCCGTAGTCAATATTGATGGTCGTCCCATGACGATGTTTGCCAGCAATAACTATCTGGGTTTAGCAGGGGATAACCGTTTAGCTGCTGCCGCCACAAGTGCCATTGCCAAATATGGTACAGGTGCTACAGGTTCCCGTCTGGTATCTGGACATCTGCCTTTACATCAGGAATTAGAATCCGCTATTGCCAATTTGAAACAAACCGAAGCCGCCCTAGTTTTTAGTTCAGGATATTTAGCCAATTTAGGAACGATTAGCGCAATTGTAGGAATGCGGGATCTAGTACTAGGAGATACTTACAATCATGCCTGTTTGAAGCAGGGAGCAGTGTTGAGCGGTGCTAAATTTCATAATTACAAACATCTAGATGTGGATGATTTAGCCCAACAACTGAAGGAACAACGGCACTTGTATCGGCGCTGTTTAATCACTACAGACACTGTGTTTAGTATGGATGGCGACCTCGCTCCATTAACAGAAATCATGGCTTTAGCGAACCAATACGAATGTATGGTTTTAGTTGATGAAGCCCACGGCACGGGGGTATTTGGGAATCAGGGTGGCGGTTTAGTCCAAGCCTTAGGAATTAAAACTCCTCTGATTCAAGTGGGAACCCTCAGTAAAGCATTGGGAAGTTTAGGCGGTTACGTGGCAGGTAGTCAGGAATTAATTGATTTTCTCCGTAATCGCGCCAGTACTTGGATCTATACTACGGCACTGTCTCCAGCCGATACCGCCGCAGGTTTAGCCGCAGTGCAAATAGTGCAAACAGAACCGGAACGCCGCGCTCAACTATGGCATAATGTGGATTATCTACGGCGCGGTTTAGCCGGTTTAGAAACCAACTCAACTACAGATTCCCAAAATCTAAAACAGAAATTTAAATTAATTGCCGCAGATTCACCAATTCTGCCGTTACAAGTTGGCGATATTCCCCAAACCCTTAAAGTAGCCGCCCATCTAAGGGAAGCGGGGATTTTTGCCCCTGCTATTCGTCCTCCAACTGTACCCACAGCACGGCTGCGTTTTACAGTGATGGCAACCCACACCCAAGCCCAGTTAGAGCATTTAATTACCACATTACAAGAAGTGAATGATATATAACTAATTCGTCAAGTTATAGTTGTTTCAGTTAAGGATGGCACAAAAAAGGAGACAGATTAACGGACAAGATGTCCATTCCACGTTTCTTTATCACTTGTAGTTCAGACATCTTGTCTGACAATGCCCCCAAATAACGTACCATTCTTAATTTGATTGACTATAAATATCAATCTATTAGTGAAGCCTAGCTAATCCCTGGAATCCGTCGATAGATTTCCGTTAAGGGAATTTCCACTTTGAGGCTAGGTAATGTAATCACTTGGTCTAGGCGATCACTCACTTGAAACTGCCATACTGCGCTGTTTTCAGCCTGATCAGTGGATTTAGAATAATGCTCGATGTAAGGTTCTGACTGACTAATCAAGAGATACTCAGCCAAACTAGGAATAGACCGATATTTACGGAATTTTTCCCCTCGATCATAACCTTCCGTAGACGGTGATAGGACTTCTACAATTAACAAAGGATTGACAATTTCATCGGTGCGATCGCCATTAAATTCCGGCTGACCGTTGATCACTAAAGCATCTGCATAAGTACCACACTGAAATTCAGGAATCCAAATCCGCATATCGCCATTACAAATTTCAAAATCAGTATCTCGCAGAGCAATAGCCAAAAAAACAGTGATATTTACAGCAATACGGCTATGGGAATGTGAGCCACCAGTCATACTAAAAATTTCTCCATTACGATATTCAAGACGTTCTGGGGCGGTTTCAGCCATCGCCCGATATTCTGCCAAAGTTACACAAACTTGATCATGGGGAGAATTATCTTGTTCTGGAGATATTTCAGGAGGTACGTTTTCAAGACGGTCAATAACGGGAGTAGTAACCATAACTGCACCTTGGGTGGATCATTGGAATTGAGACAAGTATAGTCAATCAAATTAAGAATGGGACGTTATTTGGGGCTATCGTCAGACAAGATGTCTGATCTACAAGCCATCAATAAAGGTGGGACGGACATCTTGTCCGCTTATCTCCTTACAAGGCTGTCCCAGAATTATTTGAAATAACTATAAAATTGGATTCGCGACTACATAAGTTTATGACAATTATACTGTTTTAGTGTGGGGTACACCAGTGTTGAGTATGGCAAAACTAATCTCAACTAAAAAGACCCCCAACCTTCACAAGGCGGGGATCTTCAGTAGAGTAATTTATTTAACTAGATTTGACTAGATTGGACTAGATTAGTCCAACTAAAAAACAAGCCACTATCTAGAATAAAAACTAGCTAATCCATTCAGGAATCGCTTCTTCCTTGGTGTTGGTGCGCCGTTCCAAAGTCTGACGCTCAAAACGCATGTGAATCGAACGATTTTGCTCACCATCGGCAGCTACGGCGAAAATGGGATAGTCCACAACACCATCTTGGAATGACATGTGATGACGGAACGTACCATCAGGACTGAGTTTAATCGGACTGCCACCAATGGTCACCGTAGCATCAGGTTCCGTAGCACCATAGACAATCAATTCCGCATCAGCCACTAACCAGAACTGGCGAGGACGTGGGGGCACAATGGATTCAGAACCCATACCCATACCGGAACCAGACATAATCATGCCTGCCCCAGAGAGGGAATAGTTCACACCGGAAGCACTCAAACTGCCAGCAGCCAGAGCGCCTAAACCAGCCCCAGAGGGGAAGATATAAGAACTGAGGGATTCTACTGCCATGCCAGCGCCCGACATGTGCATCGAACCATAGAGGGAACCAGCCACCCGTTGGGATTCCACGGTCCGCGCCATGTTGAAGATTTCGTCGTAAACCACATCGCCAGTGGTGGTAGACTCCACAGGAGCAGGCTTTTGGCTCGGAGGTACGAGATTAAAGAACGTCTCACCTTTGAGGCTTTGTTCCCAAGGTACTGTAATAAAGTGATCTTCCACCCAGTCAGAGGGGAACATCGAAGGAACTTTCACCGCAGCAGAACGGCTCAGCAGCAACCAGCGCCCATCAGCACAACGGTAACCGATTTCTACGGCGTATTCCCGATCACTAATAGGAATCGGTAAATACCATTCCCGTGCCATTTCATCACAGGCATATTCCTGAACGTTGTTTGCCGCTTGGGTTGCCAAGTCCACAAAAGTTACATCATACAAGCGCAAGCATAACTGCTGTCCACCTTGCTTCCGTAACTCTGCCTTATGCTCGTTAGGAATGTCCCAATACACATAGGACCACTGAGGATCTCTAGGTAGTAAAACAATCCGACTCTCACCATAGCCAGCGGGTAATTCCCCTAAAGCTTCATCAACAGCTTCTAAGGATTCGATTTCGCTAATAGGCTCTTCGCTACCGAGGTTAAACTTTGCTGCTTCCACGATTTCTTGGGTCTCCGTCGAATTTGTATTGATATGAATACCTTTTGCCGACATGGCAGACTGAATTGCCGAGAGGAGTTGCGACTTACGCATTCTGCTGTAGCGGGAGATAGTGAACTCTGCTGCAATTTTGCGTAGTTGTCGTAGGGTCATTTCCTCTAGGGGCGGTCTTTCCCTCGCCATTGATTCACCTCCAATGATTACGAACAAAATTAGAATAGAATCTAAATTAAACCTAAATCTAGTGCTGTGTCTAAACCGAGAACTCCTTTGCTTCAAGCCCACAGGCGGAAGCTGCCAGGTGTCACGTCGTCATGGTTAACAACTTATGAAGAAACTTTGCTAATTATGACGACTCAGTTTACAAACAGTTAAAGATTATTGCGAAATGTTTTCTTAATTATCCTATGCCCATTGTCATCAGAAGAACGCGGTGTGGTCAATCACCACGATGAGTATATTTGCCCCTGTTTTGCCCCTGTGGTTGATCGGTCTTGAGGGGATCGATCCCCAATCTGACCTAGGTTAATTTGGGTAAATGCTTATACCAAGCCAATTCTGTCAAACTCCTTAACCATCAAGCCTTCCGTTATGATCCCCACAAATCGGGATCGATGATGTCAGGGTTTTATAACATTGCGATCCCTATCTTTGGACACTGGAGAGACGGTGCTGAATACCTTTAGAATTAGAGGGATCAGTTTTTAAAACCCCTAAATTTTATTTAATTACAATGTCTAAATTGCCCCAGCAAAGCTTTTCGTCCCTATGGTCATCTCCTATGGGCACAACTCCCCTAGACCAACCAGCCAGATCGAGGGGTTTGGGATCACGGCTGCGGGCTTGGTGTTTGTTAGCCTGTGTGGTTCTAAGCTTGGTGATGAGTTTGCCTAGTCCGGCTCAGGCTGGTTTGTTTGGTAACCGCAGTGAGAAAGTAGTTAGCACCAAGGAAATGCGCGAAAAACTCAACGCGGGTTTAACGGGTAAATATGGCAGCGACACCCAAGTGGTGATTAATACTTTACGCACTGCCCTAACCCTTGCCGATGGAGCCGAAAACCGCGCCCAAGTCCAAGAAAATGCCCGTTATGCCATGAGTGCTTATATTTCTCGGTATCGGTCTGATAGCGAGTCGAGCTTGTACTCTTACACAACCATGAGAACTGCCATCAACACGTTAGCTGGTTATCTCAATGGCGCAACCCGCCGTGTCATGCCCCAAAAGTCCAAAGATCGCGTATTGTTGGAACTGGATCGGGCAGAAACAGCTTTGGCTCAGGGGCGCTAAGTGCTGAGCTAGGTCATAGCTGCATAGCTCGGATGTTACCCCATTGGTTGCTGTTTGCCTCGTGCCATGGGAACGTAATGCCTCACAAGCGGTAACTGAAGAGCTATAACTACACTAGGAGCTACATTTGGGCGTTATTTACCAAGCATTACAGGCAGAGCTAGGACGCAACCCGTCGTTACGGCTTTTGGTAGAAGAGCTACACCAATCCGCAGCTAAAGAGTTTTGGCAGAAAACCTTGGCTGTGTTGCAACAGTTTTTACCCCAGTTGACAGAGTATCAGGGACTAACAGGACCAATGGACTTGGGGGCTGAGGTTTCTATGGTTACGCCGCCACTGTCTGGGGTGTTGCTCACAAATCACCCCTATCTGAGTCATGGTTTACTAGCTCCGGTGACTGTACCCCATGAGATTGAGACTTGGATTTTTAGTAGTAGTCAATCAACGTTATTTCCCATCGGTGCGGCTCCCATTGCCCTAGATCAAGTGATCCCCATTGTGGATGACTCCACCGACGAAGAATGGTTTTTAGTCTTACTGACAGAGTTTTTTCATATTGCCGTAGTCACCGCTAATCACAGTTGTCTATGGAGCTTGCACCCTGCTCCCATTGGGAAGATTTTAGGTATTTTGCAGGAGCGTATTACTGCCAAATATCAGGAGGTCTTACTAGCGGATCATTTGGAGCGCTATCCTCTCAAAGTGCCGGAATATTGGGTGATGGCAAAGTTGGGTACGTTATTAATGACCCACACCACCCAGCCAGAGTTACCGATCCCTGACTTACAAGAGGTAGATATTATTCGGGCTATTACCCATGAGGTACGCACCCCCCTCACCACGATTCGGATGTTGGTCAGATCGATGAAGCGGCGGAAAGATGTCACCAATGAGATTAAACAGCGACTGGATAAAATTGATGCGGAGTGTACCGAGCAAATTGAGCGGTTTAACCTGATTTTTGAGGCGGCACAACTGGACAGTGACACGATCCCCCTTGAAGCCACATCCATCAGAGAAATTCTGCAAGATAGCTTGACCCGCTGGGAAGGGCAGGTGGCGCGGCGGCATTTGTCCCTGTCCATGGAATTACCCGCTGATTTGCCGCTGATTTTGAGTAATGGTCAGCTTTTGACGCAGGTTTTAAGTGGTTTGGTGGATCGGCTAGCGCGGAGTTTTCCCAGTGATAGCCATATTCAGGTGTCAGTGGCTGCTGCTGGAGATTATCTAAAAATTCAATTTATTTCCCAGATTGATCATAAATCACAGGTATCGGGGGAGTTGCCGTTGTTGCAGGCGGTGGGGCAATGGCTGATGTTACAACCAGAAACTGGGACGGTGAGCCTGAGTTTGCCTACAACAAAAACTTTGCTCCAAGCTTTGGGGGGTAAGTTAACGGTGCGGTTGCATTCCCATCGTGCTGCCTATGATGGGGAAATCTTGACGATTTTTCTGCCGTTTTTTTGAGTTGATTTTTTTGAGTTGATCCCCAGACTCTAATTAACTAATCAAATCAATCACAAAATTCATGATAAAAATCCAATAACAAAGCCTAAGGAAGAACGGTTTATGGCTCTTTCTTAGGCTTAATTTTGTAATTTCAACACGGGCAAACGCAATTAAACTTTTTGATTAGCAATGGGGCTAAAAAGCAAATTTAACTAGGGAACAGTTCCGAGGGATATTTCCGATGTGTCCTGAACAAACCAACCAAAGCCTGAAACAATTTGTCTGAGCAAGGTGTATTGTGTGTAGACAATTGCGCAAGGTGAAAAATTAAAGTAAACGATTGAGGTTAGATTAACCAGAGCAAATCTAGCTATGTTAGATCCAACTAGGTTAAATCAAATTACCAACCTAAGCCAGGATCTAACAAGTCTAGGATCTAACGTTGTCCACCACGGTTACCATAACCACCTCTGGCATCAGGGCGATTATTTCTCTCAATGGGGTTAGCCTTGTTCACTTTGATGTCGCGTCCCATCCAGCCAGCACCATCTAAGGCGTTAATGGCAGCGGTTTCCTCGGCTTCATTACTCATTTCCACGAACCCGAAACCACGGGGGCGACCTGTTTCGCGGTCAGTGGGTAATTGTACGCGCTTCACTGTACCGTATTCAGCAAAAACGTTTTTTACATCGTCTTGGGTAACGTCATAGGACAAGTTACCAACGTAAATTGACATCGATGATCTCCAGAATCAAATAGTTTAGAGGGTTAGATTCGGAGAGAAGCCTGTTGCTACTTGACACAAACACTACAGCCGAATTAATTCTCGTCCATCACTGTAACACATAAGTTTCACTGGTTTTTCTGTGGCAGCCGTTAATTTAATTCTTTGTTTGGTCTTGGTTAATCTTTATTAATGTTTTGTACGCGGTGGCAAGCACTGTGGCGAGGGCAATGATGGTGTTTGATCAGAATAATTACTTACTGCCTTGGGAGCATAAATTCCTGGGGTAAATTTAGGGTGAATTTATGGCAAAGCCCTGTTTAAGGTTTTTTGTAGGACTTGTTGTGAAGTTAGGTAACGCCCCATCTTTGCCAGCGCATCTTAACTAGTGGCATTACTAGTGGCATTGTGATTAGTTTTGATTAGCGGATTTTGATTCAGTGAGTTTTTGCTCATTGGTTCCTATTAATTAATTCTTGTTATTCTAGTTCTCTATTCTAGGTGCAATTTAGGTGTCTAGGAGACTGATGTATAGAAATGGTAAGGGTGTAAATTTTAGGTGATTCAGTATGGAAAGAGAATGTATTGATATGATGGAATTAGGGATCTTGGGCATTTATTGAAGGGTAGAAATTTCAGAGGGTGAAGATTACAGAATCTTTAATGAATCTCAACATGAAATCAGCGCAAAGTCAGAACAGAAAATTAGAGAATATAGCACATAGAGAATTTGTTGAGGTGTTGTCATAACCACCGGAGTAATCATTAGGGTAATGGCAGTTACTGACACCTATTGAGACTTTTGTGTAACATGAGATAATCAGTCAAACCCACCCCATGATCCAACCACGATCTAAATCTATGCTAGGAAAGACCCTCCGCAATCGATATAAAATTGTGCAAGTGCTTGGTAGTGGCGGTTTTGGCGATACCTATCTCGCTCAGGACATGGATTTACCTGGTAAGCCTCAGTGCGTCGTCAAACAGTTACGCCTCAAGGATACCAGTGCCGCAGTGCAGTCCATTGCCCGCAACCTATTTGAACGTGAAGCGGAATATCTCTATCGCATTGGTAATGCTCATCCCCAAATCCCCGATTTATTTGCCTATTTTACCGAGAATGATGAATTTTTTCTCGTAGAAGAATTTGTAGATGGGCATAGTTTACTGGAAGAGTTTCCTTCAGGAACCCGTTTACCAGAATCGCAGGTGCTGGGTTTGACCCTAGAGATTTTAGAGATTTTGGCTTTTGTACATCAACAGCAGGTAATTCACCGTGATATTAAATTAGCGAATCTGATGCGTCGCCAACGGGATGCCAAAATTATGCTAATTGATTTCGGGGCGGTCAAAGATGTCAGTGTTTTAAGCACCAATACCCAAGGTCAAACTAATGTAACCGTGAGTATTGGTTCCCCAGGTTATATGCCCAGCGAACAAGCTAAAGGAAAACCCCGTTTAAGTAGTGATGTTTATGCAGTGGGTATGATTGCGATTCAATTATTAACGGGAATTAGTCCAGATCATTTAATGGAAGATCCGGATACGGGGGAAGTAGTCTGGCGACAATATGCCCCAGCGGTGAGTGATAGTTTTGCGGAAGTTTTGCAGATTATGGTGCGCTACGATTTCCGGCAACGGTATCCCAATGCTGGAGAAGCTTTTAAGGCGCTTAGTGCTATTGCTGCCCCTGGAGCTATAGCCCCAACCCAAGCAATTAACACGCCAAATGTTATCAGTTCTACAGTGGTTACCCCTCAGTCGTACCAAAACCCACCAATCACGCCAGCAGGAAGTACACCAGCAGGAATCACTCCGCCAACGGTGATCTCGCCGCCACAGATTCAACCTCAACAGCCCTTAAGTTATCCAGCGGAACGCCCTCTAGGAAATCTCCAAAGTCAGCCCCAAAGTCCTTCCCAAAGTGCTTTCCCAAATTTACCCCAGGGCTTACCCCCTAAACCAGCGCAGTCTAAACAGAATCCTTGGGTGATTGTGGCGGCGGTCTTAGCGGCTACGGTGGGGGCAGCAGTGGTGACCATTGCCAAATTACCCCATCGGTCTGCTGATGCTCCTGGGGCTAAATCTCCCACTGTGTCAGAAAGATCAGTGGACAAAGGCATAGAGAAAAGCCCTGATCAGGTTCCTGATGCGTCGGATAGTACACCGGAACCTAGTCCTAGTGCTCCCCCTGAACCAACTACATCTCGGACTATTCCCAAAAATAATCCTTCCCAGCCTGCTCAAAATGCTAATAGTCGTTTTTTGCAGGTGGAAATCACGAGTACTCAACCCTATCGCCATCCTTCCGGTTTGTTCACAATGAATATTCCCACTGGATGGGATTTGCAAGATGGCAGCAAGCCCGGGGAAGTAATTCAACTTTGGTTTGATCCTTCTAAAAATGCTTTGATTGGGGTGGATATTTTCAGTGCACCACCAGGAATGTCTAGGGATCAGTTGGTCTCTGCTTTGCAGAATTTTCTACAAAATACTTTTGGGAATAAATCTGGCTTCTTTATGCAGGAACCGGTGCCCCAACCTGACGGTAGTAGTCTAATTGTTTGGGGATTTAAGGAAAATATTCAGGGGATTCAAGGGGATATTCTGGGGAATAGTTTTATTGAACAGAAAGGGAATAAAGTTTCGGTTTTGACCACTGGGGTTTTGAGTGAACAGTACGAACGCCTGAAACCGGAGTACGAGAAGATCGTGAATAGTTATCGGATTAATCCCACTGTGCAATTGCCTTAGATAGTTCTCTCAAAGCTATAAAAGCAATTACAGATGAATTGAGCGCAAGTTCATTAGTTCAATCCATCTGTTAAATAGCTATCTAATAACCATTCACTAATTTATTTCCCATTCAAAGCCTTAAGACCTTGGGTAAGTTTACCGTACAAGAAAGCGCCTAAAATCCCAATCACCACTAACTGCGCCATAAAAGCAATCACTACAGAATTGGGATTCTTGATATGGATTAATGCCGCCCAAGGGGAACCAAAAAATAACCAGAGGGCTGGATATTTTTCTGGCATTAGGGATAAGACTCGTAATACTGTACCTGGTAGGAAGATCAAACCGATAACTGCGCCAGCGGTCCAAGCATCAGGGTTGCGAGTTTTGAGGAATTTACCTAATTGAATCACCAAACTATAGAGCAAAATAGTGAGCCATAGGGAGCCTTGGATAATCCAAAATCGGAGACTAGTAACGGAAGGATTAATACTGACATCAGGACCAGTTACAAATATATCTCCTCGATCATAGGTACCGCGTCCCTGAACCTGCCAAAATAGCCAAAGGGGAATTTGACTAATCAGAATGTTAACCACAATGGCTAAAGTAGCAGGGCTTTTTTCTGACCAAAGCAAATCTTGGATTAGTTGCCCCAAGTCATAACCGTGACGATGATGATGCCAAGCGCCATATCGTACCCAGTCCAGTAAATGCTGGCGTTTTGGTGATACTGACAAACTAATTCCCAGTAACAGAATCCAGTTAATTACATAGGTTGTGCCCAAAAATAACCAGTCACTGATGATTTGGTCAGAATCTCCAGTCCTTGCTGAGTGCACAAAAAAACCAATAGCTGAAACATTTAAATAAGCTGCTAAAAAATAACTTTGTCGCTTACTAATTACCGTTGTATCAGGATTGTAAAAACGCCGTCCTAATAAGCGCCATATAACCACAAGCAGCGTAATTAATTGGGCAAATAAGAAAAAATGCGCTAAAAAAGAGCTACTGGTAATCGGTAAGGTAAACCATTGAATATTTAAATTACTGGCTGGTGAATTGATAAACAGTTCTGATTGTTCGCGCCATACAGTTTGTAGATTCCATAAAATAAATACGGGCCAGACAAAAACTAGGGTTAACCCTGTCCAGACGATGGGTAAACTTGACATTTGATTAGAGCCAATAAATGTCGAATTGCTACTCAGAAAAGCAGTTAAGACCGAGAAACTAGCCAGTAGCAATGTCATCAATAAGACAATGCTGTAGTAGCTCAGTAGAAACCCTAGATCAACTTTCACAGCAATACTAGTGACAATGTGATAGGGCATAAACAATAGCGTTGCTATATAACCCAACATGGGCACGCCGAGGATTTTTCCGACTAAGACACTGCCACTAGAGCGCGGGCTAAGGCGAATAAAATTGAATGTCCCTAACTTCTCTTCTTGGAGTAGATCACCGACTAGGGTATAAACCACATTAACGAATAACATTAAGGGAATTACCCAGGACAAAATCCGAAACTGATTGATCCACCAGCGATCCCAAGGGGTAAAAGGGCAGGTTCTGAGGGGACCAGTACAAATGCCGCCAGGGGTTACTTGGGTAAAAAATAAAATCATGATGACTTGCACCAGTAGTGCCACCATCACCGCCACCAGCAAACTACGGAACTTGAGGCGACCACGAATTTCTCGCAGTAATTGTGGGTTCCAGTCACCGATTTTATCGAGCCATTCATTAATGGTAAACATAAGTAATTGCGTTGTAGACTAACTAGAGCAAATGGATAACTGAGTCAGTAAGTCAGCAGATAGGCACATCTCAATAAATGCCTTTAATCTAGAGCATTGGCAAAGTTTATGACCTTTTTCAAGATAATAATTAAATAATCTATTTAATGGGGTGAGTTGGGGGGTGAGTTATATGTTGTTTCTTTGCTCAACGCCGAGAATGTTCTCCAATATACGCTCCAACTATTGCACGAGTGTCGGCATCAATGGCTAACTAAATCTATCTCTTGTTCTTCTTATTCCCCACAATTGAAATTAAGCTTGTGGGCGATCGCAAAGTTTTCGCAAACATCCCTCATCTGTTCGATAGGATATAAGATGGTCAATGTAGCCTACTAAAACATTGTTATGAATTGCTATCAGTTACTTTTGATGGGTCGGTGCTTACACCAGATAAACCGCTTAAACTTGAGCGAAATAAACGCTATTTAATTACGATTGTTCCTGAAGAAGTGGCTCCTGTTCAGAATGCTTGGGATTTATTAGAGAATTTGACGGGAACGGTTGATGCTCCTGAAGACTGGTCTGCTGAACACGATCATTATTTGTATGGAACTCCTAAACGACAGGATGACAATGTGTGATGAGTGAGTGATTATTGCTAGATACGTCATTTACTCAAGCGTTGCTGAATTAGTTCTATTACCGAGGGTTTACAATGCGAGGGAGGTATAGGTAACTGAGGCGGTGTTGGTTGAGGTGGGAAATGCATTTAGTGCAATGAATCCTGGTGCTGCTTCTCAATTTATTCGACAGTGTTATCAAACTCCAAATATTAGGGTGGTTAGTGTGGATACGGCGTTGTTGGATCGGGCTTTGGAGCTTTATGGGGCTAGACCAGAGAAGGATTGGGGTTTGACAGACAGATTGTATTTCTTTTACGGTGATGTCAGAGAATAGTTTGATTGATGCGGCTACGGCGGATTTTCATTTTGTGCAAGCGGGATATCGGGTTTTGTTGTTAGAAGCTGTATAGAACTGAGAAACTGTTGGATATTTCAGGTTAGATCGTCTTATCATCTGATGGTTAAGCCCATAGGTGATCGGTGGGGTTTGACAAGCCATTCCGCTAATACTTCAATAAGGGGTAGTGGTGCAAAGTAATGTTTAGGATGAGAGTGAGGCATTGTAATGATGTATGAAGTACCAAATAGAGCCAATATGATTTTTCAACTTCTTGGAGAAAGATAATGTCTTCCTTACTAATCTGCCAATTCTTTGACGGAAAGTATTGTTGACT
>JBIKNH010000209.1:0-7575 GCA_044358815.1 Pseudanabaenaceae cyanobacterium | reverse complement strand
TGACAAGTCAACTATTTTGGCAACAAAAATATTATCAAGTAAAACTGATTAATGGGGTTGATGTTGAAGAGGGATATACAACGGAATGCTTGATCCGATTTGGTCAGGAAAATGATGCTAAATATTTGGATGAAGTTCAGAAATAATATGAAGACAAGGTTTGACCATGACAAATATCGTGTGGTCAAGTTTTATGATGCTCAAAATTGTGAATATAGATTGGCGACCAATTTAACTGAATGTAGTGATGAAGAAGTAGCAGCAATTTATAGCAAACGTTGGCAAATAGAGCTGCTATGGAAATTTCTAAAAATGCACCTTAAGCTTGACCATTTTATTACTAAGAATTTAAACGGGGCAAAGCTACAGATTTATACAGTTCTCATAGCCTACTTGGTTCTTCAGCTAATTGAAATTCCACCATTTTATGGCAACAAATTACTAGAAAAGTTTCGTTATATCCAGATGTTTTTACACAGACACTGCTCTCTAATCCACTGGAGCTATGATCTATTCCCTGAGCTTCTCTTTTAGGCTTTTGTTAAGTTTTATTTACTCATTCAACACTTCTGTATTTAAACTAGTATCGAGTATTAAAATCTGCGGCATCGGAGATCATAGGAATCTGTGCATATTTGCCCTGTACTGCATAAAACAGACTGTAGATACTAGCTCCCATCACCGCCAAAAACGCTGTGGTGGCTAAGACTTCTAACATTGAGGTAGCGAAACTCATCTTTCCAAATAGAATCATCATAATCTGAATCAGGATTTCAAATAGAGAAACCACTACATCCAGAAGCACCGATTGCATGGCATTAAACCGCACGAAATGTCCGAGCTGACGGTTCCGCACCACAGCAAAAAACAATACCGCCCACACCACAAACCGCACCGACACAAAATCAACGATCCGCAGATTACCAATGGTAGCCACTAGGATCAGGGGACTAAATACAACGACTAACGGAGGAAATTGCCGGAACAGAAAAGCCCCCAGAATTACCACCGCCGACATAGGTAAAAGGTACGTTAAACTACTCAGGGCGCGGTCTTTAATGGTATTACTACGTCTCACGGCTCGTAACCTAATTTGATAACCTACTTAGATCCCATCACTAAATCGCATCACTACATTGAATCAGCGCCGCCTGAGAAAGGGTGGGAATTTCGGCATATTGTCCCCGCAGTGCCTTATATATTGCGTAAATACAAGCAGTGACTGTTCCTAAGAAAATCGTGTTAACTGCCACATCCCCCACAGCTTTAGGCAACATCTCGTTAAAAATCGTTCCTAATAGCTGCAATAACACCTGGGCAATAAACAAAAATACCTGTAGCAGAATTGCTTGCATGGTATTAAACCGAATAAAATGCGGGATCTGAGGGTTACGCACCAATCCGAAGTAAAACCCTAGGAAGATTATAAATTCCCCAGAAATACCAATGGCGGGAATCACTGGAAACGACAAAATATTTTTGTAGAGCCAAAACAGAGGTAAAAGTCCATACAGTACCACTGGGAACTGTTCCACCAACACGCCACCATAGATGGCACTAGCTGCCATAGGCAACAAGTAAGGAGCGCAGCTTGCCAATCTCTCCCAAAATGTAATAGGTCTAGACCACATTCCAGTCAATCTCCAGTGATTTTGCTACGGCAACGTTTTGGATTCTAACACAAAGCCTCCCTAGAACCACAGGGGCGTAAACACTATTTCCTGATCAACTTTTCAATGGTTTGATAATGATTTATATGTGTAATCCCCCCCTAATGATCTTAGTTTAGTGATGATTATGACCAGATATTTCTCGTTGGGAATTATAGGCTTCCACAATGCGAGATTCAGGATCAATCCCTTCAAATGTGGGGGGAATCCAAACTCGGACTAAGAGCAATGCCGCTAAAACCAGCAGAAAGCTTCCTGTAACTAAGACCTGCACCCAAGGTGTTTCCAATACCCCGCGCACGATTAACTCTCGCAGTACCGAAACAATAGAAACTTCTACCGCCACCCCAATGGATACCCGATGCTCCTGTAAATAAATAATTAACAGTCGGAATAATTCCACTAAAATCAATACAAATAAAATGTCTGCTGTAATTACATGAAATTGAAAATTAGCCGGACTCAGCAAAGATGTAAACATATCCTTTAGCTGAAGTACCATTACGCCAAACAAGCCGAGGCAGAGGGAAATCACGATCAGGTCTTGCACTGATTCTAAAACACGAACCACTAAATTCCGTTCGATCCAAGCAATAGGTTGGGTGGAAATCTCATCGGGCGTTTTAGCCATAACTTCGTCCAGATAACTTAATTGCAATAAGGTGTGTTTCGTTTCGGTTCATTGTAATGCAATAAGTTAGTAACTGAAAAATCCGTAAAATAAAAAGATTGGAACGACATATAAGTAAAGAATATATGTCAGCCATTACAGAGGTTCCTGTGAAAGTCATCAAACCAAAATTCACCACTGAAATTTGCCAAAGCCAAGACTGCCAAACTCACAAGACTGCCAAACACAAAAGCACATGACCAAATAAATCAGTGCATGTGCTTTTGGAATGATTTAAAGTTTCTTTGCCAGATGTGGTACGAAGCCAAATACACATCGTTTGATTCGGTGCGTATTTGATTAATACCCCCAGGGGAATTCGAATCCCCGTCGCCTCCGTGAAAGGGAGGTGTCCTAGGCCTCTAGACGATGGGGGCAAAGGTTTGCGTCGATTTGTTTTATCGACCTTAGATATAATAAATTCCCTGTTTGGTATTTGTCAACACCCTAGAGCAAATTTTTTTGACTTGTTTTTTGTCATGGCGGCCAAAGGGCTTAATCTGTCTAGGACAGCGGTTTTGGGATGCTGTCAAGGGGGATGAGTTAGGATTGGTGGGGAACTAAGTCGTTAGTTGAGTCGTTAAAAATCTGGGTAAAAACGTCAGGGAAGGTCTGGGCACAATATAGGATTTCTTTGTCTGGGCGGTAAACCTATAATTGAATTGCCAATTGTAGGTTTGGGTTAATTTTAGATCGTGGTTTTGGATCAGGATTTTGGATCGTGTTAGAGGAGTCCCATCATGGCAGTTGCTACATTCATGACCCAAGAGCTTTTAGAGGATCGGTATCGGATTCTCTATCCCATTTATCATGGGGCATGGGATAGCTATTGGGTTGAGGATGTTACCCACGAAACTCCCTGTGTGCTGAAGTGTTTTCGCGCCCCAACGCCTCAAACTAGCGCAGTCAATGCCACAGCCCAAAAGTTTTGGCAACTAGCTCCGCGCCTGCAACAGTTGAGTGATCAGTGTCCCTCTTTTCCCAAGATTTTGGCGTATTTCCGCCACGGGGAAGAGTTTTGTTTAGTGGAAGAGGTGACTCATGGTATTGATCTCAGGACATTTTTGCAGTCTGGACAAACCTTTGATGAGTCTCACATCATTTTGATGTTGCAGCAGTTATTGGGGGATTTGCATATTGCCCATGTGCAGCAGGTGGTTCATGGAGATATTCAGCCGGAAAATATTATCTGGTCAGAAGCACAGCAACGGTTTTTCCTAACCAATTTTGCATTACTCAAGGGGATTTCTAGCCCTTTGGCAGCAGATGATACCTATGTTTTGGGTGCGCCCAGTTATATGCCAGTGGAACAGGCACTGGGTTACTTTACACCCCGCTGTGATATTTATGCTTTGGGAATTACCGCAATTCAACTTTTAACTGGGGTGCATCCCAGTCAGTTGGTTCGCCACCATCACCTATTTTTGGTTACTTGGCAGCAGCGGGTTAATTTACAGCCGCCGATGATTGCCATTCTAGAAGGCATGACCCAGCGAGACCCAGAGGAACGGTATGGTTCGGCAACTATGGTCCTAGCGCAGTTAATGGCATTGCGCCATGATTCTGGTGTGGGGGTGTTGCCATCTCGGAACGGTTTAGCTGCTTTAGGTCAAGGACTGAAAGCTATAGGGGCGCGATTCCAATTCCATAGTTTGGGTGGGGCATCCCAGGCTAATTCACTATTGCGAGAACGGGCCAAGCCTTGGCTAATTTTAGGGGCGATCACCTTAGTGCTGGGCATGGGTTTTAGTCAAAGGGAAGTCATCCAAGCGGGGTTAACCACTTACACCAAAGATCTAGCACTGCCTTGGCAGCAAAAGCCAGACGGCTCTGGATCATTGGCGCGGCGTGACTTCCAGCTGTTGCGGGAACTCATGGGTCATGAGGGCTGGGTTAAGGCGGTGGGCTTTTTCCCAAATAGTTATAGTTTTGTCAGTGGCAGTTATGACCGCACTTTGCGGCTGTGGAATGTCGCAGATCCCAAGGCTTTTAGTACCCTATCGAATCATAAAGGACTAATTTCGGGTATTCATAGCATTGCAATTCATCCCACTGGCAATACTTTTGCTAGTGGCTGTGTTGACCGCACTATTAAACTCTGGAATGTCCGTAGTGGACGACCTTTACAAACTTTGTTTGGACATAGTGATCAGGTTTTAGCCGTAGCCTATGAACCGACTCGTGGGGAAATCTTAGCCAGTGCCAGTGCTGACAAAACCGTGCGTCTCTGGGACTGGCGCAAAAGTAAGGTGAGTAAAATCCTCACAGGACATAAGGATCAAGTGACAACTGTGGCTTTTCACCCCAAGGGGATGTTTTTAGCCAGTGGCAGCTTGGACAAAACCGTGATGATTTGGGATGTTAACACTGGTAAGCTACTGCACACCTTGCGCCATGGCGATGGGGTCAATAGTGTGGCATTTAGTCCTGATGGGTTATGGTTAGCTACCGCTGGTTCTGACCGCACAATCATTTTATGGGATGTCAAAACTGCTCAACCCCTGCGGACCCTTGTGGGACATACTGATCGGGTAACTGCCTTGGCTTTTAGTCCTGACAGCCAAACCTTAGCTTCTGGAGGGGCGGATAACATGATATACCTCTGGTCACCAAAGGGACATAACGTTAACGGTACAAGTGACAAAAATCCTGAGACACCCGCTGCACCATTACAGAAGTTATCTGGTCATCAAGCACCGATTTTGTCCCTAAGTTTTAGTTCTAAAGGTTCTGATTTAGTGAGTGGTAGCGCTGACAAGACTTTGAAGATATGGCAACAGGTTCAAAAATCAAACCCTTAAAAAATCAAGCCCCTAGCATAAATCCTTTCGTCACCTAAGCCTCAAGACTCATACCTATAATCACTGTCTCGACTAGAGTTGGTTTGTAGTATTGAAAATGTGGGATAACAAACTCTAGTGATAGCAAATTATCCAATGACATGCGGATCGTAGTAACTTCACAGAGTATATCGAGAGAACTATTTTGTACTTCAAACCGTGGTCAATAACTGTAACCTTAGCAGTATTGCTAACTGGTCTGTGGTCAATGTCGGGCACTTTTGACTCTGGTGATGCCCTAAATCGCCTGAGGGCAACGGAGCAGTTTTTCAGTCCTACTGGTTTGGTAGTAGCCTCTCAGGGTAAACCAGTTCGAGGTGGCTATTCTCTATTTGTCGATCAAGGTGGGAGTTATATCTCCAGTTGGGGACCAGGTCAACCGCTATTGTTTGTCCCCTATAACCTAATTGCTGGGGCAGTCAGTCAACCCCTAGCCCAAAAGTTTGACTGGTCCAATGCTGACATTTTGCGCATCAAACGGTTTATCGTCAGTAGCTTGGTTTCTCTATCCTGTTTATTAGTAGTTTTTTGGCTAGAAATCCTGGTTGCGATGGCTCTAGGCTGTGGTCAATGGTTAGCCTTAGGCATCGCTGTCTTGGGGACGTTTGGTAGTATGTTTTGGAGTATGTGGAAACAAGGACAGGAAGAGGTCCAGCTAGCCATTTGTCTGTTAGGGATGATCTACGGTTGGTTACGTTGGCAAAAAAGTTTGGTAATGAGTATTACTGCTACT
The DNA here is from genome assembly GCA_044358815.1 of Pseudanabaenaceae cyanobacterium. GTDB lineage: Bacteria > Cyanobacteriota > Cyanobacteriia > Pseudanabaenales > Pseudanabaenaceae > JBAXSK01. The sequence goes on along the minus strand of JBIKNH010000209.1, from coordinate 1,662 downwards.
GGCAATACCACTGATTTGCAAAATTTGCCAGGTTCACAAGATTTAAGTCTCGATTTAGCTCAACCATCACCAAAGGCTGCTAGCCAGAAAGTTACTAACAAATGGGTATGGTTTTCTAGTGGGATGGTGGCGATCGCCTTGTTATTTCGCACCACCGCTCTACCAATGGTTTTGGCGAGTATCTGGCTCTTCGTTACTGCTGCAATTAGAATCAATGCCAATCCAGCCATCACAGGCAATATCAAGGCAGCTAAACAAGACTTCTGGCGGCGTTGGCAATGGCTAATCATTCCTCAGGTAGTGTGTCACAGTATCGCAATTGCAATCTTGGCAACCTACAACTACATCAAAACTGGTAATCCCCTCAAAGCTGGGATTCCCCTTGAAGATTTTTATGGTAGGTGGTGGTCTGGAATTACTGAACCTATTTGGGGCATTGATAAAGGCATTATTTGGAGCAATCCTTGGCTACTCCCTGCTCTAATCACCACTGTTCTGTTATGGCAGTATCTGTCAGTCCACCATCGGCAATTGTTAATCGTGACGCTGTTTTTATTTAGTGCGTCCATTGCCATTTATGCTAATTGGCTGACTTGGGCAGGGGATCACACCTATGGGGCAAGGTTTCAGGTGCATTTGTTGCCATGCCTGACAGTCTTATTAGGCTCCAGTATTGGTTTGTATGGTCGTCATTTGATGCCCCATTTGCCCCATGTCCTAGCTAAACTCATCAACGGCAAAGCCTTACAGGTTAAGATTCTTGCCTTAGCCCTCTGCATTTTGCTACAAGTCCCTAGTATTAGCCTGATTCACGGACTAGAAATCTATCAGGCAATGCGTGCGGGACTGTGGCAACATAGCACTTCTATGAGTCCGACCCAGCATTTACCCCAAATCCCCACCCGCTATAAAAATTTCTGGCTTAAACTCACCACCCAAGCGGAAGTTTTACCACTGCCTCCCGCTGTGCCGATTACTGGCGATCCTAGTCGGCAATTTTTGATCTCTGATGCGGACTATTACGGCGCACAACGCTGGAATTTTTGGCCATGGCTGAGTCTATGGCGCATCAGTCCCGACTTAAGCCAAATCTTGATGATAGTTTGGTATGTTTTAGTAATTTTGAGTGTGAGTCTATGGTTACTATTGGCTTATTGGGGCAGTCAAGGAGTAGTCAAGGGGCAGCAGCCACATTAAATCCCCCCCCTCGGACAGGCTAAACTAGCTAAGGATATTTTTCAATTTCTGAGTAGATCCAGTCAGTCAACTAAGAGTAAGTCAACCAAATAGGAGTAGCACCATGACTTGTGCCGTTATTACCACCGACAAGGGTGTGATTCGCGTAGAACTAGATGCGGAACACGCCCCCATTACCGTTCAAAACTTTGTCGATTTGGCAGAGCATAATTTTTATGATGGGCTGACATTCCATCGGGTCGAGCCAGGGTTTGTGATCCAAGGTGGCGACCCCTTGGGCAATGGTACAGGCGGCTCTGGGAAGCAAATCCCCCTCGAAATTTGGGCAGAAGGTGATACGGAAGCCACCGTCGGTAAAACTTTGCCCCAAGGTAAAACCCCATTGATTAAACATGACGCGGCTGGAGTCATTTCTATGGCACGGACCCCTAATCCCAACAGTGCCACCAGTCAGTTTTTTATTAC
>JBIKNH010000041.1:0-25260 GCA_044358815.1 Pseudanabaenaceae cyanobacterium | reverse complement strand
CTGGAGGCGGAAAATTTAATTGATGGGGAAACTATCGCCTGTGGGTATGGCAGTTTTGCGGATCATTTTGGGTTTTTCTTGCCGTTGGCGGGGATTACGACGGTTCGGCAGATTCAGGATAATCCTTTTGATATTAAGGCGACGGGGCGGCTCAATCGGCTCTATATGGAGTTGTTGAAGGATAATCCGGATTGGGATGGAGAGGAACGCCGTCTGGAATTGAATCATTTTATGGCGCGGTTGATTTTCTGTTTTTTTGCGGAAGATACGGGCATTTTTCATGGGGAAGGTTTGTTTACGCAAACGGTCGCTCAAATGAGTGCGGGGAATGAGTTGAATACCCATGAGGTAATTGGGGAATTGTTTCGGGCGATGGCGCTGCCGTTGGCTCAGCGGGATCAGTATGGGATTAAAAATTGGGCGAATGTCTTTCCGTATGTGAATGGTGGTTTATTTGGAAGTTCTGTCCCTCATCCCCTAGCCCCTTCTCCCAAGGAGGGAGAAGGGGGACAAAGATCTCTTACTCCCCTAGCTCCTACTCCTAAGGAGGGCAAAGGGGGACAAGAATCTCTTACTCCTTTAGCTCTTTCTCCTAAGGATGGCGAAGGGGGACAAGAATCTCTTACTCCTTTAGCTCTTTCTCCTAAGGATGGCGAAGGGGGACAAGAATCTCTTACTCCCCTAGCCCCTGATCCTAAGGAGGGCGAAGAGGGACAAGAGAATCTAACTCCCCTCGCCCCTTCTCCTAAAGGGGACGAAGAGAGACAAGAGAATCTAACTCCCCTCGCCCGCTCTGGGAGAGGGGCAGGGGGTGAGGGTCTTATCATTCCACGTTTTAGTAAGATTTCTCGTTCTTATTTGCTCCATGTGGGAAATCTCGATTGGAAGCAGATTAATCCTGATATTTTTGGTTCGATGATTCAGGCGATTGCGGATGAGAATGAGCGTGGTGCTTTGGGAATGCACTATACGAGTGTGCCGAATATTCTGAAGGTGTTGAATCCGTTGTTTTTGGATGATTTGCGGGAACAGTTGGCGGTGGCGGGAAATAATCCTCGCAAGTTGCTGAATTTACGGAAGCGGTTGGCGAGGATTCGGGTGTTTGATCCGGCTTGTGGTTCGGGGAATTTTTTGGTGATTGCGTATAAGGAAATGCGGGAGATTGAGGCGGAAGTTAATCGGCGGCGGGGGGAACTGGATCGGGAGTCTGAGATTAGTATTGAGAATTTTCGGGGGATTGAGATTCGGCATTTTGCGGCGGAAATTGCGCGGTTGGCGTTGGTGATTGCGGAATATCAGTGCAATGTGCTCTATTTGGGTAAGCAGCAGGCGAGTTTGTTGTTTTTGCCGTTAAAGAAAGAGAATTGGATTACTTGTGGGAATGCGTTGCGGTTGGATTGGTTGGCGTTGTGTCCACCGACGGGGAAAGGGGTTGCGGTTCAGCGGGAAGATCTGGATCTGTGGCAGGAAACGAAGGATGAGGCAGAAATTGATTTTCAGAATGAGGGTGGTGAAACTTATATTTGTGGAAATCCGCCTTATGTGGGTAAAGGGAAAAAATCATCACAACAAATTGATGACATGGAATTTGTCTTTGGTTCTAGAAGAGTAAAGCATGGTTATATAGATTATGTTGGCTGCTGGTTCATGAAAGCCGTAGATTATGGAATTCACACAAAATCTTCTTGCGCATTTGTAGCAACAAACTCAATTTGCCAAGGGCATCAAGCACCGATTCTTTGGACACCAATAATAGAGAATGGGTATCAAATTATTTTTGCTCATACATCTTTCAAATGGTCAAATCTTGCAAGTAATAATGCTGGTGTCACAGTTGTAATTATTGGACTTTCTAGAGAAAAACGAGAATATTGCAAATTATTCACAATATCTGATAAAGGAACCACTCTAGTAAGAGAAACGCCTAATATCAACATATATTTGGTAAATAGCTCGAATGTTTTTGTTCAGAAGCGTTCATTTCCATTAAGTGATTTATCACCTATGGATCTTGGAAATATGCCTTATGATGGTGGAAATTTACTTTTGACTAAGAGAAGTCTTGATGAGCTTAATTTAACTGGTATACAACGTCAAAAATTTATACGTCGAATTTACGGTTCTAATGAATTTATCAATAACTTACAAAGGTATTGCCTGTGGATAGAAAATGAGGATTTGCAGGAAGCTACTGAAAATATAGACATTAAAAGACGTATTGATTTAGTTAGAGAAATGCGTCTTAAAAGTACCGATAAAGGCGGAAGATCTATGGCTATGAGACCTCATCAAATGAGGGAAATGAGAAGTGCATCCTACTGCACACTTGTTATGCCTAGAACTTCTTCTGAATCTCGACATTATCTTCCAGTAGGTCTAATTAATTCGGAAAGTGTTGTTTCAAGTGAAGCATTTGCTATATTCGACTCGCCTTTTTGGCAGTTATCACTAATTGCATCCCGTCTTCATTTAGTCTGGATTGCAACAGTTTGCGGCAAACTAAAAACCGATTTCCGCTACTCAAATACCCTAGGTTGGAATACCTTTCCTGTGCCATTTTTGACCGAACAAAACAAACAAGACCTAACCCATTGTGCCGAAGATATATTATTAGCTAGAGAAGAATATTTTCCCGCCACCATCGCCGAAATGTACGACCCCAACCGCATGGATCAGGAATTTCCCCTAGTGCGCCAAGCCCATGAAAGAAACGATGATATATTAGAAAGAATTTACATCGGGCGACGGTTTAAAAATGATACAGAGCGATTAGAGAAATTGTTTGAGATGTATACTAAGATGACCGCACGGTAGGGGGTATGGTAAACTCCTACAAGATTGGGTAAACAGTAAATGAGGTGGCGATCAGGTTAAGATAAATATATTGACTTCAGCATGAGGTAGCCTTGTGGAACAGATTATTCTCGAACGACTTCAGCAATTACCAGAATCAGCACAGCAAGAAGCTTTACAATTCATCGATCAACTACTAGCTAAATACCAACAGCCTAAGCAATGTATGAGTCGCAAAGAAGCCTTCGGTATTTGGCGAGGCAAACTCTGGATGGCAGACGATTTTGATGCACCGTTAGAAGAATTAGCAGAGTATATGTAATGTCAGATTTTTTAATTGATACACATACCCTCCTCTGGTTTATTGAAGCCGATCTAAGATTGAGCGATCAGGCGAGGAATGTACTAACAAACGATAAAATTAACCTTTTTTTAAGTATTGTCAGCTTATGGGAAATTGTAATCAAGCTCAATAGAGATAAACCATGAACCTAACATTAGAACATATCCTCAAACAACTCAAACAAGACCTCAAACAACTCTACGGCGATCAACTGATCAACATAACTCTATTTGGCTCCCAAGCTCGTGGCGATCAGAAACCAGACTCAGACATTGACGTATTAGTCGTATTGAAATCATTAGTTAACCCTGGTACAGAAATTAAACGTACTGGAAAAATAGTTGCTGCCCTTTCCCTAGAATACGATCAAGTTATTACCTGCCTATTCATGGACGAACTGCAATATAAAACCCGCAATACCTCCTTACTACGGAATATTCGGAAAGAAGGAATCTTGCTATGACTGATGAACAAAAAGAACTACTACTCAAAGCCCAACAAAGCTTAGAAGCCGCCAAACTGCTCCTTACTAATCAGTACCCAGACTATGCAGCCTCTCGCGCTTACTATGCCATGTTTTATATCGCCGAAGCATTTCTCGAAGGAGATGGACTTTCTTTTTCTAAACATTCTGCCGTCATCTCTGCATTCGGGCGAGAATTTGCAAAAAACAAGCGTGTATCTCCCGATTTTCATCTCTTCTTAATAGAAGCCCAAGCACTTCGCACCACAGGTGACTATGGACAATTTAACGCAGTCACTAATGATCAAGCCGAAGAACAAATTAATCACGCTGAACAGTTTTTAGAAATAGCAATTCAATTGATTGGAGAAATTATTTGACACATATACGAAACGTGGCTGGCATGAGGAAAAATATGAGCCAGTCAGCAGTCTAAAAATGCTAAAATCGAAACAGAGAGCCACATCATAAAACAATGTTTGCAGTGCCAAACGACATTCCCAAACTCACACCTGTTGAATACTTCGCTTGGGAAGAGCAACAATTAGAGCGTCACGAATACATCAACGGTGAAGTTTATGCCATGAGCGGGGGAACCCGAAACCATAGTCGCATTAGTTTAAAATTCGGTGCTTTGCTAGATAATCACTTATCTAACCGTAGCTGTGAAGTCTTTAACTCTGATTGTCGGGTGAAAATTTTTGAAACTAATGACTATACCTACCCCGATGTTAGCGTTAGCTGCGATCCTAGAGATAGAACCACCAACCAATATATTACCTATCCTTGCATAATTGTGGAAGTATTGTCCGATAGTACCGAAGCCTATGATCGGGGTAAGAAATTCTTTCGCTATCGCCAGAATCCCCAACTGCAAGATTATGTATTAGTCAGCTCTCAAGAAATCGCCATTGATCTCTATCGTAAAACCGAAAATGGACGATGGGAAATCATTAGTTATCGCAGTGGCGACATTGTAGAATTGCAATCTATAAATTTGCGCTTTCCCATTGAGCAGGTATATCGCGGCATTGATTTTGTAGAAGATACTATTGAATCTAATTTGTAGGAAGTTTTAACGTAGTAAGTTATACACGACCTGAAAATAAGCAATAAATCCATATAAACCAAAGTGAAATCAAGCAAAATCATGTCACATGATCACCAAATGCCTTGCGTATCCGTCACCTATGCCCATGATGGCACATCCACCCAAGCCAATGAATTAGGAATGCGCCCCATGCAAGAACGCGCCTATCAAAAACGGGGTGAACAATATCTCTTAATCAAATCGCCCCCCGCCTCTGGCAAAAGCCGCGCCCTCATGTTTATTGCCCTAGACAAACTAGAAAACCAAAAACTCAAACAAGCGATCATTGTCGTTCCTGAAAAAGCAATCGGTTCTAGCTTCTATGATGAACCCCTTAGTCAGTTTGGCTTTTGGGCAGATTGGCGAGTTGAACCCAAATGGAACCTTTGTAATGCCCCTGGGGGAGATAATGGCGGCAAAGTAGACGCAGTAAAAAAATTCCTCGAAAGTAACGCTAAAGTATTAGTCTGTACCCATGCCACATTCCGGTTTACCATCGATAAATTTGGCATCGAGATTTTAGATGATCGCCTCATAGCCGTTGATGAATTTCACCACGTTTCCGCCAATCCCGACAACAAACTCGGTGATCACATCCGCCAGCTTATGACCCGTGATAAAACCCACATCGTGGCAATGACTGGCTCCTACTTTCGCGGTGATGCCGTAGCCGTACTACATCCTGACGATGAATCTCGCTTTGAAACCGTCACCTACACCTATTATGAACAACTCAACGGCTATCAATATCTAAAACAACTTGATATTGGTTACTACTTCTATTCCGGTAACTACACCGACCAAATTATGGAAGTACTCAACCCCAACGAAAAGACAATTCTACATATTCCTAACGTCAATTCCCGTGAAAGCACCACAGATAAAATCAAAGCAGTGGAACACATTCTTGAAGAAATTGGCGAATGGGAAGGCATCGATCCCCAAACAGGTTTTCAACTTGTCAAAACTCCCAGCGGCAACGTGCTGAAAATCGCCGATCTCGTAGATGACAATCCCACCAAACGGGATAAAGTCACCGCTGCTCTGAAAGATCCCGCCCATAAAAACAACCGCGATCATGTGGACATTATTATCGCCCTGGGCATGGCAAAAGAAGGCTTTGACTGGATTTGGTGTGAACACGCCCTCACCATTGGCTATCGCGCTAGTTTAACGGAAATTATCCAGATTATCGGTCGCGCCACCCGTGATGCCCCTGGAAAAACTCGCGCTCGGTTCACTAATCTCATCGCTGAACCTGATGCCAGTGAAGCCGCCGTTACTGAAGCCGTAAACGATACCCTCAAAGCAATCGCCGCCAGTTTACTGATGGAACAGGTACTCGCGCCGCGCTTTGATTTCAAGCCTAAAAATCCCAATAACCAACCCACCCCAGGGTTTGACTATGGTCCCGAAGGCTATAAGCCCAATCAATGTAATGTCGGATTCAATCCAAAAACTGGTCAAATTCAGTTAGAAGTTAAGGGACTAGTGGAACCTAAGAGCAAAGAAGCAAAACGGATTTGTCGGGAAGATTTAACCGAACTAGTGACCGCTTTCGTTCAAGATAAACAGTCCCTAGAGCGTGGTTTGTTTGATGAAGAACTAGTTCCTGAAGAACTCACCCAAGTACGCATGGGTAAAATCGTGAAAGAGAAGTTTAAAACTCTTCATGAACAGGATCAAGAAGCAGTACGCCAACACGCCATTGCCGCCCTAAATATGATTCAACAGGCAAAGAAAACCCTCAATGAATCTGGAGGCAGTTATACCATCAATCCTAATCTGATCAATTTTTCTCAATCCGTAAATCCTGCAAATCCTGTAAATTCTACAAATTCCGTAAATCCCACAGATTCTATTCATTCTACAGAGCCGCCAGTTACCACCCCCCTAGACAAAGAACCAACTCCTAACACGGCTTTAATTGACGGTGTACGTCAGTTTGCTTTTTCCGTTACCGAATTAGATATTGATTTAATTGATCGGATTAATCCCTTTGGTGAAGCCTATGCCATTCTCGCTAAATCCATGACCGAAGCCAGACTCAAGCAGATCGCCGCTGTGATTGCTGCTAAAGACATTAAACTCACATTTGAAGATGCCAAAGAATTAGCTCAACGGGCAGCGCGGTTTAAAAAGGAACGCGGCAGACTGCCATCCCTCAATGCATTTGATCCTTGGGAAAGACGGCTAGCCCAAGGGATTGCTGCTTTCCAAAGACATCTCAAGGAGGCACAAAATGCCTAAACGTCAAACACAGAAACAGATTCCTGATGAAGAGCTAGCGGAAGGTTTAGCATTATTAGAGGAATTAGGAATAGACATTTCTCCCGAGCAAACTGACCAACGCTCTGCGAAAGAAGAACGGATTATTGCAGGGTTTGAGGAAATTGAACGATTTGTGACCGAACAGGGTAGACTCCCCCAGCGTGGCGCAGATCGCGATATTTTCGAGCGACTTTATGCCGTCCGACTAGACCGCCTGCGGCAATCTGAAGAATGTCGTGCTATTTTGGAACCTTTGGACTCTCGCGGTCTGTTAAATGCTGACAGTGATATTCAATTCCCTACAGCAACGCTCACTGATGATCAAATCTTAGCTGATCTGGGGCTAGATCTAAATTCCGAAAATGACATCATGCAGCTTACCCATGTGCGTTCCCGTCAGGAAATCAAAGCCGCCGAGGAAATCGCCCAGCGTAATCCTTGTCAAGACTTCAATCGATTCAAACCACTCTTTGATCAAGTGCAGCATGATTTAAAAATAGGCGCAAGGCAAACCGTCAAATATCAAGATAATGCCACAATCAATCTAGGGGATTTGTTTATTCTCGAAGGTCAGAAAGTAATTGTCGCTGGTATGGGGGATGTATTTATCAGCGACTATGGCAAACCAGATCGGCGGTTGCGTGTGGTTTACGATAACGGCACTGAAAGTGATTTACTGATGCGCTCACTCCAACGGGCTTTAAATAAAGATAAAGTCAGCCGCCGCATTACCTCTCCAGATCTTGGACCGCTCTTTTCCCATCTTGAACACAAATCACAAAATAAATCACAGAATGACCTAACAACAGGTTACATTTACATCCTGAGAAGTCAGTCCGATCATCCCTTCATCGTCGAAAATCGTTCCGTGATCCATAAGATCGGCGTTACCGTTGGGGATGTCAAAACACGCATTGCCAACGCCAAAAAAGATCCTACCTATCTCCTAGCAGATGTAGAACTTATTGCTACTTTCAAATTAACAAATATCAATCCGCAAAAATTAGAGTCACTCATTCACAAATTTTTTGAGAACGCTCGCTTAGAACTAGCGCTACCTGACCGTTTTGGGATTCCCGTCCAACCAAGGGAATGGTTTCTGGTTCCCCTAGAAGCAATTGAAGCGGTCATCGAAAAAATCGAGGCAGGAACTATTGCTCAATATCGCTATGATCCAACGGCAGCGGCTCTCAAGCAATTATCGGATCAATAATTTAGATTCACATTACATAATCGCCGCAATAAACTGCTGGGAATCTGCCACCGCCCCAAACACACCACCTTGCATTTTAATCATATGCAATGCCGCCAGGTGATTACTGTAATCCGTCGCTCCAGTGCAGTCCGACAACAGCAAACATTCATAACCTCGATCATTAGCATCCCGCATCGTGGTATGGACACAAACATCCGTAGTAATGCCCATCAAGACAATATTCTGGATGCCCTTTTGGCGTAACAGCAAATCCAAATCCGTCGCATAAAACGAACCCTTACCAGGTTTATCAATAATTGCTTCCCCTTCTAAAGGCGCAAGTTCCGGAATAATTTCCCAACCAGGTTCGCCCCTGACTAAAATTTTGCCGCAGGGACCCGGATCACCAATCCCCGCGCCAATCTGTTGGGAACGCCACCGCTTATTAGCAGGCAAATCCGCCAAATCCGGACGATGACCTTCGCGAGTGTGCATGATGTGATAACCCAAGGCTCTCCCTGCGGCTAAAACTTGTTTAATTGGTTCAATGGGAGCGCGGGTTAAACTCAGGTCATACCCCATTTTGTCCACATAACCGCCAGTACCACAGAAATCTGTTTGCATATCAATGATTAACAGCACAGTATTTTCTGGACGCAAATCGCCGTTATAGGGATAGGGATAAGGATCTGATGTCACAAAGCGCGGTGTATTCATGGGAAATGGTTAATTACGGTTTGATGAGGTTTTGGTTATTGGGTTTTGATTATTATGTTCTGATTGCGTTAATTACGAAGGAGTGATTACTAGTTAGAGGGTGGCATAAACCATTAAGGAATCTATATAAGCTAGCTACCCAAAGCGCCTGGTGAACCTGCCAAAGTGCGTTTTGGCGAACAAGTAATCATCATAATCAACAGTGTCAAAATGTATGGCGAGGCATTCCATAGGTAATAGTTCGATTCCACACCCACGGACTGCAATGCCGGACCGATAGACTGCGCCCCACCAAATAATAAAGAAGCATAGAGACACTGAATGGGATTCCATCGGGCAAAAATCACCAGAGCCACCGCCATCAAGCCCTGACCGCTAGAAATCCGTTCGGTCCAACTCCCTGGATAATAGAGCGACAAATAAGCGCCACCAATTCCCGCCAAAAAGCTACCCGCAATAATCGCAATCGCCCGAACTTTATAGGTGGAGATTCCCATTGCCTTTGCTGCTTCAGGACTATCACCCACCGCTCGCACAAACAAACCCCAGCGGGTCGATTTAAAAAACCATTGCATTAATGGCGCGATGAGCACCCCAATTAAGAAAAGGGGACAGATTTTCAGCGCCGCTTGCACTTGGGGTAAACTGCTCCATGCGCCAAATTCTATACCAGGCAGTTGTGGCGCAGAGGGTTGGATGTATGGCTTCCCAAAAAAGAACGCCACACCACTACCAAAGATAATCATCGCAATTCCCACTGCCACATCATTCACCTTCGGTTGCTGAGATAACCAAGCGTGGATTACCCCCAGCAGCATTCCAGCAACACCAGCAACGAGAACCCCTAACCAGGGGGACTTGGTTAAGTAGGAAACGGCATAGGCACTGACTGCTCCCACTAATAAAGTTCCTTCTAAACCAAGATTAATTTTGCCGCTTTTTTCCGTTAAACATTCGCCTAAACTCACAAATAAGAATGGCGCACTGCCCCGCAAGGTTCCAGCAAGGATCACCATCGGTACAGACCAAAAACCTAGAGATTCTGTTGTCATGGGATTTGTATATAGTACAGATGTATATAGTACGGAATTATGATCTGGAATATTCTGATACTTGATTCTGATACTTGTGTCATCAAGAACCATGACACACCTTGACCTGACTAAGCCGTAGCAGGGGCTTCCTTAGCTGACTGTTTAAAGATGTTGAATTTACCGTAGAGCGATTCGCTAAACAAAATTACAATAAATACAATGCCCTGAAATACTAGAACTGTGGCATCAGGCAAGTTATGAGTTCGTTGCAAAATACCGCCACTGGCTAAGATGCCACCTAAGAGCACTGAAACTAAAACCGCTGCTAGGGGATTTTGACGCGCCAGAAAAGCCACTAAAATACTGCTGTAACCATAGTTCGCATTTAGGGATTCGTTAGCCCTACCATGAACCGCCGCAACTTCCACCATACCCGCCAAACCGGCACAGGAACCTGCTAGGAAGCACACCGCAAGGGTCAATTGTCCCACTGGTAAACCCGCAATCTTTGCCGCTCTGATATTACCGCCGATGGTCCTCGCTGCAAAACCGAATGTCGTATGCTGCATCAGCACATAAACCACAGCACAAGCCACCAAACCGTAAATCAAACCATAATGCACCAAACTGCCAGGGAGTTTCCCTAACATCACCATTTCTGGAATTTGATAACTGGAAGGTTTATTTAAACTAGCGGGATCGCGCATGGGTCCATTGACAAGATGATTCAACAGCGCAATACCGATATAGTTCAGTAATAAACTGCTAATGGTTTCGTTGACTCCGCGATAATGACGTAAAGCACCCACTAAACCAATCCACAAGCCACCACTGGCAATTCCAGCCAATGCCATGACGGTTTGCACGACCACAGGAGCCGCATCGGGAATCGCTAAACCCGCTGCCACTGCTCCTAAACCGCCCACCACAAAAGCGCCTTCATTCCCAATAATGACTAGTCCTAACTGAGCAGGTAAGGCAGTACATAGGGAAGCTAACATCAATGGAGCCGCTCGGATCAAGGTATTTTGGAAAGAGTACCAACTCCCAAAAGCCGCCTTACTAATGGAACCGTAAACAGCAAAAGGATTTGCTCCCACAGCGGCGCAAAATACACCGAATATCATCAAAGAGACGACCAAAGCCGCCACAGGAATGGCTAAGGCTTCAACGGATGAGCGCCAGTTATAGCGATTAATCATAGGTTTTGGTGTGATTTTGGCTCAATTTCATCTCAATACTTGCGTAAAAACCGATCATGCTCCACTGATGTCAGCTAGATGTCAACTACAGGACCCTAGGCTGCGGGTTCCTAATTCTTAGTACTGCCAATGACCCCTTCCAACAACCAAGACATCTTCTCCAATTCCACATCTTGTTGCTTGAACTCCTTGCCAGCAGGGACAACCACCTCACCTTTATTATCTTTCAATGGACCTTTATAGATCACCATTGAACCATCCATAAACTTGGCTTTGGCAGCATCAGCATCCTTCTTAGCTTCAGCACTGACAGCAGGTCCGTAATCGGAAACCTTGCAATAACCTTCCTTCAATCCACCACGCAATAAATGGGGCACAGTACCATCTTTGAGGGTTTTACCTGACCGCACCATTTCCGCATAGGTGGAATAAACACTAGTCCAGTTCCATTCCGCTCCAGTGAGGTAAGCCTTTGGCGCTAATACTGACTGATTTGTGTGATAGCCCACACAGAAAACTTTACGTTTTTCCGCAGTTTCAATGATTACCTTGGGACTGTCCACATGACATGCTAAAACATCCACACCCTGGTCAATCATACTGTTAGCTGATTCTGCCTCTTTAACAGGCAAAGACCAATCACCAGTAAAAACTACTTGGGTAGTAACTGTTGGTTTCACACTGCGTGCGCCGAGGGTAAAACTGTTGATATTGCGCAACACTTGAGGGATTGGTTTTGCCGCAATAAAACCTAGTTTGCCAGTCTTAGAAGTGTGTGCAGCAACGATTCCTGCCACATACAAAGCCTCATCAATATAACCGAAATAGCTGCCGACGTTTTTGGGGTGTTTAGTCTCGTCATAGAGTCCACCACAGTGCAAAAATTGTACGTCAGGATATTCCTTTGCCATCTTCAAAATGTGAGGATCAAAGTAGCCAAACGAAGTAGGAAATAGGACGGCAACACCATCTTGATTGATCATGTTGCGCATGGTTTCTTGGACTGCGGTACTCTCGGCAATATTGGCTTCTTCAACGGTTTTTACCCAAGGAAATTTAGAAACACCAACTTTACCTTCAGCATGGGATTGATTGTAACCATAATCATCTTTAGGTCCTACATAAATGAACCCCATAGATACCTTTTTACCATCGGACTTCTCACCAGCCGCGCCTTTACTAGTACCTGCTGGAGTGCTTTCTGGAGAAGAAGTACAGCCAGTTAAGACTTTAGATGTGAAACCAAATGCAGTGGCGGCAAGAATGCCACGAATTACCTGACGACGACGAATGAACAAGCGTTTATTATGGTTCATGGTTATTATTTAGACGTAACACTAAATGTCCTATAACTACCTTTTTAAGTACGTCTAAGGCTGTTTTTTATAACTCGTAGTTGCTGCCAGTTATTCTGATCACCATTGCTTATATATGCTTATATAAATCAAAAGCTAGGTATTACTTGTAAACGTAGTTCCTAAGCCAATTTATGATAAATAGCAACTCAAAATAATCACAAGCAAGTCAAGTTATAATTTAAACACAGCTTAGTTTACTCATCAAATCTTGGCTCTCTCTTGTGTCGATGAATGTATGACACATTGTCACTAGCAAATGTTTATGACAAACAAATTTATCTAATTAAAGGGTTTGAAATTAAATTCATAGATTAAATTCATTAAATGGTGTTAGTTGCTAACATTTCGAATTTTTGATCGTATTTCGTGATTTCACAATCCCTGACAGGATTTAACAAGGTTGTTCCTAGTGTATCCATCCGAGAAAAGCATTTTGTAATCCATGAGACAAATTGTATTTTGCTATCTCTGGTATCTTGGTGCCGCACAGTTCTAATTCTCAAGACTGTGATCTTAGCTTCAGGAGCGATCTCAAGAATTGATCTTAAAAATGCAACTAAAATGTAATTTTTGAGACGTGCCGATACACATGCCACAGAAAGTCTTTAAAACGTGTTAGACCATCAGATTTCAAGTCAGTTCTGGCTTATTAAAGTCGATCAAATAACACCTCTAAGATGTTTTAAAGACAATAAAGATGATTTTTAAAGGTGATTCTGAAACTTACAACCAGAGAAATTTGCAACCAGATATCAAAACCAGACATTAATTTAGACATCCAATTGACCCAATTGATCAAAGCCCAATTGATCAGAGTTTTATACCTTGGCGTTATTACACCGTGACGTTGCTGACTGACCTAAATGACATGACTGACTGTTGCTGAATCTAGATTCTCACTCAATTCTCAATCTTAGGAGTTAATTCCGTGGAACTGCAAACTACAGCCGAACTATCCCAACTTCAGGAAATCAATCAAGTCACCGTTGATCGATCAGTTCCCAAGACTGCGCCACCGAGTTTAGAAGTGGTGAATATCACAAAGCAGTTTGGTAGTCTAATGGCATTGGATCAGGTCTCAATGCATCTCAAACCTGGTACGTTTCACGCGCTGTTGGGAGAAAACGGTGCAGGTAAAAGTACTCTGGTGAAGTGTGTGATGGGGTTTTATGAAGCTGATAGTGGTGAGGTGTTGATTGATGGTCAGCCATCTGCAATTAGTAGTCCTCGTGAGGCGCAGAAATATGGCATTGGCATGGTGTATCAGCATTTCACACTAGTACCTTCTATGACCGTGGCGGAAAATCTAGTTTTAGCCAAGGCAGATTCAGCTACATTGATCAATTGGGCGGCAGAATATAAAGCTCTCAGTGAGTTTTTGGATCAGGCTCCATTTCAAGTAGATTTGAATATGCCTGTGGCTCAACTGGCAGCAGGTGAAAAACAGAAAGTAGAAATTCTCAAACAACTCTATCTTAAAAGTCGCATTTTGATTTTAGACGAACCCACTTCCGTACTCACTCCTGATGAAGCTGATGAAGTTCTGGGGCTGTTACGGCAACGGGTCACCGCTGGAGAATTGAGTGTATTGATTATTACCCACAAATTCCGCGAAGTGACGGCATTTGCGGATGAAGTAACCGTATTACGACGGGGTAAACTAGCGGGCAGAGGTCTAGTCAAAGAGCTTTCCGTCGCTGATATGGCAAAGATGATGCTTGGTGAAGAGAGACAAGCTAAGGAAATCGCGAAGACCCCATCACAAGCTAGTCACCCCATGCTGGAAATCATAAAGATTCAAGCAGAACGGGATAATGGTTTGACTGCTGTTCATGATTTTAATTTGGTCATAAACGCTGGTGAAATCGTTGGTATTGCAGGAGTTTCGGGCAATGGACAGCGAGAATTGGTGGAAGTCCTAGCGGGACAGAGAAAGCCCACAGCAGGTAAAATTCTAGTTAATGGCGAAGTGTATCGTGCTACTCGGAAAGAGATGTTTCGTCATCAGATTTATTCTTTGCCAGAGGAGCCGTTAAAGAATGCCTGTGTACCCCAAATGAGTGTGGCGGAAAACCTTGCCCTCAGAACTTTTGACCGTCCCCCCCAAGTGAAGAGCCGTTGGTTTGTGATTCGGAAAGTCATGCGGCAAATGGCATCAGCTTTAGTGGGACAATTTTCGATTAAGACTCCTTCTGTGGATACTCCCGTCGGTCATCTGTCTGGTGGGAATGTGCAGCGCACTGTCTTAGCGCGGGAGTTAGCAGTGGGTAAACCAAAGGTGCTAATTGCTGCCAACCCCTGTTTTGGTTTGGACTTTGCTGCCGTTGAGTCTATTCACAACCAAATTATCAAAGCTCGTAACGAAGGGGTTGTCGTGTTGCTGGTGAGTGAAGATCTTGATGAACTTCTAGCTTTATCAGATAGAATTATCGTGATGAGTGAAGGTAAATCAGTTTACGAAAGTAAAATAGAAGATGCTGATTTTGCCACCATTGGTCACAAGATGGCAGGGCATTAAGCAAAAGACTCGCCAAGACACAAGACTCTACCAAACCGTGAAAGCGAGCCATGAACTTGTGAAATTCCACTATTCGATTCATTTCGTTTCCAAATATCCAGCGGTGGCATGACAGAACCATTAATCTTCCCTAACCTATTAAATATTGCCGCCCATCCTGATCAAGTTACTTGGGAGAAGTTTGGCGCAGGTACGGATATTTATCGAATTTATGATAACGGTACGAGTTCTGCGGCATTAATTCGCTATGCTCCAGGGGCGAAAGTGCCTCAGCATCAGCATACTGGGTTTGAACATATTATCGTTTTGGCTGGTTCCCAAACTGATCTCAATGGTGAGCATAAATCAGGAACATTAGTGATCAATCCACCGGATAGTAGTCACAGTGTTCATAGTGAGAATGGCTGCATTGTTTTAGTAATTTGGGAAAAGCCGAATATTTGGTTGTAGTAGTCTGGTTGAAATAATCTATTTGAAATAATCTATTTGGAATAGTTTGGTTGAATCACTTGGTTGCAATAACGTTCTAATAAAATGTTCTAATAAAACGTTCTAGTAAAATTCTAATAACATGGTCGCAATTTCAGCCCAGCCCTATGATTATGAATTACCAGAATTACCGCAGGTAGCACTGGTAATTATCGATATGCAACGGGATTTTTTAGAACCTGGGGGATTTGGTGATGCCCTTGGTAATGATGTCAGCCGCTTACAGGTGATTGTGCCGACGGTGCAGCGTTTGCTGGCATTATTTCGCGCTAAAAATCTGCCAATTATTCACACTATCGAAGGACATCAACCAGATTTAAGTGATTGCCCTCCATCTAAACAAACTAGAGGACGTGGTACGCTCAAAATCGGTGATGTAGGACCAATGGGCAGAATTCTAGTTTTAGGAGAATCTGGTAATAATATCATTCCTGAACTAGCTCCTTTAGAAACGGAAATTGTGATTACGAAACCTGGTAAGGGCGCGTTTTGTCGCACTGAATTAGAGAGTATATTGCAAGCCAGACAAATCACCCATTTAATTTTTACTGGGGTTACCACTGAGGTATGTGTGCAGACCACTATGCGGGAAGCCAATGATCGCGGTTTTAGTTGTTTAATCGTGGCAGATGGTACGGAAAGTTATTTCCCTGAATTTAAAACATCTACCTTGGCGATGTTATGCGCCCAGGATGCCATTATTGGTTGGGTTGCAAATGCTGAGGATGTAATAGAAACTATTAATAGAAACTATTGAGAAGAATTACGGAGCACTGGGTTAAGCACTGACAAAAACAAAGCAGAGTAATAACACTTTTATTCTGCTTTTGGCAAATATTTGTTGTTTTATATGTTGTTAATAAACTTTTGCAGCAAACAGTTAAGATTTGCTAGATCAATCAAGAAAGCATCGTGCCCATGTGTAGAAACCAATTCTGCAAGTTTCGCATTGGGAATAACTTCAGCTAATTCCTCTTGTTCTGCTGGAACATAGAGAAGATCATTTGGTGTGGTAACAATTAAAGTTGGTTGATAGATTCTATTTAAAACTTGCAAATAATCCCCCCGATCGCGTCCCAGATCATGGGTATCCATTGCCTTAGTAAGCGAAACATAGACATTAGCATCAAAGCGTTTTAAAAATTTCTGACCTTCTTGATGCAGATAATTAGTAATTGTAAAATTGCCATCGCCATCAATTTTTCTCGCAAATCGCTCTATAAAGTTCGGATAACTGTAATAGGCACAAGTCGCAATCATTCGAGCAATCGCTAATCCGTGATGAGGCGAATTATCTTCGTAATTGCCATCTTGCCAAAGAGGATCAGCATAGATCGCTTGACGTTGAGTTTCGCCAAGGGCAATGCTCCAAGGAGAATGACGACCTGATGTAGAAATTGCCACAATTCGTCGGACAAGATCGGGATACATCACCGCCCATTCCAGAGTTTGCATTCCCCCCATTGATCCACCGATAACTAACTTCCATTGAGAAATACCTAACCCTTGCATTAGCTCATATTGCGATCGCACCATATCACGAATCGTAATCGCAGGAAAACTTGCCCCGTAAACCTTACCAGTTTCAGGATTAATGGAAATTGCTCCAGTGGAACCATAACAACTTCCTAAAACGTTAGTACAAACAATAAAATCTTGTTCAGGATTGAAAATCTTTGCTTCTCCAAATAATTCATCCCACCAAATGTCAGCATCTGCATTGGCAGAAAATCCATGACAAATGAGAACAGCATTATCTCCCTTTATGTTTAGATTTCCCCAAGTGCGATAGGCAATCTGAACCTGATTTAGAGTTCCACCTAGTTCTAATTCCAGAGGTTCAACAATTTTATAGAACTTTGTACGATCAGAGATAAAATTTTGGTATTTCATATTGATATTTTGGAATTGGAGTTGTACTTATCAGATGACGTTTACAGAACAACTCCAATACTGAGTAAATTTTCTACCTAAATTTGCTGAAATGCTTGCTCAAAGTCAGCTTTAATATCTTCAATATGTTCTAAACCAACGGAAACTCTGATCAAATCAGGAGTTACACCTGCGGATTTTTGTTCTGATTCCGAAAGTTGTTGGTGTGTGGTAGAGGTGGGATGAATTACTAAAGTTTTCGCATCGCCGACATTAGCCAGATGGCTCGCTAGTTTGACAGCATTAATAAAACTACGACCTGCTTCTAAACCACCTTTAATCCCAAAGTTCAGAACTGCACCAAAACCATGTTCAAGATATTTCTTAGCGCGATCGTGATAAGGATGATTGGGCAATCCTGGATAATTGACCCATGCCACTTTGGGATGATTAACTAGCCATTCTGCGAGAGCTTGGGCATTCTGAACATGGCGATCAACTCGTAGTGAAAGGGTTTCTAATCCTTGGATTAACAAGAAAGAATTAAACGGACTGATTGATGCACCAAGATCCCGTAATCCTTCGACTCTAGCTCTGATGATAAACGCGATATTACCAAAGGCTTCATGGAAGTTTAATCCGTGGTAGCCCGCCGATGGTTCTGTAAAAATAGGGAACTTTCCATTACCCCAATTGAATTTACCAGCATCAACAATTACGCCACCGATGGAAGTTCCATGACCGCCGATCCATTTAGTTGCTGACTCCACCACGATATCGGCTCCATGGTTAATCGGACGCGCTAGATAACCACCAGCACCAAAGGTATTATCAACAATTAGAGGGATGCCATTTTCATGGGCGATCGCTGCTAATGCCTCGAAATCAGGAATATTGAACTGAGGATTACCAATGGTTTCCACATATAATGCTTTGGTATTCTCATCAATTTGTTTGCGAAAATCTTCGGGATTATCGCCATCGACAAACTTAACGTTAATTCCTAAACGGGGCAAAGTTACTTTGAACTGATTGTAAGTCCCGCCATAGAGATAACTAGTGGAAACGATGTTTTCTCCTGCTTGGGCGATGGTAGCGATCGCTAAAAACTGGGCAGCCTGTCCGCTAGAAGTGGCAAGAGCCGCCACACCACCTTCAAGAGCCGCAATGCGCTGTTCAAAAACATCCGTAGTCGGATTCATGATCCTTGTGTAAATATTGCCAAATTCCTTTAAGGCAAATAGATTTGCACCATGATCGGCGCTATTAAACACATAGGAAGTGGTTTGATAAATGGGAACGGCACGGGCATTAGTAGCAGAGTCAGGCTTTTGTCCGGCGTGGATTTGAAGCGTTTCAAAGCGATAATTTTCAGACATAACTGTTATTTTGATTGGTATTTTGATTGGTATTTTGTTTAGTTAAGTAATTAGGAGGGGAATTGATGGGGATCTCTTAGAGTCTTTGCTCGCAAAAAGAAATTCTTAAATGCTCTCTAAAAATTTATTCTGGTTTAGTTATGGGTAGATCCGCGTCTTGCCAAGCTCGAAAACCACCCTCAAGGGAAAACACATTGGTATAGCCAATTTTCTGTAAAGAATCCGCAACTAAAGCTGAACGATTACCGCCACCGCAATAACAGATAATCGGTGTATTAGGATCAGTGACCACCTCTTCAATTTTCTGCTCAATGATGCCACGGCTGAGATGGATTGAGCCTTCAGCATGACCTACATTCCATTCACTTTCTTCACGGACATCAATGATTACTGGCTTTTGCTCTGCTTCTAGAGCAATTAATCTATCTACGGCGATCTCCTTAATTCTAGTTTTAGCATCAGCCGCTAGTTTTTGAAATCCTTCACTATGTGCCATATTTCTGATTGCCTCTTGATTTTTAAACCGATGCCTTACCAATAGCGCTTGCCTCCGGCACTTCGAGCAATTTGCCTGTCTTGACATCATAGATATACCCATAGATGGGAATTTCCTTCGGTACAAGGGGATGATTCCGAATCCGTTTTACATCAATGACAACACTCTCTGCCAAGTCTGGGAAAGTTAACCAATCGATAAATTCTGCTTCATTAGAGCCTTCACCTTCCCCCGAATCATGCCAACCATTTTCATCAATGGAAGCGGTTTTCAGGCTACTGGCAAGTAATTTGCGAATCGTTTGATCCGTAAATAACTGCATTCCGCAATCGGTGTGATGAATGACAAACCATTCCTTTGTGCCAAGCAGTTTGTAAGAAATAACTAGCGACCGAATAGCATCATCACTAGCGCGTCCACCAGCATTACGAATCACATGGGCATCTCCTTCTGCTAGTCCGGCGTATTTCGCTGGATCAAGGCGGGCATCCATGCAGGTCAAGATGGCAAAATGACGGCTCGGCGGTAGAGGTAAATCACCTTTATCACCAAAATTCTTTGCATAAGCTTGGTTTGCAGATAATACCTCTTGCAAAACTTGGCTCATTACTTTGATACCCCTAGTTTTTATTCTTACTTAATTCGGGCAAAACTACGATAAGCCGATACAGTTACCGTAGATTATTGATCCCAAACTAGCACCTCGACAGCCCAAAAGCAAGCTATTTGATGTGATCAATTATGAACTTTTAATGACTAAATTTGTTTAAAGCCAGATTAGCGGGTAACGATTTTGCAATAAAAATCTAGTTTGTGCCGATCACACTATTTGAGAAAAACTTGATCCCATGTTGCGAGAAAGCTTTACTAGGAGAACTTTTTGGGTTCTGTCCTAGCAAGTTCAGCTATTTAAATTAGCCATTAAATTAGCCATTTAGTAGGGGCGGTGACAGGTTTGATCCCCCCGATCCCTTGACTTTTATGATTGATTTAGCCTAATCTACTGTAAATACTGCAAAATACCGTAGATTAACTTCTTGGTAACTGCATTTAACCGTGACTTCAGCCTTAGGGGTTGATAATAATTATGCTTATGCTCAAAGATGCTCAGGGACTTGATGTAACCACTGTTTCTGCAACAGTGATCGCCGCAATTGATCGATATACAGAGCAGTGTTTATGCTATGGCAATCAAGCTGAGTCGAGCATCGTGGCAGCAGTGACAGCAGATCCGGAATCCGTTTTGGCGAATACCTTGGCGGCGGCTTATTATCTCACCCAAGAAAATGCGAGTGATGCCCAGAGAGCAATGTCCTATTTACAACAGGCGCGAAATCACGTTGCAAATGCGAATGAACGGGAAAGATTACATTTTTTAGCAACGGAAGCTTGGGCACAGAAAAAAATTGATCGGGCAATTACCTATTGCGAAGAAATAGTGACTCGCTATCCTCAGGATTTGTTAGCGGTACAACAGGGGCAATATCATTACTTTTATACAGGTAATAAATCGGGGTTAACTTGCATTGCTGGTAGCGCCCTCACTGCCAATGTGGGTAATCATTATCTAATGGGAATGCTTGCCTTTGGATTTGAACAGAGTGACCGCCTTGATGAAGCCGAACGAGTGGCAAAATTTGCACTAGAAATTAATCGCCATGATCCTTGGGCGCAACACGCCGTTGCCCATGTGATGGAAACTCGCAGACGTTACCAAGAAGGGATTGAATGGATGGAAAGTTTTGCTGATACTTGGGAAAATTGCAATTCAATGCTTTATACCCATAACTGGTGGCATATTGCGCTTTTCTATCTAGCACAGGGCGAAATTAATCGAGTTTTATCCATCTATGATAATCATGTTTGGGGTAAAGCGCGTCAATCAACGCCTAAGGATCAAGTGGGCGCAATTTCCCTATTAATGCGTTTAGAACTTTTGGGAATTGATGTCGATCAGCGCTGGCAAGAAATTACTCCTTATCTATCTGATCGCCTCCATGAACATGCACTTCCATTTCAAGATTTGCACTATATCTATGCCTTTGCCCGTGCTAATCGTCTTGATTTGACCAAGGAAATGCTCTTTAGTATGGAAGCCCATGCCCATCAAGTTCAACCTTACTTACAGAAGATTTGGCAAGAAGTGGCTCTACCAGTTGCCAGGGGACTAATTGCCTATGCCCTCTATGACTGGAAGAAAACCACTAAGGAATTAAAACCCGTGATTCATCGCTTGTATGAGGTGGGTGGCAGCAATACCCAACGGCAATTATTTGCACAAATTCATGAAAATGCCCAGCGACAAGCCTTGAGTCAACAGGATCGCTACTCCCGCTATCACCATGCTCAAGCGATTGCTTCATAGCCTAATTCCATAGCTGCATCAAAAGTAACGGCGATAGGTTCATAATCCTGTGCTGTTACTTTTGCATAGCGTTTGACTTGAGCCGTTGCCATTGCTGCTTGTAAATTTGGATCAGGATAGAATAAAGCATTTTGCAACTGTCCGATTAAACTTGGCGCTAAGCGTGATGATACCGCCATTGGAGGCATGGGCGATTGGATTGATTCAATAATTCGCAAAGATTGTCTTAATTCAGGGAACTGACGTAATTCTGCTTCCATCACCACGCTATCAATAGCAGCACAGTCCGCGAAGCCATTGGCAATCCATTGCAGGGATCGCTGATGGGAACCAGATTGTTGCACATGACTAAAATAAGATATTCCTCTGGGATCTAAGTGCTGTAATAAGCGATAACGGAGCAGATTATATCCACTATTAGAACCCTGATCGTTATAACAGAATCTCGTTCCCGCCAAATCCTCAAATTGCTTAAAATTACTAGCTGCATTTACAACAATATCTGAGAAGTAAATGGGTTGATTTTCATAGCGATCCCCCAACATCACAGGGGCAGCTAATAACTGTAAGGGTTTTACTGCTATGCGATTATGACGAATCAGGGGTAGTCCACAGATGAATATGAGATCCCATTGATCATTCTTTAATAATTGGTCATCTAATGGATCGGTTTTTGCTTCTATTAATTCTATAGTGAGATTACAGTTACGGGAAATAGCTTCAGTAATCGCTTGGTAATACCAAAATAGATTTGGTGATAGATAAGAAACGGCTTTAAGAATCATAGATTTTTCAAAATCATTGCATAAAAACATTATCGCAATGATGCTGTTAATAGATCACGGCAGCCATCAAGACAATGCTGTAAACGTTCAGGATCATTGTATAAACGCCCAAGTAGCAAGGCTCCCTCCATCGCACTGAGTAGTTGTTGGGCTAAGCGATCGGGATCAACTTGGGGTTTAAGTTGTGAACTCCCTGCATGGAGTAATCGTGCAATTTCCTGTTGCCATTCGTCAAAAACCTTAACTAAATGGGGACGAAAACTCGAATCATGCTCCACTAATTCCACGATTAAATTACCGAAAAAACAGCCTGCACAGGGTTGTTCGGCTTGATGGATTTTTTCGAGTTGGTCAATCATGGCAAAAATTTGGGCGATCGCATCAGGCTGGGTCGTTCCAAATAGTGCTGACTTGAGCTTGTTCCATTTAAAGTCAATCAGAGCATGACCTAACTCATCTTTGGAACGAAAGTAATTATAGAAGCTCCCTGATGAAACACCGCTACTAGAAAGTAATTCCTTCAACCCTGTAGAGTGAAATCCCTGACGGTGAACTAAATCAATTACGTTATAAAGAACATCTTCACGGGTACGCTTTAGATTCACCATAAAATGCAAGTTTTTCTATCTAAATTAAAATGTAGGATGGGTTGGCGATCGCGTAACCCATAATTTTTGCCTATGGATAACTGTTGCTGATGCGTTACACTAACACATCCTACATTAGGTTACATTGAGCTAGTTGCGATGGGTCCATTGTTGATAAGCAAACCGTAGCACACTATCTAGAGCATAGCCAATTAGTCCAATAATTAGGATGACGGCAACTAATTCTGAATAGGATAAGCGGTCACGAGTATCAAGAATGTAATAGCCCAAACCTGCACTTACACCCAACATTTCCGCAGGCACTAGCACCAACCAAATAATCCCGATCGCTAAACGTACTCCCGTTAACAAATGGGGAATAATCGCCGGAATAATGATCTGCGTTAGAGTTTCCCATCTTGTGGCACAAAGACTTTGGGACAGGAGCAACCAGCGCTGATTAACTGCAAGTACCCCTGCGGAAGCGTTTAATACTAGGGGCCATACCGCCGCGATCGACAGCAGAAAATATACAGGCAGATCACCAATGCCTAAAACCATTACTGCCACAGGCATCCAAGATAATGGCGAGATCATCCGAATGAACTGGAATAGAGCAGAGGTGGTTTCCTCTAAGGGGCGGGATACACCGACTAAGATTCCTAATGGCACACCAACAGCAATCGCTACAACCAACCCCACAAATACGCGCCGCAAACTGGTAAGAATATGGGGAATAATTGTGCCTTTGCTGAATAGGAGGACTAGGGCGGCAAAGGTACGTTCAGGGGAGAAATCAGCGAGGGTGGGATCGCTATGCCAGAGGGGCGTTGTCCATAGCCACCAGATTAGGGAAGCGATGCCTAAACCCAACAGAGGCAAAGGTAATTTAAGCCGCAGCGCAGGTTTTGGGAGTTGAATTGTGGAAGTCATGGCAGACAAGAGAAAAGGGCAAGGGAAAAAGGAAAAAACAGGAGCTAAATGGAGATTGTTTCTATACGGGAGAAGTCTTCTTTGAGTCCGAAAGCTTTTAAGCCGCCGACCTGTTGCAGGGCATTTTTCACGAAAGAATCATCTATTAAATCCTTGGCGACTTCCTTGGGATCAAGATTTTGTAAAAAGGCAGTATCTCCTTCTACTTGAGTATCCTTCAGCAAGCGTACTAATTCTTCCGTATAGGATGGAAAAGGATAGGGCTGGAAATCAATGCGATTATTCTGCCAAGCTGGATGTTTAATTGCGCCTTGTTTGCCATAGACTTCTTTATCGTAGTAGGTAAGGGTACGTTTGAGGGCAGGCAAAGGATGGGGCGTATATTTACCAGTTCCTTCCTTCGATAAAATCTGTGCCGTTTCTTCACGATTATCCCGAATCCAGAGTTGGGATTTAACGATAGCGTTCACTACTTTTTGTGACCATTCTTTCTTTTGGGTCGTGTCCTCTTCATGAAGTGCCACTACACAGCAAGCGTGATCTTGCCACACATCACCCGTAAATCTGAGAATTTTGCCAGTCTTGAGATTTTCGGCAGCCGCATTAAATGGCTCCGCAACGATATAGCCGCCGATAGACTTATTTGCTAGGGCTGACACCATATCTGAAGGTGGTAATACTACCAGATTAACCTCATCATCAGCGATCGCCGCATCCTGTGCTTTGCGGGTAATTTTTAAGCCTTCTTTTTTAAGTACCTGTTGTAATACCACATTATGGATAGAATACCAAAAGGGAACGGCAATGGTGCGTCCACCTAAGTTCCTGACGGTTTCGATTTCTGGTAAAACGGTCAGCGCGGAACCATTGGTATGATTCCAAGCCACAACTTTAGTCGGGAATTTACGTTCATAACGGAGAGATATGGGAATTGGGGATAATACATGAATTACATTCACCTGACGTGCAAGAAATGCTTCTACAACCTGCGCCCAAGAACGGAAGAGGCGAGGTTGCTCTACGGTTAAGCCTTCGGCTTCATAGAGTTTACGCGCATGGGCAATCAATAAAGGCGAAGCGTCGGTAATCGGTAAATAGCCAATCTTGACAGGTTGATCGCTGCCTCCTGTGCTGGCGGGGCTGGTGGTGACTTTGCTAGCAGTGGGAGTGGAATTAGTAGCAGTTGGGTTCGATTGGCAGCCACTTGTGGCTAAGGTTACACCGAGGGAAGTCGAGAATAAAGCTGATAGTTTCAAAAAGTCGCGCCGACTCATACCGCAGCAATCGCAAATATTATTCCAAGTCATCGTTAAATCTCCTATGTAAAGTTGAAAAATGTAGGATGGGTTGGAGACAGCGTAACCCATCAT
>JBIKNH010000046.1:0-23853 GCA_044358815.1 Pseudanabaenaceae cyanobacterium | reverse complement strand
TTTTTTTTTCTATGATTGCCTATCCACCAGGGTTTAAAGTTTTGTAACATTTGGCATAATCACAGTATTTCCCGATGAATCTTCACATATATAATTAAAAATATCTAGCCATTTGTAGAGACCTTGCCTTGGTTATCAATCATGGATAACGTCTTTTGATCCCTATGTTTGATCTCTATACAAGGAAATCTGGGGATTTGCCCAAACTTACTCGTTTACCTATTTAACTAATGCGAACGGGAAGTCCCGCACTCTATCCGTTTCCAGGATGAGTGACCGGATACTTCGACAAGCTCATTAACAGAAAACGAGCCAGAAAATAAATTGAGTGGCAGCAAATCAATATTAATTCTATCCGCTATAATAATCTTATCAGTATTTAGCCCTCTTGATAAATGTATAAGGCGTACAAATACAGAGTCTATCCCACCAGTGAGCAAGAAACCTGGCTTGCCAAGTCTTTTGGCTGTGCGCGATGGTTCTGGAACTATGCCTTAAACCTATGCCAAGAAACGTATAAAAATACTGGTAAAGGGCTATCTAGAGGATACATACAAGGTTTACTCCCTGCTCTCAAAAAAGAGTATGAATGGCTAACCGAGCCATATTCTCAATGTTTGCAAGTTGTCGCTTTGAATTTATCTACTGCTTACAAAAACTTTTTTGATAAGAGGGCGATGTTGCCTAAGTTCAAGTCAAAGCATGGTAGGCAGTCAATTAGTTATTCTCAAAATGTCAAGTTTGATGGTGACAAGATTTATTTACCCAAGATCGATTGGGTTCACTGTCAGCGTCATCGTGATTTTGAAGAAACGATCAAAACTGTCACTGTTTCGCGCAATCCTGATGGGAAACACTTTGTATCTGTCTTGGTTGATGCTTCGACAAGGCTCAGCACAGAGGATGGTAAAGCTAATCCTGAATTAGTGCCAGTAGACAAAGCTATTGGTATTGACGTGGGATTAACTCATTTTGCAATTAACAGTGACGGCTCTAAGTTTGACAATCCCAAATTCTTTGTCAAACATCAGCACAACTTAAAACGTAAACAGCAAAAGCTTTCTCGCAAAAAGAAAGGTAGCCAAAACCGTAACAAGGCAAGATTGGCAGTGGCAAAAGTTCACGCCAAAATCGCCAGATGTCGCGAAGATTTTCTACACAAGCTATCCCGCAAGATAGTCAACGAAAACCAAGTTATTGCCGTGGAAAATCTCAACGTCAAGGGTATGGTCAAAAACCATAATCTAGCCAAAGCGATTAGTGATGTGGGCTGGGGTATGTTCTGCACAATGCTCAAGTACAAGGCTGAGAGTGCAGGAAGGCGATACATCGAAATTGATCGATGGTTTCCTAGCTCTAAGACTTGCCATGTCTGCCTAAGTCAAGTTGAAAATCTCAGTCTTGATATGAGGGCTTGGACTTGTAAACATTGTGGTACGCACCATGACCGTGATGTAAATGCAGCACTCAATATTAGAAATGAAGCCTTCCGGATACTTCGACTCGGCTCAGTACGAGTTATCTCGTTAGGAACTAGCGAGTCTGGCTGGGTCGGGGATGTAAGTCGCTCTGGCAAAACTTCGGTTTTGTTGGACGCTATCCCTGTTGAATCAGGAAGCCAGTGCTGTACCGCCAAAGCGGTCAGTGTCTGGTAGTTCACTGTAACTTAGCAGTAAGGATGGAATCTGCAATTGAAACGCGAATTTACATCATAATTTCATGGGATATGCTGCTGTACAGGAAGATATAGCGTGGCTCAGCCCCCTGAAAATCTCATAATCAAACCGCTGTAAAGGTCACTTTGGCTAAATAATGATTCCTAAAACAATGTTCTTGATGCGACAAATTTGGCACAGGTGTCAACAGCGGCTATCCCGTTACCCTTACCGGATTCCACTACGGCGGCTAATGAGAATTTTGTCGTCGCTTTTGGTTGGTTTCATTGTGATATTTGGTTTGGTGCAGTGTTATGGGAGACCTCGAGTTGATACCCTGCGCGTTGGCATGAACAATTGGATTGGCTATTCCCTCGCTATCTATGCCAAAGAAACTGGTATCTTTGCGAAACGGGGACTAAAAGTAAATCTAGTGCGGTTTAATGACCTCCAAGATAATATGCGGGCAACGATGCGCGGCTCTCAGGATGCTAGTTTCGTTGCCCTATGGGAGACTCTGCAAGTTGATCCTGCTAATGACAAACCAGTAATTTGTTTAGTGGTAGACATTTCAGCAGGAGCCGATGGCATAGTTGGCAAAAAAGGAATTACCTCTATTAAGGATTTGAAGGGGAAACGCATCGGTGCAAAATTAGGTACAGTTGCCCACTTGATTTTATTGGAAGCTCTAAAACTACACGGACTGAAACCTGGGGATGTCCAAATTGAGGATGTATCTAACGAAAGAAGTCGAGAGCTATTGTCCGCCGGAGAAATTGATGCAGCCGTATCATGGGAACCTGAATTGGAAACAACTGCCCAAAAAGTTGATGGTAAAGTAATTTTTACCACAAAAGAAATAGACAGTTTAGTCATTGATGGTTTGGCTACCAGATCCGCTGTACTAGATACAAAGAGAGATGCTATATATAGATTCATCTTGGGGTGGTTTGATGCCGTTCACGCAGTGCGCACTCAGCCGGATCAGGTCTTTACGTTTTTGGCTCAGGAACTGAAACAAGCCAAAGCATCTGTTGCTGCTGACTATGGGGGCTTAATTTTGGGAGATATTGAGATGAATCGCCGGATGTTTAGCAGTGGTCGGTTACAACAAGCCATCGCTGAATCAAAGCAATTATTAACTAGTGATCCTCGTCACGGACGTATTGTGCGCCAAGATGTCGAAATTGATGTCGCAGTAATCCTCAATGCTATTAACGACTGGAAACCATGAACAAAAGTCTCTCTCGGCAACTTCTGAGTGGGTTTGGTCTGTCTCTGATCATCCTAGGGGCAACCACTTTGGGAATCAACTATCGTGCTGTACAGGTTGACTTAGAACACCAAGGCAAAAAACGCGCCCAATCTATTGCCCGTAGTTTAGAATTTGCTACCGAAGGTTTATTGGAAGTACGCAACTCCGCTATTTTACAGCGAATGGTGCAGAATTTTGCCACATTGCCCGCAATTACGGAAGTTGCCATTGTGTCCCCCGATGGAACCACCATAGCCCATAGTGAATCTTTTAATACACCGCCGCCCTATGCTTCTTTGCATCCAGAAATTAGCACTACCTTAGATAATGCTGCCCTGAGTGGTATTGAAGCTAACTTACGCGCCACAGTCAAAGAAAGAGAAGTATTAATTTATGTCTTGCCATTTACCAGTCGGCTATTTAAAGAAACTGGTAAACGGGGCATGGTCGTAGTGATGATTGACCTGCAAGATAGCCAGAGAGATGCATGGCGCATTTTCTTAATCTCTACGGTCACAATGTTGATTGGCATGATCGTGATTTTAGGTTTTATGGTTCTAGAATTACAGAAGTCTGTACTACGTCCCATCAACAAAATCAACCAAGCAATTCTTGCTAATGAAGATCAAGGACAGGTCAATCTGCCGCCAAATTTGCCAAATAACGAGATTGGTTTCCTGGCTGATACTCTAATCAATGCCCTCCATAAGGTTCAAGAATATGAATACTTCAAGCAGGAGGAACTCCGAAATATTAATGCCGCCTTAGAAGATTTTAGTGCTTCCCTAGAGCAAAAAGTAGCGGAACGCACCCACGAACTGCAATTATCGAACCATGCTTTAGAACAAGCCAAGGACGCAGCTCTAGCAGCAAATCGTGCCAAAACAGCTTTTTTTGCCAACATGAGCCATGAACTACGCACCCCTTTACACGCGGTTTTAGGCTTTACGGAATTAATGCTTTATGATAAAGAAACGCCACCTCACATTTGCGAACATCTCAATATTATTCAACGGAGCGGCGAACATCTTCTCACTTTGATCAATAGTGCTTTAGAAATCTCTAAAATTGAATCTGGCAAACAAACCATCAATCTTAGCTGTTTTAATTTAAATGAACTGCTACAAACAGTCTATGAAATGATCGAGCAGAGAGCCCTCCAAAAGGGCTTAAATTTGCGATTTGACTTGGTAGAGAATCTCTATACTGTAGTCAATACTGATGAAATGAAATTGAAACAGATCCTCTTGAATCTCTTAACCAATGCCGTTAAATTCACGCTGTCGGGAGAGGTGGTTTTACGAGTAAGCTCAGCGTACCATGATGGACGTAATTGGCTGAAATGTCAGGTTAAAGACACTGGCATAGGCATTAAACCGGAACATTTACCGAGGGTTTTTGAAAGCTTCTTTCAGTCGGATCTGGGGCGCAGGGCTGACGAGGGCACAGGTTTAGGCTTAGCAATTACCCAGCAGTTCGTCCGCTTACTCGGAGGTGAAATTGATGTGGTTAGCACCCTTGGTCAAGGCACAACCTTCAGCTTTTCGATTCAGATCCAAGTGGAGCCTCAGAGTGAAGACTTTAGCGAAACTAATTCTTTGGAGAATCATCAAGGAACAGAAAATGTGCCGCAGTTACCATCTTTATATGCGATTCATGAACCAATGCCACTTCGCATTTTACTAGCGGAAGATAACATTATAAATCAGAATGTGACACTCAAAATGTTAACTCGATTAGGATATATGGCAGATGTGGTTGAAAACGGATTGGAAGTGTTAAAAGCCTTATGTCATAAGCATTACGATATAATTTTGATGGACATGCAAATGCCAATCATGGATGGTTTGACCGCTGCATCACGGATTCATGAAGATTGGGAAGAAGGGGAGCGTCCCTTAATTATTGCGCTCACAGCGAATGTCATGGCAAAGGAACAGGGGCAATATATTAGTAACGGTATTATTGCCGAATACCTGACTAAACCAATTAATATGACGTTATTACAGAATGCATTGCGTTGTGCTACCACGGTTATGCAAAATCAGGAACCAAGGGATCTTCGCAAACAGGCTTAGGGAACTGAGTATCACGAATTTGAGAAACTGGGTTTGAGGAGTTTGATTTGAGCAATTTGATTCAGGCATCTTAGATAGAATCAGATTAGGCAAGATCAGATTGGGCAAGATCAGAAAACCCCTCGCGCTCACTAGGGCAAGGGGTCATTGGAAATATTATTATGGGTATGGGTGGAACTATGTGGAACTATAACGAACTGTAATGCACTAAGATTAAACCTCCAATAGGTTATAGTTACACACGACCTCGGAGGATCTGTGCCATTTCGTTCGGCTTCGGTGAATTCTCAATTGCCGTTTCTTCCGTAATGCGTCCTTGCTCATAGAGTTTATAAAGAGACTGGTTCATATTACACATCCCTTCATAGGTACACTTCGGAATAATCGATTCAATTTCATCCACTTCACCGCGCTTAATGAAGTCTTTGACCGCATCAGTATTGATCATGATTTCATGCACCGCCGCTCGTTTGCCATCGGTGGTACGCACCAAAGACTGAGCGATTACCGCCACCAAACATTCAGATACCTGAATCCGCATCGGTGGCTGTTGATCTGGTTCATAGAGGTTCAGAATCCGTTCAATGGTCTTAACTGCACTGTTGGTGTGTAAGGTGCCAAATACTAAGTGACCAGTTTGGGCAGCTTTGAGAGCGGTATTTACGGTTTCTTTATCCCGCATTTCCCCAATTAGGACGATATCTGGATCTTCCCGTAGCGCCGCTTTGAGAGCATTATCGAACTTGAGGGTATGAATCCCCACTTCCCGTTGCTTAATCAGGGCTTTCTTACTTTGGTGTACAAATTCAATTGGGTCTTCAATGGAAATCAAATGTTTCTGCATTTCCGTATTAATGAAGTCCACCATTGCCGCCAAAGTGGTCGATTTACCGGAACCCGTCGGACCTGTCACCAGAATCAAACCTTTATGGGTATAGCAGAGTTCACGGAACACCTCCGGTAAGCCTAATTGATCCACAGACAAAATCTTCAGCGGGATCAACCGTAAAACCATTGCCTCACCTTTTAGGGAGTCAAAGATATTGATCCGACAACGGGCAAAATCGTATTGGGTCGCACCGTCAAATTCTTTCGTGTCTTTAAACTGCTGAATTTGCTTCTCGTCCATGATTTCCCGCAGCCATGCGTCGAAGGTCGCTTGATCCGTGATGGGATATTGTTCCTGAGTCACAATCAAGCCCCGACTGCGGAATCGCACTGGTTCATTAGCCCCAGCGTGAATATCGGAACAGCCTTGTTCAAAAGCGTCTTTAACCACCTGATACAGGGTCGGTTGCCCCGCAGTCCGCTGTAACACTGCCGGAACTCCAACCCCAGGAACATTGGGCGGTGGACCCGGACGAATTGGCGGGCGTGGATTCGGTGGCGGCGGTACATTCGTCACCTGAGTATCTTCGGGAATGGGCACACGCATCACCCCTTGGGGCACTCCGGGCGGTGGTGGTGTACCAGGGCGCGGCGGTGGTGCACCATTAGGGCGAGGTTGGGCTTGAGGATTACCCTGGGGCATTCCCTGAGGTGGTCGTTGGGCAACTCCCTGTTGTCCCTGCATCCCTTGGGGTGGCATTTGCGGCGGCACTTGGGGCATTGGGGGCACTTGTGGGTTACCTTGGGGGGGCATCCGCTGCTGTTGTGGTAGGGGCGGCTGCTGGGGCGGCTGTTGCCCTATTGCTTGACTGGGGCGAGGCTGTGGCGGCACACCGGCTCCACTAGCTGGCCGAGGTTGAGGAGGCATCCCAGATTGCGTCATACGATTTCCTCGCGATGAGTACAGTGCGCTCTAGACAATCTAAAAAATTAGTAGAAATTAATAGACAATGCTAGACAATATTTGACTTGATCGGGCTAAGTACGACCCGTTTTATTAGTTTGCCACCAAAGACAGAATTACTAACCACTTTTCTCGGAAGTTTATGCTAAATTCCCCGACTGAAATTCCAGCCTGCCATGCCTAGACTGTAATTCCTAGAGTGAATTAGGGAAAAACTCTTAGGAATATTTATTCTGTTGAATTGTGTAAGATGACTGAGGACGACAGACTAATTTTAGCAACAGTTGCCTGTATCGTACCTAAGCAGTTCCTTAAAATTCCCCAATTGGGTCAGTGATGAGCTACAAATAATAGTAGCTTTTAGAATTAATCTCTCAAAATATCAGACCATCACCTCACGGAAATTCATGAATATTCTCAGTACCCTTGGAGTAGGTAGCCGCAGTCAGAATCCAGCGGCAAATAAATCCAAACCTCAGAAAAACGACAAACAGCAGAGTCCGCGCCCTTCCAAGGGAATTGAGATTAAGTCAAAACGGGAAATCGACTATATGCGCGAGTCATCGCGGATTGTCGCTACGGTCTTGAAGGAAATCCAAAGCCTTGCCGCTGCCGGAATGACTACGATGGATCTCGATGCCCACGCCGAGAAACGGATTCGCGAAATGGGTGCTGTGCCTAGTTTTAAGGGCTATTGCGGTTTCCCAGCAACGATCTGCGCCAGTGTTAATAATGAAGTAGTCCACGGCATCCCCAGCAGCAAAAAAGTTTTAAGGACGGGGGATTTAGTTAAGGTGGATGTGGGGGCATATAAAAATGGTTTTCATGGGGATTCTTGCGTTACGATTGCCATCGGTGAAGTCAGCGAGAAGGCGGCAAAGTTGATGCGGATTGCGGAAGAATCTCTGTACAAGGGGATTGAACAGGTCAAACCTGGTGCGGGGTTATTAGATTTGGCTGGGGCAATTCAGGATCATGTGGTAGCCAATGGTTTCACGATTGTGGAAGATTTCACTGGTCACGGGGTGGGGCGCAATCTACACGAGGAGCCTTCGGTGTTTAACTTCCGCACCTATCAGCTACCTAACGTCAAACTGCGTCCAGGGATGACCCTTGCCATTGAACCAATTTTAAATGCTGGTTCCCGTCATGTGCGGATTTTGGCAGACAAATGGACCGCTGTCACGGTGGATCATCAATGGTCAGCCCAGTTTGAGCATACGGTTTTGGTAACTGAAACTGGTTATGAGATCTTGACGGATCGGAATTTGGTCTAAGCAGCAGGACTCACACAAAATCCACCTAAAATTTAACTCCTCACTCTGACACAACGAAGAGTGAGGAGTTGGAACTGGTTAAGTTCGATGTGGCATCAACTAAGCAATGAGAATTTCGTTATTGTTCTTGCTTTTGAGTTGCCTTTTTTTGCAAGCGCTTATGTAACAGCCAAGCCCCACCCAAAACTGCTAGACCACCTGTTGGTTCAAACCCAAAGGGGATAGGTGCGGCGGAGAATTGACCTTGAAAGACCATATCGTAGCCAGAACCAGCATAGTCGTCAGTTCCCTGCACTAAACCACCATTTGGATAAGGATTGGACGTGGTGTACAAAAAGAAAGGATTACCTGAGGATGAGCCGCTCATGACAGCAGTATAGGTCAAGTTATCAGTAAGAGGCAAGCTGTTAAAATTCCACTGAACACCTGGCTGTCCAGCAAAAGTTGTTGTTGTTGAGCCAATGGAACTTCCTACGAGAGAGCCGGCATTACCAATACCGCTATAGATTCTTAGTGTCAGAGCGTTAGCATTATTAGCATCGGCTGCACTTGGAAGTGCAAAAGTCCAACTATTGAGATACACTGTTGCACCAGAGCCACCCGAATCGTTGATGAAGCTTTGACCAGCATCACCGCCATTTCCATCTCCACCAGTAAAGCTAGTATTACTAATGGTCAAATTGATCGCAAAAGCTGAGTCACAAACAGTCAGAGAACTTGCTAGGAGAGCAGCTACTCCCCCCGTTTTTATTAAACTTTTGGCATCGATCTTGATCATTATTTTCCTCTTAGGCTGGTTGTTTTCACTAATGTTTCAGGCATCGAAATCCCCACGTATTATCCTCCCATAAACTTGCTCAAATAGCCTCAACAAAAGAGGGGCAGAGACTTTTTTCTATGATCAAAACGGCAACAACCTTGCTAAATTTAGGCTCCAATTAGTTCACTTTAACAAATACGCGGCAACTGTTCTCCACTAAGCATTTCCAAAACGCGATCTGCACCAATGCGACTTTTAAGAATTACCTGACCCTTGGGCAAACCTAACGAAAAATCCATAATCCCTGAAGTACTAGCCGGAGTATTTAATTCTGCCACTGTACCGATCAGGCTTGCCTCTGGCTGAAACTGTTGCAATATCTCTAGGGTACGCTCGGCAAACTCCGGCGGCACAATTGCTAGAAATCGCCCCTCATTGGCAATATACAGAGGATCTAGTCCTAAAACCTCACAGACCCCTTGAACTGGTTCGGGAACCTTAATCTGAGTTTCGTCAATGGCGATCGCCACCCCCCGCGCCGTAGCAATTTCATGCAATGTGGTGGCTAGACCGCCCCTCGTCAAATCCCGTAGGCAATGGATCGTAATTCCCGCTTCTAGCAAAGCCAAAACCGTCGCCGCCACTGGAGCCGAGTCACTTTCGAGGCTGGTTTCAAACTCAATGCCTTCCCGTGCCGCCATAATCGCGATGCCATGACGACCAAGATCACCGCTAACTAAAACCACATCGCCGTACTGTACCGACTGCGGCTGAATATTTTGATTATGGGTAATTACGCCAATCCCCGACGTATTAATAAAAATGCCGTCACCTTTACCACGATTCACGACCTTAGTATCCCCAGTAACGATGGTTACACCGCACGCCACCGCCGCCCTTGCCATAGACTGCACCACTTGAATCAGTGTAGTCATGGGCAAACCTTCTTCCAGAATAAAACCCACACTCAAATACAGCGGTTTTGCCCCTGCCATTGCCAAATCATTGACCGTACCATGGACCGCCAAAGAGCCAATATCACCACCTGGAAAGAACAACGGCTGTACCACATAGGAATCGGTGGTCATCGCCAGCCGTGCCCCAGGATACGCCCCTAAGCCAGTTAAAATCGTGGCATCGTGTTGGCTACTGGCGGTAGATGGGGCATTAGTGGCGGCTTGAGTGGCACTAAACGCAGGCAGAAACACATGATCAATTAACTGATGCATCAGGCGACCACCGCCACCGTGCGCCAAAAGGATATGGGGATAATTCTGCAAGGGAGCGGGACAGTTCACTACGCCCTGGGCAGTAA
Organism: Pseudanabaenaceae cyanobacterium; assembly: GCA_044358815.1. Classification (GTDB taxonomy): domain Bacteria; phylum Cyanobacteriota; class Cyanobacteriia; order Pseudanabaenales; family Pseudanabaenaceae; genus JBAXSK01. Next base: position 13,721 of record JBIKNH010000046.1, on the reverse strand, counting down.
AACCCTGGGCAACAAGCGGCAAATCTGACATAGGGTAATGATGGGAAAAGCTTGTACGGATATTTCAGGATAGATATTCGAGGAATGATTAAGACGGCTTTAACGGCGATAACGATAATAAGCCGCACAAGCCCCTTCTGAGGAAACCATCGGCGCACCCAGGGGATTTTCTGGGTTACATACCTTACCAAATGAAGGACAGCTATGGGGTTTAGCGATGCCCTGCAAAATTAAGCCACTGATACAGTCCCCTGGTACGGGTTCCGGTGAGGCGCTGTCACTGGTCTGATCACTCTGATTATTGGTCTGATCTTTGGCAGTTTCTGGCTTGAGATGAAAATCAGAGGGTTTTAAATCAAATCGTTGCATCACATCAAACTCTTGATATTTTGCCCGTAAACCCAAACCACTACGGGGAATTAAACCCAACCCACGCCAATACTGATCTGTCACTCCAAAAACCTCTTGGACCAGATTTTGAGCAGTCACATTGCCCTCAGAGCGCACTGAACGGGCATATTGATTGACCACCTCCGCCTGTCCTGCTTCTAGCTGTTGCACACAGAGATAAATTCCCTGTAAGACATCCACAGGCTCAAATCCTGTAACGACAATAGGTACACCGTAACGACTGGCAATGGGTGGATACTCCCCATAACCCATCACCGTACACACATGACCCGCCGCTAAAAAACCCTGCACCTGACACTGAGGCGCACCAAGAATTAATTCCATTGCTGGAGGTACTAGCACATGGGAAGCCAACAGCGCAAAATTATGAATCTGCCTTGCCGCTGCTTGATATACCGTCATGGCGGTTGCCGGAGCCGTGGTCTCAAACCCCACACCGAAAAAGACCACGATCTGGTCAGGATGATCTAAGGCAATCTGAAGGGTATCTAGGGGAGAGTAAACCGTCCGCACGTCTGCCCCCAAAGCCTTAGCACTGAGTAAGTCCGCTGGTTGATCGGGGATTTGCCGTAAGCCAGGCACCCGCAACATATCGCCAAAGGAACATAAAATCACTTCAGGACGCAAAGCCAAGGCGATCGCCCGATCAATAATTGCGCCATCGGTGACACACACCGGACACCCCGGACCGTGGATTAAATTAATTTCTGGGGGTAACAAAGTATCGATGCCATACTTCACAATGGCGTGGGTTTGACCGCCGCAGATTTCCATAATGGACCAGGGCTGGGTGACCGTGTCCTTAATGGCTTGGGCATATTTTTGGGCTAAATCCCGATCCCGATATTCGTCTACAAATTTCATTGCTTCACACTTTGTCCGCATCAAACCTAGCTAATTTCCGTCAACTTTTAGCCGATGTCCCCCTACGGATCAGGCAACATCAGGCATCACATAAATAAAAGTTAGATACAACCTAAACACAACTTGCGGCTCACGACACAGGCTAACAGCAAACGAGCCGGAAACATTGGATCAAAATCCATAGAATCAATTTCCTAGACCTAGATCCACCGCCAATTTACGTGCAATTTACGCCAAACCCATACCAATCAATGGGGGAACCAACCCAACCAAATATTGCAATTCGTAAAGTAACATTAAGGATGCTTGAAGGAGGGGTAGATGTCAGTGGTATCTTGACATTGATAACAAGACGTTATTCTTAAAATTTGGGAGAACATCTCAATGTCTGAAACCGAAGTCAAAAAGCCCTCTGGCAAAACCCCGATTTGGGGTGGTAGCACGGGCGGCTTGCTGTCTGCTGCCTATACCGAAGAGAAGTATTTGATCACTTGGGAAAGCCCCAAAGAACAAGTATTTGAAATGCCCACTGGTGGTGCAGCAACGATGGTGAAGGGCGAAAACTTGCTCTACTTAGCTAAAAAAGAGCAAGCCTTGGCTCTGGGCACGCAACTGCGTAAGTTCAAAATCACCAACTACAAAATCTGGCGCGAATTCCCCAACGGCGACCAAGTATATCTCCATCCTCAAGATGGCGTATTCCCTGAAAAGGTAAATGCTGGTCGCGTATCGGCTAATAGCGTTGGTCGTAAGATTGGCGATAACCCTAATCCTATTGCCGTGAAGTTCACTGGCAAAAATACCTATGATGCCTAGTTGATCTTAGGGCAAATTCACCTTGCAAAATACTGGGTATTTCAAGATAGTTTATATGTTGAAATTATTGTGGTTTGAGGGTGATAAATTTGCACTAGAGACTTGATGCCGTCACGGCTTAAACATTTATTTAATTTATTTATTTAACTTGTTTGACTCGTAGCATCAACCTAGGTTAGTAATTGGCTCAAGCAATTGGCTAAATTGGTCTTATTCTTATTTTCTAATTTTGTTTCAACAAAGGGGTTAGCTGTTTGGCTAATCCTTTTGTTTTGGGCTTTTTATTCTGAAATTTTATAGTCATTTCAAATAATTTTGGGACAGTCCTGTAAGCGAATCAACGGACAAGCGAATCAACGGACAAGATGTCCGTCCTACATGTATTGATGGCTTGTAGTAGGTCAGACATCTTGTCTGACAAATACCCTAAATAACGTGCCATTATTATCCTATTTGACTATATTTTGAAATTTTATTCTGGAGTTTTTCTAGGATTTTGTTTTGGGACTTTATTCTGGTAATAACTTGGCAGAATATACAGTGTTTTCGGGATGCAGTGGTAGAGTTTCAGGGGTCACAGCTTCGGGTTTGACGCTAATCACCAACATCATGCCCCAAAACCAATTAATTTTATAAGTAATTAAATCTCTCACCAAAAAATGATGGTCAATGATTAGTTGCTGTAGTTCTCTCTGGGTATAAGTATGATAGTGGGGACGCTTAGTTAAATGTAAGTATTGATCTAAAAGAGCGCAGGTTAAATAATCACCACACCAATCATTAATTAGTAGATAGCCTTTGGGTTTGAGTACGCGATAAATATGCTCTAAAACAGTTTTTGGATCGGTTAAATAATGCCATACACTGCTAGAAATAATTAGATCAAAGGTATCTTTGGGGAAATTTAAATCAGTCACATTTTGCTTGATGAGTCTTAGTCTTGGTTGATAATCAGCAAGTTTTTGCTGTGCTAAATTCAGCATATCTGAAGATACATCAATCCCAAATATTGCTGCATTAGGGAAATGCTTTAATAATTGTGCTGTTAACTCACCTGTACCACAACCAATCTCTAAAATCTTTAACTCTTGTAAAGCATAATTACCATAATTGTTGACGGGCAAACTAATCGGCAAATTGCGGATGTGTTCCATAGTTTTGCTGATCGTGGCGTTAGTATAAAATTTCCAACGCTGATCATAAATACAAGCCAGATTTTTATATTCCTGTTGCAGTCGATCAATCATAATTTTAATGAATTATCTGGATTTTTAAACTAATCTAAAATAATGATATTTGTGTTTAACAACAATATCTCCTGTTTTAGCCTCAGTTTTAGACTTAACAAAACTATTTATAACTATGCAAATGGATCAAAGATCGTGATTTAACGCCATAAATTCAGACTTACACCATACTAAGAAAGTTCAGATTAGTCATAAATCGAAGTTAAATCGAGGCTTAGACTGAATTTAGGGCTGAAATATATTTTTGCCAATAATTCTAGTTTCTAATATCCTAAGTGTTTATCTTAAGTTTTTTGGCAAGCTGAACTGTGTTTTATGATAAAACAAGAGAATATAACGGCTAATATTATGATTTCTTTATAGGAAACATGTATATCTCAATAAAAAGATTGTTTTTAACGCCGTAATCTGTCGTTGAGATGTAAAAATAATTAGATCTAGAGTACGGGGCTATTACATCTAATAAATAGTTAATTCGATGCTTAAATTAAACTTTAAAAGCAGTCTAAGACACAGAATTGAACAGAATAATTTGCCTAGAATGCTTATCATGCGCGTGGTTTGTGCAGATAAAACTTTAGATTAATTTGTTGATCCCCAGGTGATCAATAGTAATCAATATGGTGGGCAAAATAATTCCTGCTGTTCTACGTCATACCCATTAGGTATCTATAAGAAATTAAGCTGACTAATTATGGACATTAAGCTGATTAATATAGGCTTCGGTAACATCGTTTCGGCTAATCGGGTGGTGGCAATCGTCAGTCCCGAATCTGCCCCCATCAAAAGAATCATCAGTGATGCCCGTGATCGCGCTCAGCTAGTGGATGCCACCTATGGACGACGCACCAGAGCCGTGATTATTACCGACTCCAGTCATGTGATTTTGTCGGCAATTCAACCGGAAACCGTCGCGAACCGCTTTATCATCAATAAAGACGCGCTGACAGATTAATGTTTTGGAGCCAATCACACCCTCGGAATCGCTAACTGCTTTACCCGCACCTGTTGTAGATCCAGCACAGCCCATAGACCCCACTGCCCCAGCACCAGCTTCAACCTTGGGCGGTTTGGTGGTGGTTTCTGGACCCAGTGGCGTGGGTAAAGGCACAATGTTAAAAAGAATTTTTGCTAAATATCCTGACCGTTTAGTATTTTCCATTTCCACCACCACCCGCGCCCCCAGATCAGGGGAATTGCATGGGCGGGAATACTTTTTTGCCACTAAGGAAGATTTTATTTCAGGTCGTGATCAGGGCAATTTCTTGGAATGGGCAGAATATGCTGGCAACTTCTATGGCACGCCACGCCAACCTGTTTTAGAAAATATCGCCCTCGGTAAGGTGGTAATTCTAGAAATTGAACTGGTGGGGGCGCGACAGGTAGCAAAATCTTTCCCCACTGCCCGACGCATTTTTATTAGTCCCCCTTCGTTGGCGGAACTGGAACACCGTTTGCGCAGTCGTAGCACCGATGATGGGGCACAGGTTGCCAAACGCCTTGCCCATGCCGAACATGAATTAGCAGCGGCGACGGAGTTTGATCAGATTATTGTCAATGATGATCTTGATCAGGCAACAATACTATTAGAGCAAGCCATCTTCGCGTAATACCATTCCTGATTAGGATCTTTACCTAAGAGTGGATCAATCGAGTTGGATTGACCTATATCAACTTGAGTGAATCCGCGTCATGTTTCAACCATCCTTCCTAAATAAGCAAAAACAAATAAGACATAGCCTATGTGCGGCATTGTAGGGTATATCGGTAGTCGTTCTGCCTATGAAGTACTGCTGTCTGGACTGAGAAAATTAGAATATCGTGGCTATGACTCAGCGGGGATTGCCACGATTCCCACAGTGAGTGACGGGCGCGGACAGTTGCATCGGATTCGCTCCAAGGGCAAGCTGCAAAACCTCGATGATAAAATTGCCCATCAGTCCCAAGATCACGCAACGGACTACAGTGCCACCATCGGCATTGGTCACACCCGCTGGGCAACCCACGGTAAACCAGAGGAACATAATGCCCATCCCCACACCAGTACCGCTGGGGATTTGGCGGTGGTGCAAAATGGCATCATTGAGAATTACCACCCATTGCGGGAAAGACTCAAAGCCTTGGGTCATGTGTTCGTCAGCGAAACCGATACCGAAGTCATTCCCCATCTGATTGCCGAGCATTTGCAACAGATGAAGAATGCTGACGATAACCCAGCCAACCATAAAATTGCTCATTCTCAGTTAGCCGAAGCCGTGCGCCGCGCCGCCAGTGAATTGCAAGGAGCCTATGCTATTGCGGTGGTTCACGGTGACTATCCCGATGAATTAGTGGTGGTGCGCCAACAAGCCCCCCTAGTGATTGGTTTAGGCGATGGAGAAACCTTTTGCGCTTCCGATACTCCGGCGTTGGTGACCTATACCAAAGCCGTAATCATCCTAGAAAATGGCGAAATGGCGCGGTTAACCCGTGATGGTGCCGAGGTGTTTCATCTGAATGGTCAGAAGTTGCGCCGTAGCCCCCAAACCCTGAACTGGAACTCGACAATGGTGGAAAAGCAGGGGTTCCGCCACTATATGCTCAAGGAAATCCACGAGCAACCTGGAGTAATTCGCGCCGGACTAGCCAGTTTTATCAATCCAGCCAATCAAGTGCAGTTAAATTTAGCTCCCGATTTCCTACAGGATATTGAGCGGGTGGAAATCATTGCCTGTGGCACAAGCTGGCACGCTTCCCTAGTGGGTAAATATCTCCTGGAACAATTGGCGGCTTTGCCCACCACAGTACAATATGCCTCCGAATATCGCTATGCCCCACCGCCCAGCTTGTCCCATACCCTCGTCATCGGCGTGACTCAATCAGGGGAAACCGCTGACACACTGGCGGCTCTGGACTTAGCTAAATCGCGGGGACACAAAACCTTAGGGATTACCAACCGCACCGAAAGCTCCCTAGCACGGATGGCAGACGCAATTCTCGATACCCAAGCAGGCATTGAGATCGGTGTCGCAGCAACGAAAACCTTTGTGGCGCAACTGCTGATGTTCTACGGTTTAGCCATTGACCTGGGACAAAAACGCAGCATTCTCGATGCCAATCGTTCCAGTGAACTTGTGGAAGGTCTGCGCCAATTACCCGCCCACATCGAGCGCATCCTTGAAAGTCAAGAGCGCTATATTGAGCAACTTGCCCACCGGTTCGCTCAAACTAGAGATTTTATTTACTTAGGACGGGGGATTAATTTCCCCATTGCCCTAGAAGGGGCGCTCAAGCTCAAGGAAATTAGTTATATCCATGCCGAAGGTTATCCCGCTGGGGAAATGAAACATGGTCCCATTGCGCTTTTGGATGAAAATGTCCCCGTCGTTGCCATTGCCACCCCTGGCAGCGTCTATGAAAAAGTTTTGTCCAATGCCCAAGAAGCCAAAGCCCGCGATGCCCAATTGATCGGCGTTGCTCCGATGGATGATCCCGTCGCCCATGAAATCTTTGATCAGATTTTGCCTGTGCCCGTAGTTGATGAAGTGCTTTCGCCAATTTTGACTGTAATACCCCTACAGTTATTGGCTTATCACATTGCGGCTCACAAGGGTTTAGATGTGGATCAACCCCGTAACTTAGCCAAGTCGGTTACGGTGGAATAAACGTTTTAGCAATTAGCAGTAACCCATGACGAAAAATTAGATAAAATTCCCCAAAAGAAAACCCCTGACTAATAACAGTGAGGGGTTTTCTTTAATAAATTGTGTTTTCATTATGCCACTTGATTTCTAGTGAATATTTTATAGAAAACTTTTACAGTAAATCTTTATAAGAAATATACCTACGAAACGAGAGGATTATTTAGTAGTGTGAGGAGGTTTGATTAAAATAAAATCCACGAAACGAAATCTAAGAATGTCTGACAAACTAAACTAAGTTAATCACCGCGAAGCCACCCTAAGTAATATTTGATGGTACGAAGAGATGAAAAACTATTCTCTAATGTTTATCTAGATAACCACAGGTCAATCTGCCTTGGCTAACGCTATCAGGGTTTACCAAACAGGCAATACCATTTTGCTCGTCAATGGTAATGACCCGATCAAAAGAAGTTTTGTTAGGGTCTCTGTCCAGTTGTTGCCGAATCTCTGTGGTCATCGTGATGGTGAACGGCTGATCCTTAGCAGGTGGTACGGCAATTTCTTGATTGCTGGGATTTTCAAGCTGACGGACTGCCACAGGCTGGGTGTAAGCAGGCAACATTACAGCAAAACTAAGGAGAGTAACAATCCAAAGGTGAATTGCTTTTAGTTGGGGTTGGCGTAAGATGAATGTCATGATTAACTACTCTCCGAAGAACGATTTATATTGATGGTTTAGTAGACATTTGATCCAGTTTGATCGGGTGTGCTGCTGTTAGATAAGTTTGACGTATCTCTAATTAAGATCGTTCCATAGATCGTTTCATAAAGGGAAAACAGAAACAAATTTGTGGCAAAACTTATCGGAATTAGCTTTAACTAGTGGTATTTCTTAACAATTGGCTAAAATGTTCTGTCTCTAACAATTTCTAGCCAATTGTTGCTCTGGGATTAACAGTTTCTGAGATTGCCGCTTAACCTGGTTGGAGTATCTATAAAGGATTCAACAAAGGATTCAACTTTTTCATCGATACCCAACCAATACAGACCAATACAGACCAGTTCATGGAGCAACTCAACAGGGTAACTGAACTGCGCCACCCGTAGACCAAGGTTTTGCCATCAGCCCATCGACGGCGATATAGTCACATCTTTGGCACTGGGTATGAATAATGCTGCGGCTAGCTAGGTAAGTTCTTTCGGCGGGTCCTTGGCATTGGGGACAGGCGAGGAAGCGCAAAATGTCCATAGGGCTATTTTCCTGGGTGCAAACTAGGGTCTCGGATGGCTTAGAGTCACTCCAGTCGTCACCTAGTGCAACCCTTAAAACCTATAAGACCATTATCGGATGTCTTTTTGGCTTCGGCTGTGATACTGGTGCAGTTGAATTGGTGATGTCACAGATGCTTAGGTGTGATTTAGATCACTTCCCCCCAAGATGGGCTGGTCATGAATACCCCACTAAGACAGAAGAACTGCCCTGAATGCCTATGTTAGAATCAAGGCGCTATAAAGAATGATTAGGCCCATTCACTAAGTTGAAGTCACTAGAGCATCCCTGACTATGAGCCTGTTCTGGCGGATTTCCCTAGGACTGAATCACAATTAATTTAGGATTAACTTTGATTCTTAACTTTGATGCTTAATTGTGTCAGGCGCTCCAAGAGATGATCTGCGTCTTGTAAACTTGCTCCATCCTGCAACTTTTGTGCTTTAGCCAGTAGCGTTAAGATTGAAGCCGCACTAAAAGCCGCATCAATGGTCATAGGCTAGACTAGGAAAAGCTGTTGCACCTCAACGGTCTTAGAATCCCAACGCCGTTCCACGAGGCGATTCCGCCCCCACTATACTTCTTTTATTCATATTACATTCGCGAAGATCCATTCCTATGATTGACGCTGTTATTGTGGTCATCTTTATCCTTGCGGGTGCAGGCACTGGCTTCCACAGTGTAGACTTTTTGCCAGCTCCGGCTTTGGCAGAATTGAATGTACCTAGCTTTCGTTGGCTTTCCCTTGGGGGAGGTGCTTTGTTGGGACTGTTTTTGGGTTTACTAGCCCAGAATCTCTACCGCAAAGTGGAATCTCAAGTGCGAGCCATGCCCTTAGAACTTTTGCTGGGGCGGTCTGTGGGCTTAGTTTTTGGCTTGTTGGTGGCTAATTTAACCCTTGCCCCCATGTTTTTGATCCCCATTCCCGAAGATTTTTCGTTTATCAAACCGCTGATGGCGATTTTGGTCAGTATTATCTTTGCCTATTCGGGGATGACTTTATCCGATACCCACGGTCGTGCTCTGTTGCGGTTGTTTAATCCCAGCAATGTGGAGAGCAGTCTATTAGCCGATGGCACGCTCAAAGCTGCTACCGCGAAGGTTTTAGATACCAGTTGCGTCATTGATGGACGAATTCAGTTGCTGATGGAAACGGGATTTCTGGAAGGGCAGTTGCTGATCCCGCAGTTTGTGATTCAGGAACTACAAACCATTGCCGATAGTTCTAACGACCAAAAACGGGTGCGGGGGCGGCGCGGTCTCGACATTCTCAATAGTATGCGAGATGAATATGGGGATCGCATTGTGATTCACTCTGCCGACTACGAAGATTTGCACACCGTAGACACTAAGTTAATCCGGTTAGCGCAGGAGTTGCACGGTACTTTAGTCACCAATGACTACAACCTGAATAAAGTGGCTAACTTACAACAGGTGCAAGTCCTCAATGTTAATGATTTGGCTCAGGCGTTGCGTCCCACCTATTTACCTGGGGATTCGCTGAACCTCAAAGTGGTTAAGGAAGGTAAGGAGCCATCCCAAGGGGTTGGTTATTTGGACGATGGCACGATGGTAGTGATTGAAGAAGGTCGAGAATATTTAGGTAGACAACTTCATGTGGTTGTGACCAGTGCTTTGCAGACTTCCGCAGGGCGCATGATTTTTGCTCGTCCTGAGGCGATCGCCACTGTTTAGACTACTTAGACCATTTGCTATTTAGGTTAAGGCTCAAGTTTGAACTTGGGTTTTTAGCTGAATGTTTTAGCTAGATAGTAGTTTTAACAGTGTTTCTGCCAGTTTTTGGCAGTGCCATCTGTAGTAGGTTTCCTAGTGGCTTTTGTAGTGCTTGAGGTTGAGTTCTTTGCCCACTGCTCTGAGAAATACGCCGATGAGAAACCGCCTCAGGCGATTCTTTAACTCACCCTCCCTAGGTAAAATGCTACGGGTGAAGGCTTGGCTCAACCCTGATCAGCCAGAGTTTGGTCAGCAGATCCATTCCCGACGGCGGGCACTGCGGTCAATTGCCAGTCGGGCGTTGGGTTTTGGTGTGGTGTTGTTGGTGCTGGTCAAAGATGACCTAGAGTGGCACTCTCAGGCAATCACTCAGGTTTGGTTTTTGATGACAGGAATTATGCATCCGTCGGAACCGCTGTTTTGGGGCGTGTTGGTTGCTGTGGGTGTAATGGGCTTGGGTTGGGTCACCGCAGTGGTAGCGCACACGGTGGCTGTATTATGCCTGCGGAATCAGGGTTGGTCCTTAAACCGAGGGACTAAGTTGGTAGTGGTGCTATGGCTGATGGCATTGCTTCTCAGTTTAAAAAATCCTCTGCTGCTGTCTTGGACATGGGGCATTTTGGGATTGGTAGGAATATTACTGGGGGGGGTACTGTGGTGGTGGAGTGACAGTTTAGCGGTGCCGCATCGGGGGATGCATCGGGGCACTTTATTACCCGCACTAACTGAAAGATTAACTAATCAAGACCAATTCTCAACCACACAAGAGACATGGGAAAACCCACTGGAAAGTACCCTAGAAACTATTGTGCAGGGTGAAGATCTGTGGGTACAACCAGAGCCGATGTCCCAACAGCCCCAGCAATTTACCGCTTGTTTAGTTTGGCTGTTGGGTTTGTTTTGCTGGACCATGTCGGACTTTGCCCCTTGGTTCAAAGGGTGGCTTTCTATCATCATGATTGCGGCAGGGATTAATGGGGTTTCAACCTGGCGGATGGGATTGCTCCGAGAACATGATCCAGATGGAACAAACGTCATCGTTAACCTGTGGCTAGATTTTCGCGGGTGGTGGGGTACAGAAGCTCAATATGTTTTACCCCTAAAAGAGTTTCAGCAGCTATGGCGGGTTAAGCTGCAAGAGGGAGGCGCTGATGTGGAAATCAGTTGGCTCAAATTGGCGGGTTATCGCCGCGAAGTCTTTCTACCGTCCCTTTTGGCAGGAATCGCGGCTCGTCCGTTGGCAGATCAGGAAGAGTCTGTGACATTAGATGGTCATACCAAGGGACATGGGGGATTACCTGAAATATCTACACCAAAGTCGCGAATTGATCGGACTAAACTTGGTCTGGAGCAAATGTCGCCCAAGTTTGCGGGTCAGTCGGGAGTTGATCAATCTGGAACGGGTTCTAAAAAACATGCCTCAGGGCGGCTGGGAACCAAAACAGGTCAGCCATCGGAGCCACCGTCTAGCAATATCGTGGCTTGGTTATGCCAGCACAGCCATTTTGTATTACAGGAAAGATTTCAAGATAGCCTTAGCCTGGTGACGGTGCTGATTCCCCAGGGGGCGGGCATTCTGGCGGGGATGCTCTTACTCTTGCTCGGTTTGGCTTTGAGCTTTATCGTGGGCAATATGCCCCATTTGATGTTTGCATATACTATAGGACTGCTGTGTCTGAGTTGGTTTGCCCCTTGGGTGGCTCGCCAAGTTTATAGCCAACTTGCCCCTGGGGCTTTGCCGACGGTATTACCACCTTTGCTCAAGGCTGGACAGACTCATATTGCAGAGGTGGCAGCAGGAGGTTTAGTTTTACTGATTGCTATGGTGGGGCACAACCAAGACCAACAAAGCCTGATTATGTTTGTAGTGCAGATCACTAGTTGGCTCTGCGTCTTGGTTGGGGTAGAAATATTTCGCTGGGTGCAGCGCGTGCCCTTGGTCGAAAAGCTCTAACTAGCTCTAACTAAACTGATTCGGCGGGAACTTCTTCTGTGATTTCTTGGGTTAACTCTGTGAGTAAATCCTCTAGGTCGGCGGTGCTGGCATGGTAAGTTTCGCCACAAAAATGACATTTAGCTTCAGCGCCTTTATTTTCGGCAATCATTTCCTTGAGATCTACTTCACCTAAGATCTTCAGTGCGCCCAACATCCGATCAAATGAACAACGACAGGAAAATTTAATTGGCTGTTGTAAGGGCAACATCGATAGGGAGAGTTTGGCAAAAAGCTGATCAATAATCTGCTGTAAGTTCAAACCGCTCTGTAATAAATCTTGGAAAATTTGAGGCTTAATGATAGCTTCTAGCTGATGGACTAAATCCTCAGAAAGAGTTGAACCTGGCAGCATTTGCACGAAAACTCCCCCCGATATTTGTACCTCACTTGACTGGTCAGGATTCACAAATATTTCACTGACCACCAGTTTGGAATAGGTTTGCTCCGATGAGGCTAAATACCAAGCAATATTTTCATCGATTTCGCCGGAGGTCATCTGCACCGTGCTGGTGTAGGGTTCGCCATAGCCAATATCCCGCATCACCTTCAGCAAACCGACTTGTCCTATGCCTGCTTGAATGTCTAATCTGCCACTGACAGGATCATAGGGATGCAATGCTTTCGTAACGGGCAAATCCTCAGAGACAAAACCTCTGACTGTACCATCTACCCCAGCATCGGCATAAACCAAGCCCAAGGGACCATCACCACAAAACCGGACATTAACCCGTCCCTGGCGTTGTTTCATGCTAGAAGTGAGCATAGAACAGGCACTCAAAGCACGACCCAGAGCCGCAGTAGCGATGGGAGAAAGTTGATGCCGACGGCTGGCTTCATTAACGGTCAGAGTATTAGTGACGGCTACTACCCGTAAATGTCCATTGGCGGCTGTAGCGCGAATCATTTGGTCAGTCATGGTCGGCAAAAACTGGAGAGGTATTAAAGGGAAACTTGATCAAAATTTGCGAGGAGAAATCTTGACAAAACGTAATCAAGAAATAACGCCATCGGAAAATACTGCAATCAGGAGATATTGTTTCATGTTTTGCAGCCCATTGGGGGTAATAGTCCCTGATCTAACCTTTAGGATGATTACCCCAAAACGTAAATGAGTCTCTCGATGAAAGTTAGTAAAAGTTAGTAATTGATGGTGTAAATGACGGGGCTTACTCAGGTTAGCCTAACCCCATCCCAAGCACTGAACTAAGCGGGACGTATACCGATAAAATGATATTCAAACCAAGAATTAATCCAGAATAGCTGTCAAATCACATAGTTTCGCAGTAATGTAATTATTTACGGACTCAACTATCTGTTTATTTGGCTTATACCATTCCCCCCAGTGCATCCATGACTAATTTACCTCCTAGCACGTTGCGTCGTTTGCAACGCTTAAGAAAAACCAATTCAGTTTGGGAGGGAGATGCCCGACCACTACCTACCACTGGTTCAGCTACGGGAAGTAACACTGGGAAGGTAGTTCCTATTCATCGTGAGTCCACTGATGAAGATGTTCCCCACTGTGTTATATGGGTTGACAGTATGATGGGAATGGTCCGCACTATGGAAGTCATGGAAAAAGGAGAACCCCATGAAGTATTAGTTCGTTCTTTATTACAAGCCATTGAACGACCACAGCCACCGGCAGAGGCAGGGTTACCCAAAAAGATTTTAGTGCGGGATCGGCAACTTCAGTTCTATCTACGCGGCGCACTTCAAGGTTTACAAATTACAGTGGAATATGTAGACCAGTTACCGCT
>JBIKNH010000208.1:0-7639 GCA_044358815.1 Pseudanabaenaceae cyanobacterium | reverse complement strand
TGCTTTGCTTCCTCCTCCTCTGACATACTCCACTACTCTTTCTCTTAAGTCCATACTGTATGTCATTTCTCTCTCCTGCACTAACCTCTACTTCTTATTTGATTCTACTATAGTAACAGGGGGAGCATAGCTACGGCTTTTCTGCAACGCACCAAAATCATGCTCAATATCATTCAAATCCGGAGAGTATCTCGCTAAAAACAAGACCTCATGTCCTGTGGTCTCTACTAATTTCTTGCTCTCATTCTTACGATGAATTGGCGCATTATCCATCCTGAGAGTGAGCACGAAGCCAATCATTCAATGAGCAGATGCGTTTTGCCTGGTTGTTGGGTCTATACCTATAGGGAGTGAGTCCAGTAGGATGCGTTAAATTTCATTAACACACCCTACAATACCTACTCCTATCTAATCACCGCCGAACCCCAGCTCAACCCAGCCCCAAACCCAGGCATAGGGTGCGTTACATTTCATTAACACACCCTACGAGGACTTGTAATACAGCTAGTTCGAGGCTCAAATCCAGGCGCATCAAGAATCTTGCTGTTTACCCAGTCATTCAAGTTTATTCAGAAAATAAGGTGCGTTACATTTCATTAACGCACCCTACGAAGACTTAAGATTCGCTAGCTGACATCCTACACATAACCTAGTTATATTTTTTTACAGCTAGGTTTGCTGTTTTAGCTATTAGCATGACATGATTCAGATCTAAACGATAGTTAAACTTCCATTAATCCCATATCTGCGATCGCATCAGCAGTGATATCACCTATCAGATGGCATATCAGGCAATTCCGTAAATCAGTAAACGTAGTCCAGTAGGGTGTGTTAGCGTCAGCGTAACGCACAAATCTTGAACATTGGATAAAGCGCTTTACATCCCGTCAACACACCCTACAATATCTATCCCCACTTAATCACCGCCGAACCCCAACTCAACCCCGCCCCAAACCCAGCAGTCGCAATCACATCACCACTTTGAATTTTGCCCTGCCGCACCCACTCATCCAACGCAATGGGAATCGAAGCAGCAGAAGTATTACCGTAATTACTCAGATTACTCACCGCTTTTTCAGGTGCGATACCAAACCGACTGACTACCGCATCAATAATCCGTTGGTTCGCCTGATGCAAAATCAACCAATCCAAATCACTGGTAGCTAAATTTGCCCGATGCAACGCTTTTTCGATGACATCTGGCACACATCGCACCGCAAACCGATAGACTTCCTGACCATTCATCGTAATTTGCTGAAAATGAGTCGGATCAGCATAGGCAATATTCAACATATTGGAGCCTTTGCCGTCGCTGCGCATTTCAAATCCCAAAAGGTGATCCACATCACCAGCTTGCAATAACACTGCTCCGGCTCCATCCCCAAAAAGAATGCAACTGCGGCGATCCGTCCAGTCCACCCACCGTGACAACACATCCGCACCAATTACCAAAACATTGCGGTAAGCACCACTGCGGATATATTGCGCTGCGGTTACCGTGGCAAACACAAACCCCGAACAGGCAGCCACCATATCAAAGGCAACGGCTCGCTCTGCCCCGATCAGTTGCTGCACTTTGCCCGCTGTACCAAATAAATCATCAGTGGTGGAGGTTGCCAAAATAATTAAATCCAAATCACCAGGAGCAACTCCACCGGACTCTAAGGCTTTAGCACCAGCGCTCGCCGCCAAACTAGCCACACTGTCAACCTGAGGATCTGCAATCCGACGCTCTCTAATCCCCGTCCGTGAGGCAATCCATTCATCATTGGTATCCACCAACTTTGATAAATCATCATTGGTCATGACCCTTTGGGGCAGAGCCGAACCGGAACCAATAAAGCGCACACCACACAAAGAATTGGGCATAGTCATGGATGGATTGTCAGATGGATTGGCAACAGAAAAAATGGAGTTAAGACAAAGGAAAACAGTCGAAGTGCAGCAGAGAAGTTTAAGGGGAATCTAACCGACCTAATAGTTAGGTTGGTGGATCATCGGGAGTGTCTGCATTGGCAGGGATGGCATTAGCAGCGACGGCGGTTTGTTCTTTGATTTGGGTACGAATTCGATCTAATACCTGATTACTTACGGCTTCTTTGGCAACACGAATCGCATTACAAACACTCAAAGCGTTAGAACTACCGTGACCGATCACACAGACCCCAGCCACACCCAAGAGCAAAGCACCGCCATATTCGTCAGCATCAAGGCGCGTCTTAAATCGCTTAAAGTTGGGTTTGAGCAACCAAGAACCAATCTTGCCGCGAATTCCTCTTGGTAATTCTTCCTTGAGTCCCGCAATAATCGCCGCTGCCATACCTTCGGCAAATTTCAGCACCACGTTACCGACGAATCCATCACAAACCACCACATCAAAATCACCTTTCATCACGTCGCGCCCTTCGGCATTACCGCCAAAGTTGATCCGACGGTTATTCTGCAAGGCTTCATGGACCCGCAGCGCTAATTCATTACCTTTGCAAGGCTCTTCGCCAATATTGAGCAGTCCCACTTTGGGGTTAGGAATATTCAAGACATATTGGCTATAGAGCGAACCCATGATGGCAAATTGCTCCAAGAATTTGGGACGTGAATCCACATTAGCGCCCACATCTAGGACTAGCACGGGCTTATGGGGAATTTGGGTGGGAAAAAATGCCCCAATGGCGGGACGATCTACCCCTGGCAAACGTCCTAAACGCAACAATGCCGCTGCCATAGCTGCCCCTGAATGTCCCGCAGACACCACTGCATCAGCTTCCTTGGCTTTGACCAAATTCATTGAAGTGGCAATGGAAGATTTGGGCTTGCGGCGCAGAGCTTCAATCGGCTCCTCTTCCATCTCGATGATGCCTTCAGAATGGACAATCCGCAGGTGTGGAGTTTCTTGGTAGTTGTGATCTTGGAAATATTGGCGCAAAACCTCCTGATCGCCGACTAGCAATATGTCAACGCCTAATTTTTGTTGGGCCAAGATGGCTCCTTCAATCACTTCGCGGGGTGCATAGTCCCCACCCATCGCATCTACTGCAATTCTCACGTTTTGCGATCCTGTTTAGCGTGGCTTAAACCGTAAAAATGTAAAGAATGTTGTTATATCCGTAAACGATTTTAACAGTTTGAGTCACTTTACCTGTGGTAATCATGGGAATTGATCGGTAATTTTGTATACAAATTTGCTGGCGTTTGTCATGAAGAGCGCCTATAGGCTTGATTGTGGGGCTTTACAGGCAGTTTGGGCGGGATTGACTAGCCATCCGATCGAAGAATTGGTTTCGTTTAAGTTTTAGGATTGATTCCAAGTTTAATTTTATAATGATCGCAGTAACGAAAAAATCAGTAATGCAAAACATTTTGCCAGAGCATTTAGTTAAATAGCTTATAGATAACTCAAATAGAAAATCTAGCTTTGACTTCCCTCAGCTAACTCACACTGAGGGCTGAGCGAAGTCGAAGCCCCCTCTACAAATCATTTGAAACAATTATAATTAAAGTCTTTAGTGAGGCAGTTGGTTACGATTGAATTGTTGCCAACAAACAGCCCCCACACATGGGACTTCCGATTCAGACAATAAAACGCTGAGATCTCGCACTTTATAACTCTGTACTTCACAAGCAGAATTATCATGAATATTGTCGGATTGACTGAGGGCTGTGATTTCTAAATCTCTTAACTCTAAATCTGTAATACAAATATTTTGCGATCTCTGGGATGGCGCTTGCTGAAATGGCATTGCGGTTAGAGTTAACCAAGGACTAGTATCCAGATGGGTCAAAGTATGGGCTAGTCCTAATCCGGTGGCTTTAGCATAGGCTTCCTTCGCGGTCCAAGCTCGCAAAAAACAGACTTTAGCTAAGTGCGGCTCTAGATATGGCTCTAAATTAGGATCAGCTAAATATCTAAACCAAATTTTTTGCTCTTGCGGTAAAAAGTAGCGTTTGACTAGTTTGGTAATTTTCTCTATGGGCAGGTCCCGATTCAGTAATTCCAAATCAATACCCACTGCCCCTAAATTCTCTCGACCAGGACCAAAATTGGGAGGCATGACTGCATAGAGAGCCAAATTTTCGGCATGGCTGACATTAAAAGGAATCTGATATTGTGGTTCAGCATAATCTAAATAAGGCTTACCCTTGGGACTGGTGGCGAGTTTTAAATATTGTGGTGCAATGCCAATGTAACTTGATAATAATTCCCGTAAGATTCCCCTCGTTAGGATAAATTGCTGTTGTCGTTGCGCCCCCATCAGTGCCGCTCGTTCCTGTTCTGTCTCAGATAAAATCTGCCAATAATGAGCAGTTAGTTCCAATTCCGAACTTTTACTTAGTCCCATATCAGGAAGCCTGAAATCAGCTAACCATAGGTCAATAGCCGCATTTTCCGTGATCTCCGCTAAAAAAGTTCCATCAACCCTATGGCTAATGGAACCTATTTTGATCAGCATCGAATTATGGAATGAATTAGACAAGTTAAATATCTAACCAAATACTTAGTTAAATGTCTAAGTCAGTTAGAGCGAGTTTTGGTGCATTGGTTTCAATAAATTCCCGTCGGGGTGCAACCTTGTCACCCATGAGAATTGTAAAAATCCGATCAGCTTCTACAGCATCCTCAATGGTGATTTGTTTGAGGCGGCGTGTGGTGGGGTCCATCGTGGTGTCCCATAACTGCTGGGGCATCATTTCACCCAAACCCTTGAACCGCTGAATTGTGTAATTGGCATTGGCGGGCAAACTTCCCAAATATGCCTGGAGTTCCCGTTCATCGTAGCAATATTGATGTTGTTTACCCCGTTCCACTTTATACAGTGGCGGACAGCCAATATAAATGAAACCTTGTTCGAGAAGTTCCCTTTGATAGCGATAGAAGAACGTTAACAACAGAGTCCGAATGTGTGCCCCGTCAACGTCAGCATCTGCTAACAGAATAATTTTGTGATAGCGCAGTTGATTTGAGTCAAAATCTTCACCTTTAATGCCTAAACCAATACCTGTAATTAGAGATTGAATTTCGGTGTTTTTGTAGATTTTGCTGTCATCGGCTTTTTCGATGTTTAGTACTTTACCGCGCAGGGGGAGAATTGCTTGGAAGTGGCGATCACGTCCTTGTTTGGCACTCCCACCTGCCGAATCCCCTTCCACAATGAAAATTTCCGATTCCTTCGGGTCCCTAGAACTACAGTCAGCCAATTTCCCTGGCAAAGTAGAAGACTCTAGGGCTGACTTACGCCGCACCAGTTCCCTAGCCCGTCGCGCCGCTTCTGCCGCGTTAAAAGCCTGAATCGCTTTCTCAATGATCGAACTGGCTACCCCAGGGTGAAATTCCAAATACTCATTGAGTACCTCACCCACAAAGGAATCAACGATCCCACGGACCTCTGTATTACCTAACTTAGTCTTGGTCTGTCCTTCAAATTCAGGATCAGGCACCTTCACCGACAAAACCGCCGTTAAACCTTCGCGAATGTTTTCCCCCGCCAAATTAGAATCGCCATCTTTGAGCTTCTTTAATTTGCGTGCGGTGGCATTCATGGTACGGGTCAAAACCGCCTTCAGACCCTCAAGGTGCGTGCCACCGTCAATGGTACGAATATTGTTCGCGAATCCCAAAATATTGTCACTATAGGTGTCAGAACACCACTGGAACGCCACTTCCACCTGTACATTATCCCGTTCCCCTTGGACATAGATAATATCAGGGTGTAATGGCTCCTTTTGGTGAGTCATATACGCCACATATTCACGAATCCCGCCGTTGTAGCAAAACGAATCGGTACGGGGATTTTCCTGGCGCAAATCCGCAAACTCAATCTTTACCCCAGCATTGAGGTAAGCCAACTCCTTCAGACGAGCGGCGAGAATATCATATTCAAACTCAGTCTGTACTGTAAAAATTTGTGGATCAGGCTTAAACCTAACCTGAGTACCCCGCCGAGGTTCAGGGGCAGGACTGCTAGTCAGTGGGGTAGCCGGAACACCCCTTTCATAGCGTTGTTGGTACATCTTGTCATGTCGCCACACGCTAACTTCCACCCATTCTGACAGGGCATTAACCACTGAGACCCCGACCCCGTGCAAACCGCCGGAGACTTTGTACCCACCATCGCCAAACTTACCCCCAGCGTGCAACACCGTTAAAACTGTTTCTAGGGCAGACTTACCAGTTTTACTATGTACATCGGTGGGAATACCGCGCCCGTTGTCAGTGACGGAAACCGAGCCATCTGCTAACAAATGGATTGTAATTTCGTTACAGTGACCCGCTAAGGCTTCGTCAACGCTATTGTCAACAACTTCAAAAACAAGGTGATGTAAACCCTTCGGCCCAGTGGAGCCAATGTACATCCCTGGGCGCTTGCGTACCGCTTCCAAGCCTTCGAGTACTTGGATCTGATCGGCATTGTAAGCCTGGGTGACAATTTCTGGCATGGGTAACTATGGCTCCTTGACTGACGACCAACTGCAAAACAAGTCCCATTATAACCCATTGGTTATGCCTAGGGTGCTTTGGTTTTGTTAACCATACTTTCTTGCCATTTCAAGGGTGTTTTGGGGCATCCTGGGGGCAAAATTACCCCACTATGGCACTATCGAATTTATTGCGTCAGATTAACCCCTTGGATCTCCCCCCTCAAATCTAAGCGTTTGGATCTAGTAACTCAATACTATTCACGATTATGGTTGCCCTTGGGGTTGGTGTGGTGGGTGGCATTTATGGCAATCGGTTTTGGCGGTGGTTCCTGCGCCATATCGGCTGGTTTTCATAGTTATTTTGCATACCTGTTTTTGACGCTTGTTTTTATGACTAACCTTGGCAGCACCGCCTAAAATCAACCCTTGCAAAGCATTACAGCTATGATCACCAGAGTTTACAGTGACGGCAGGATTTTCTCCACTGGGTATTATGGAGGTGTGGGAACTTTGGTGCAATAATCATGGCATTTTTGCTGTTAGGGTTTGCTGTTAGGTTAAAGTGACGACGAGAAAGCCAGATGAAGAAAACCATGAATCCTGCCATCGATCATGATTTGATCCCCCTAGATGTCCCCCCGCTAACGGTCGGTAGTCTGGGGAAAAATCATCATATTGATCAACATGGGATTGACGGTCATCATGGTAAGCACAATGGCGCTCAAAGCGGTAATCAAAATAACGGTAATCAAAATAGCCGAGGTATTGGTAATGAAGGTAAAGCACCTATGGCTGATGATCACACAATAAATCCACGCAATCCTAGCGAAAATAGCCGCAAAAATGGGGCTAATGCCTCTGATAGTTTAGAACTAATGCCTTTGCCAGGAATACCGTCACGGATCATTGAAGACGGTAGCTATAGCAATAGTAATAGTGGTTTGTCCCCATCTTTCAGTGGCGATCTAAGTATTCTGCCTCTGGAACAGTTTCCCCATCAGAACGCTTTAGTCACAACGGAGCCAGATGAGCCGCCGGTCATTACAAAGCCTGTGAATCGCCCTCTAACCCGTGAACTTTCCCCAGATCTGATTGTGGCGGAGATTCCCATCACGAAGTTACAGCAAAAAGGTGATTGCTTCTATTTACACTGTAATAGTGTGGAACCGACGACGGTCCTTGATGCCCTTGTGCCTCTCTATGCCGATCCTGCCAATTCTATTTT
>JBIKNH010000207.1:0-7667 GCA_044358815.1 Pseudanabaenaceae cyanobacterium | reverse complement strand
AATCTCATAGCCATTCAAGCTTGAAGTCTTCTTTTAATTCAGGTCTAAAAATAGCAATCAATGAAATAGCATTTATACCTAATGAGAAAGGTCAATTATTAAAAGTCAGTGAGGCAATTTTTGATAAGACTAAAATCTCAGATTTTGTAGGTAGAAAAGTTTTAGTTGATTATATAAATTCTATCAATAACACGCATTTCGATGAATTTGCTTTTATTTCTCACTTAGAGCCTATTCGGACATTAAAGAAGTTGGGCTTAATGATATTTGATATTGATAGATTAGAATCCTTCCTTACATCAAAGACTTTTCAAGATAATCATCATATTGAAGAAAATTTTGATTTAATTGCTTATCTTTACAAACAATCAGAACATCATTTAAGTGGACAAGAAAAAGAGGAGTGGATCTACACACTGAAGTCTATACCATTTATATTTGATCAATTAGATAATCTTAAAACTCCTCAGCAAATATACTTCCCCTCCATTGAATTTTCTAATAATTTTGATGAGGATGCAATTAGTGTTATTCATTCAGAAGTACTGCTACAAATAGAATCCAGTCGTGATATTAAGAATTGGCTAGAGATTTTAGGAGTTAAGGAACCCACTGACATAACATTCATTGAAAAAACTATAATTTCAGACAAAAGTTATATAACAATTGAGAATGCTATTAAAGTTGGAAGATATCTCTTTGTTGCTCATAAAAAAGGATTATTAACTGATAGTGTCTATGGGTATCTTAAACAAATCAAGCTCTTATCCACAGAGAATACGCTTATTACTGCACAATATGCGTACCTTCCTGAATTTTATGAGCCCCAATTTCCAATAGATAGATTCCTGAAGGGGCATATATTTGTTAGTGATGGGTACTTTAGGCAAGAAGACTTAAAAAGTGAGTGGAAAAGTTTCCTACTTAGGATGGGTGTGAGTGAAACTATTCGACTTCAAACGAATATAGATGAAAAAGGCTCTAAAACAATAGAAGCAGAATACTTTGATTTTGTTTATGAAGAAGCCAAAGGAAGAGAGCCTCGATCCAAGTCATACCCCCATCTTTTTCAACGCAACAACCCAGTTAAGTTTAATAGCATAACTTTTCTGAAATTTGCTAATACATACACGTTTTCCAAAATATTTTGGATGCAAGTATTTAAATTTGTTGATTTAAAGAATGTCCAAGCATATGCAATTTTAGAATGGGGTTATTTCGGGGCAGCTAGTTCTTGTCCGGTCACAAATTACATTTATTGGGCGATTGAGAATCTACAAATTATACCTACAACGATGGGTAAATGTTTTAACGGCAAAAATGTTTTTACTAACAAAAAAGAAATTAAAGAGATTGGTGGTAAATACTTACCAATTTTTGACTATGAAGGGGTGATACCTCAGAATTGGCTTGAATATTTACCATTTAAGTCTTCTTTAAAATTAGATGATTATTTAGATGTTTTATCTTTGATCTCACAAGAAAAATCTAATGATCAAGATTTAATTAAAGAGAATCAAAAACGAATTAAGACCATATATCAAAAATTAGCTGATGATTACCTAGACTATGTAGAAAGACTAGAACAATGGGCTAAAAACAACACTATTTTGTCAAAAAACGGAAAGTCATTTTTTAAGCCTTCAGAACTATCTGTAATAACAGTTGAAGGCTTCAAAGGTCATAAACTAGCTTTTTGTGAAGAAAGGAATGAAAAAATCATAGAATTGTTGAAAATTTTTGGCGTTTCAGTCATAACAGAAATAAATCTTGATGTTCACGGTCAAGTTGCAAGACAAGATTTAAAAAAGAAGATAAGAGAAGTCCTACCATTGATTGCTGTCGTTTCGATTGAGAAATCAAAAAATAAAAAGGACTGGCAAACTGAATATCGTAGACTTGCTGATAAATTAACTGAAGCATCATTTTTTGAAGCAAGTGAAATCTATTTGTCTTATGACAATTTAGAAGAAAAACAATCAAGAAGTTCTTGGGCTAAAGACAATTATTTTTATTATGTTGGTGAGTGGAAAAAGCCTAGGGTTTTAGATGGTATAGTGGAGACGCTAGGGAGATTCTTAGGTGTTAGACACGAAGAAAGGCATCTTTCTATATTACTGTCTGATACTTTTGAAGAAGGAATTATATACTTAAAAGAGAAATTTGGAGATATTGCTCTAGATCTTATTCCTAGTGAATATTATCCATTAGAAACAGTTGATTCTGATATTGCGGTATTTCATCCTAATAAAGCAGCCTCAAGTGCTGTTCGTAATGATGATGGAGTAAGCGAAGAAGAACTTGCAATTCAATATGGTACACAGGGAGAAGATTGGGCTAAAAAACTTTATATATACTTAGGATACAAAG
This sequence comes from Pseudanabaenaceae cyanobacterium, assembly GCA_044358815.1. Lineage (GTDB taxonomy): Bacteria > Cyanobacteriota > Cyanobacteriia > Pseudanabaenales > Pseudanabaenaceae > JBAXSK01. The sequence goes on along the minus strand of JBIKNH010000207.1, from coordinate 5,297 downwards.
TTCATCAATCGCATGAGGCTGGCTACGATTTACTTTGTCAAAAAGATAACGAATCTATAAAGGTGGAAGTTAAAGCTATAACTTCTAGTCGTTCAAATATTCGCCTAACTGAACAAGAATGGGGGCAAATGATGAATAGCTCAAATATCCATAGCTATGAGATTTTTGTATTCAGCCATAATCAAGGCAACTTACAAGAAGTAATCAGATGTAGAGAAGCATGGCAAATCCTTCAATCTGTATTTACTAAACTTCATAGCCAGAGTAAATCTGACTATGATTATGGAAGTAAAAAAGTTGAACTATTATTAGGACTTCAGCTTAATCAGAGTAAATCTGGAAATGATGTAATTATTAATTGGCATCGCTTTATTAAGAATTCAAATCAAAAATCTATTGAAAAATATGAATATGACAAGGCTATGTCTGAATTTGTCAAAAAAACATAACAATGGATTATCTCAGATAGCCATCATAGCTATTGCTGTCTGTTGAAAATGTCTAAGAGTTTTTGACTTCTACAAACCTTGATTGTTTGTGAGCAACTGGTTGATTTGGTGGATTAGCCAAATCAAATTAGCAGGAAAATCATCCACAAGTTTGGATATTGAGACATGAAAAAACGTCACATTTTAGGTTGGCTCGGTTTTATCCTTTTAGTTATAGTCACTGCGGCGATTGTGGTTGCTTTGAATATCGGTACAATCCTCAAGCCTAGCATTGAGACAAACTTAACCAGCCTGCTGGGTACACCGGTCAAAATCACTGACCTCAAGGTAAATCTGTGGCAAGGCAAAATTGCCATTGATGGGCTGACAGTACAAAACCCCTCCGGTTACCGTAACCCACTGTTGATGCGAGTGGGACAAATCCAGATGCAAGTTGAATGGAAATCGCTCCTAGGAAACACACTCCACTTGCAAGAGCTTGGCATTAAGAGCATTTCCATTGATATGGAACAAAAACTGCCCAACAACAACTTATTAGATGTCCTGAGAAATCTGCAAAAACCCAGCCCCACACAGCCAAATGCCCCTGAAAAGAAAATCAAAATTGATCGGTTTACCCTCGACAACTTTCAAATCCGTGCCCGTTTAAATCAGTTCGGGGTCAATCTCGCTTCCGTTGATGCAGAAATCTCTAGTTTACGTCTAAATAATTTAGGAAGTGGCAGTGATCAAGGGGTTTTAATGCGGGACGCACTGAGCCAAATTCTCCTCGAAGCCCTCACCAAAACCCTGAAGCAAAACAATACCGTAGTGGCGCGGGAATTACTGCGGGTATTGCCCCAAGCCCCTCAACCAGCCACTGGGAAACCAGCAGCAAAGTGAGAGGCTGGCGCAGTCTACCCCAAAACAGGAAAAAACCTGCTACTTATTCCATGAAAGGGGAAATGAGCTTCCAGAAAATGTAAGGTACACCCAGAGTGAGCATCATGTAAATTGCAATACCCGCCATGATATTTGTAATTACCTCGTACTAGCGATGAATAATCAAAAGTCAATCCATGTGTGATCAAGCCTGTCATGGCAAAGTTTTGCAGCCAAACCATAGAGACAGAACCCAGAACTGGATGCAGTGCAGCCTCGTCTGGCAGTTTATAACTTGCGGGACAAATGGCAGGCTTGAAACGAATCTTCCCATTATAACAACTGTACTTAGAAACAAACCGTCTATTTAGTCACTAACCAGCCAAAATAAAAACTGTTTTCCATAGGTGAAACTTTCTCTGGGACTTGATTTTCAGGGTTCCCTAACTAAGTGATAGAAGCATAAACTTGTCTGTCCATACTGCCGCCGATCATAGGCAATTAAATCTAAACTGGGCTGGTCCGGCAACTCGCGACGGCGATCATGTTCTGCGATCACAATTCCGTCAGATCGTAATAATTGCCCCACTGTCGCTAAAACCGGCGCGTATAAATCGCTCTGATAGGGGGGATCAAAATACACTAAGTCAAACTGATGGGGCGGAAATTTGGCGAGGGTTTTGATCACATCACCGCGAATGACTTGATAGGTTTGGGTTTGATTACAGATCCGTTGCCAATTAGACTTAACGACTTCACAGGCAGCGGCTGACTGCTCTACCCCAGTAACAGAACTAGCCCCCCGCACCAACGCCTCCGCTCCCATTGCCCCAGAACCTGCACACAGATCCAACCAGTGGGCATCCCTGACCCGCTGCTGCAAAATATTAAACACCGCAGCGCGAACCTTACTGGATGTGGGGCGGGTGTTGAGTCCTCCAAGGGTTTTTAGGGCACGCTCACCCTTAATCCGTAATGCCATAGGTCGCAATAACTATCGGAATTGACAAGTCCAAAATCGATCAGCAAATCTAGAATTGCATCAACTACATCAAGTGATTTGTGAAAGACAGGTTCTCGATTTGATCTACCGGAATCATCCAAATTTTATTCTGATAGGGTCGCCACACCGCACTCATCACATAGTGATTACGCAGGGAAATAATATGCACATGGGGTACACCAGTGTGCTTAGAGCAGGAGCGCAAAAAATCTAAAGTACGAATCAAACGACTATGGAGAAACCCCGCCATTTCTTCACTACAGTTTTGGCGCAGCATCGGCACGGTTTGGGGATCATTCACCCCGCGCAGTTCATAAATAATGTGGGTCTTGTCTTTATATTCGATCTTACGAGAGCGCACTTCCCAGTCACACAACACCGCAAAGCCTAATACTGCCATCCCCAGATCAATATGAAAGTCCCGCATTTGGAACTTGGTATTACTACTCATATCGGTGTGAGTGTTGTAGCCCGTCCAGCGGTGAAATTTTTCCAAACCCTCATCTACCACATCAACAGCCATGCGGTACGGCGACGCAATCGGTCTTTTGGATTGGGATGCATCCATAGGTGGTTCAGACGACGACATTATCAGTCCCTTGTGTGTTGGCAGGAATTATGTTGGCAGTAATTGCAGTAGTTATTATTGCAATAATTATTTTGGCAATTATTTTGACAGGAACTACGTTGACGGTAATCATGTTAGCGGCAATGGCACGGTTTGCAATCGCCCGCGATAGTAGCGATGGTATATTACACCATTGGGGCGTGAATAGCTTCTAACCGAAAACCATGAAGCGGAGAACGTCACCCTAAGAGCCTACTGAGCCTACTCTGTCGATAAACTAAGTTGCTGATGTGTTTCTAAGTTAACACGATCTATCCTAAAAATACAACATAGCACCAAACCTTGACTGGGTAAGATGTTGATGGCTCTTGTTTCGGGGGGTGATTGATCCTGCGGTACTAAAACCTGATTAACTGATGTTGCAATATCATGACAGCAATTGTCATTGGTGTACTTGGCAAAATGGTGTACTTAGCAAAATTTTATGGTGAAGCATTCAAAGGATATAGCGCAATGACTGACCGAGTAGGAATTGCCCAGATTCTCAAACAAGAAAAACGTCGTTACCAATACACGCTGCTGCGTAATTTAGGTCTGATTTTGGCTTTAGCAGTGGTAGGAACTACGGGTTACCGTCTGATTGAACGGTGGTCTTGGTTTGATGCTTTGTATATGACAGTGATCACCCTCGCTACCATTGGCTATGGTGAAACCTATCCCCTCAGTCTCGAAGGCAGGGAATTTACGATTGGGTTGATCATTGCGGGGGTCACAACTTTAACTTATATTGCCACTCAATTTACGGTGGCGGTATCCCAAGGACATTTTCGGTATTTGTTACAGTTACGGCGGCAGGAGTCTTGGATGAATTCTCTCGATCATCACTATATTATTTGTGGTTATGGGCGCACGGGGCGGCAGGTCACCGCTGAGTTTGCCGCAGAAGGGATTCCCTTTGTGGTCATTGATAGCGAAGCTCAGGCTCTGGAGGAATTATCCCAGATTGAATACCCCCATGTCCAAGGGGATGCCACGTTAGATAGTACTCTCTTGTATGCTGGCATTGAGCGGGCGGTTTGTATTGTGTTGGCGTTGCCTTCGGATGCAGAAAATTTATATGCAGTCTTGTCGGCAAAAACCCTCAATCCCAATATTCGTGCCATTGCGCGGGCAAGTACCGAAGAAGCAATTCAGAAGTTACGGCGCGGTGGGGCAGATGAGGTAATCTCTCCCTATATTACCGGTGGCAAACGCATGGCAGCAGCGGCTTTGCGTCCTCAGGTAATGGATTTTGTCGATGGCATTATTACTGGGGCGAACCGTTCTTTTTATATTGAAGAGTTTCGTATTGATGGTAAAAGTTGCCCCTATTTAGGAACTAGCTTAAAAGAAGCGCGACTGCGTTCCCAAACTGGTGCCTTAGTGCTGGCGATCCGTCGTAGTGATGGGATATTGATTGCTGGACCAAATGCTGACAGTCTGATTCTAGAAGGAGATCTATTAATTTGTATGGGGACTTCGGAACAGTTACGGGAACTCAACCAAGTCTTGAGTCCTTTACCCCATAAAACCCGCTCACCTCGCCCCCCACGCAATAATCCGACAGATATTACAAAATTACGGGGACGGAATGATGACGGTGATGAATCGAAATAATAACCGGAAGAATTTAGATAGTTCAGGTATGGTTAGCAAGCATCCAGATAATTCGATATGCTGAGGTTACAGGAATTAATTAAGCAAGAACTACAGGCAGGAATTAGGGAAATCATGCCTGAACTTTTGTCAAAACTAGTTTTAACTGAGCATCTCAAACCCTGTTACAGTCGGTATGATGCCGACTATGCCAGCAATGTGGGTTTTCTAGATCGGGAGTTAGATCTGAGGGATTTGAAAACTATTTTACAAGGCAGATTAAATTCCCATTTGCAAGATCACTATCACCAATTACCAGAAATCAATATAGAACCTGAATCGGAAACTCATTTTATTACGGTTCGGATCCATCGGCAGCGGTGGCTGAATTTTGACCTGCACTGGTGGCTGGTGGGTAATTGGTTATGGGAGCTAGCACCAGAAAGGGATTTTCATTGGGGGCATTTGGATGATCACGGGGCATTATCCTGGACTATGGTCTATGGGTGGCAGCGTTGCCGTGGGGTAATTGAACACCTAGGCATCAAAGAGCAACCCCAAAATCAAACACCAATAACAGAAATCCTGACCCATGCTGTAGCAGTAATGGAATCTCAGCAGCACCTTGCCCAATGGGAGTCACATCTGGGATCTGCTTCCTCAAACCCTCAGCCAAAATCGTCTCAGGGAAAAGCCAATCAGCTTAAGCATCGGAAAACCTTTGCAGAGTTGGTGCGGGAATTGAGTTTAAGCTTAATTTACTTAGGAGATGCAGCGGCTA
>JBIKNH010000040.1:0-25546 GCA_044358815.1 Pseudanabaenaceae cyanobacterium | reverse complement strand
CACCACCGGCTGATCCTTGGCAATCAAAAACGCCATCGAGATCATCTTTACGCCATAGTTGAAAGCCGGCTGCACCACGTCTTGACCATCAGCAGACTGGACTACCTTCACCTGTGCCGCTTCCATACCGAGCATTAGGGGCACATTGGGACCGTAAATATCTGCGTCCAGTAGACCAACTTTATAACCCTGATCCGCCAAGGCGACGGCGACATTAACCGCCACACTGGTTTTACCCACGCCACCCTTACCGCTAGACACCGCAAAGACGTGTTTGACATTGGGAATTGCCTGCAAATTACTGGGGGCGGGGGTGGGAGTTGCGAGGGCGGGACTATTCGCCACCACTTTCACCCACACATCGCTAACCCCTGGTAAAGCCTTAATCGCTGTCTTACATTCTTGAATTAATGGGTCGCGTTTGGCAGCATTGGGATCAGCTAGTAACAGGGTGAAACTTACTACCCCATTGGATTTGATCGTAATATCCTTGATCATATTTGCTTCGATCAAGTTTTTTTTCAGATCAGGGTCCATAATGGGACGAATGGCATCCTGAACAGTTTGCAAATTAAGGCTAGGGGCGGTTGATGTCATAGAGAATTGAGATAGGGAAATAAAGTTACGTCAGATGTGGATGAGAGATTTGATGCTGGAACGGTAATATTACCGATGAGTCAAGTACCCATGAGCCAAAGAAAATGTTATCAATTCTGGAACTAATGCAACCAAATTATATGGGGTTATAGGTCTAGTGGGTTATGGGGTAATTATTGGCGAGTTGTTTGTTTGCTTTTGATCAGGAGTCAGTTGGTTTGATTTGCAGTGAGTTGTGATAGTTGCCACCAATTAGTGACAGTTCAGTGACAGTCAAGATTTCGGCACAATATGCTCTGAACAACCGTGCCTCCTTAATCGATAAACCATTGGATTTATCTATGGCGATCGCCGGATTTATCTATGGACTTGTCTAGGTTCCAGCCCAAAGCACAGGGAAAAACACAGGATTTTTTAGTTGTTATTCAGCAAAAAACGCCCCAGTCTACCAAATATTTTAATTAAGTCTTCCAATACATTTCTTGATATTTTCTTTTTCCCTGAAAAAACTTGTGTAACCTTGAAAGACATAGCGACTGCTGTGTAGCTGTGGAAAGGGATTTAGCAAGGGAAGGATCAACCACCCATGAAACGAAATACAATTATCGCCATTATCGCTCTCGGTGGGCTTGTCATTGCTGCTTGCGCTTGGGTTGCCCGGTATAACGGTCTGCTGCCTGTGGCGGCTGGAGCCGAAGCCGAAGCCTATGATGGTTTGTTCAATACAATATTAGCCATCGCTTTTGGTTTTTTCCTAGTCGTAGAAGGCGGCTTAGTCTATACGCTGATTCGGTTTCGGCGTAAACCCAATGATGACACCGATGGTTTGCCCATTCATGAAAATCTTACCCTAGAATTATTTTGGACTGCGATCCCCACCGTAATCGTGATGTGGGTCGCCATTTATAGCTTTGATGTGTACACCACGATGGCGGGTACATCAGCCATGTCAATGGCACATCATCATCCGACGGGACATAGTGAGACAGTGCGTTTAGCCAGTGCCCAGTTGCCGGATGGAACCAGTGATGCAACCACCAATGCAAGTAAGTTAACGGGGGATCAACTGGGGAATCAAAAATCGTCACCCCAGCTATCAGGCATTAAGCTAGCTGGCACCGTGCCCAATAATGCCTCTGATGTCCTAGCCATTGACGTATCGGGGATGCAGTTTGCTTGGATTTTTAACTACAGCGATACCATTTCTACCGGTGAGTTGCATGTACCAGTGGGGCAACGGGTGCGCCTGAATCTGTCGGCGGTGGATGTAATCCATGCCTTTTGGGTGCCTCAACTGCGCCTTAAACAAGATGCGATCCCTGGGGAGCCAACCTATCTGGAATTTACTCCCACTAAGGTCGGTGAATATCCTGTAATTTGTGCGGAACTCTGTGGTTCCTATCATGGTGGGATGCGTACCACGATGGTAATTGACACCCCCGAAGATTATGCTAAATGGCTGGTAGAACAGGAAGAATTAGCGGCTAGTGGCACGAAGAATGTGGTAGCCCAAGCTAATGGGGCGCTCTCTCCATCACAAACTTCTCCATCAAAAGTTGCTCCATCCCAAATGCATCTGCACCATGCCGCAGCGGAAATGGGTTTGGGAATGCATCTCGCCCCTGAACTACAGCAGCAGTTGCATGAATTGCCTTAAGTTAACTTGATCGAGTTGCCTGCATTGTCGATCCATTACATCCTAAAGGGGGCAACTCCGAAAACCCATAGAATTATTACCCAGTTATTACTCAAAATTATTCCTCAAAATCATTGTCCAGAACTATTTCCCACAGTCATTCCCCATCATCATTAATTCTTTCGCCCTTCTGATAACCCGTCTTTTGATCATATTTGCAACGACATAACGATGACACAAATTAGCGAAACCTTAGCGGGTCACAACCCTCACAGTGAAACGACCCCTTGGTGGGAATATTTCACTTTTAGCGTGGATCATAAAGTGATTGGCATTCAATATTTGGTGCTGTCCTTTGTGTTTTATATCGTCGGTGGAGCCTTAGCCGGAGCGGTGCGGGCTGAGTTAGCCACCCCTGACTCGGATTTGGTCGATCCCAGTTTTTATAACAGTTTGTTTACGATGCATGGCACGGTGATGATCTTCCTGTGGATCGTGCCAGCGGTCACTGGGGGATTTGGGAATTACCTCGTGCCTTTGATGATCGGGGCACGGGATATGGCTTTCCCTCGGTTAAATGCCATTGCTTTCTGGATGCAGCCCCCCGCAGGTTTGTTACTGATTTCTAGTTTCTTTGTGGGACCTGCTTCTACGGGTTGGACTGCCTACCCGCCATTAAGTATCTTGACTGATCAAAAAGTGGGTCAGGTGCTGTGGATTCTCTGCATCGTCTTGATCGGTACTTCGTCCATTTTGGCATCGGTGAATTTTATCGTCACCATCTGGTCCATGCGGATGCCCCAAATGGATTTGTTTAGTATGCCGCTGTTTTGCTGGGCGATGATGGCAACTTCAGTATTAGCACTGTTGGCTACCCCAGTTCTTGCCGGAGCCTTGATTTTATTGGGGTTTGATATTCTGGTCGGCACGAGTTTCTTTAATCCGACCGGTGGGGGGAATCCCGTCATCTATCAGCATTTGTTCTGGTTCTATTCCCATCCGGCAGTATATGTGATGATTTTGCCTGTTTTTGGCATAATCTCTGAAGTATTGCCCCCCCATGCCCGTAAGCCGATTTTCGGTTATAAAGCCATTGCTTATTCGAGCATGATGATTTGCGCCTTGGGTCTGTTGGTATGGGCGCACCACATGTTTACCAGTGGCACACCGGACTGGTTGCGGATTTTCTTCATGGTGGCGACGTTGTTGGTGGCAGTACCCACAGGCATTAAGGTATTTAGCTGGATCGCAACCCTATGGGGTGGCAAATTGCGGTTTGATAGTCCCTTGTTGTTTGCGATTGGCTTTATTTCTACGTTCGTGATGGGTGGACTCAGTGGCGTAATGTTGGGTTCAGCCCCCATTGATATCCATGTCCATGACACTTATTTTGTTGTGGCGCACTTCCATTACGTTTTGTTTGGCGGCAGTGTGTTTGGTATTTACGCTGGTTTATACCACTGGTTCCCTAAGATGACCGGACGGATGTTGAATGAATTTTGGGGTAAGGTACATTTTGCTCTGACGTTCTTCGGGACACACCTTTGTTTTGGACCGATGCATATTTTGGGTCTACAGGGGATGCCCCGTCGGGTCGCGCAGTATGATCCCCAGTTCACTTCCATTAATGTGCTGTGTAGCTTTGGGGCGTTGCTCTTGGCAATTTCTACGGTTCCTTTCTTGATCAATGCGGTTTATAGCTGGATTAAGGGACCCCAAGCACCGGAAAATCCTTGGCGTGCCTTAACTCTAGAATGGACCACTGCTTCGCCACCGATTCCCCATAACTGGGTAGGCGATCCTGTATTAACCACTGGTCCCTATGACTATGGTACGGAACACATTCAAGAAGAACCAGTACTAGCAGGACAATAGAGTTTCATTGTTTTGATCCCCCCTATTCCCTAGATGAACTACATATAAAAGGGTGATGAGGGGGGAGACTTTGAATCAAATATTCTGAATTACTATTCCAGTAACTTTCTCTTTCTACTTAGTTTTACTTAGTTTTACTTATTAGTTTCACTTAGGAAATCATGCAAGGTTCTATTTCTCCTACTTCAGAAGTGGCTAGCCTCCCCCAGCAGGAGGGGCATGGTCATAAGGATCTGCGTCCTTTCGGGTTGATTGTATTTCTCATCTCTGAAGGAATGTTGTTTCTGGGCTTGTTTGTGGCGTATTTAACCTATCGTGCGGTTGCCCCTAGTTGGCCACCGGAAGGCACGCCGGAATTAGAACTACTCTTGCCTGGTGTTAATACGATCATTCTATTATCCAGTAGTTTTGTGATTCACCAAGCTGATGCCGCCATTAAGCAAAATCGGTTAGGTGCAACCCGTGGCTGGTTCCTGGCAACTTTCGTGATGGGTGCAATCTTCTTAAGCGGTCAGATTTATGAATATCAGCACCTGAGTTTTGGTTTAACCGACAGCTTGTTTGGCAGCACTTTTTATGTCCTAACGGGTTTTCACGGGCTGCACGTTTTAATCGGCTTGTGTTTGATTGCAGCGGTTTTAGTGCGTTCGTTTACCCCGAATCGTTACAGCGACAAGTACCATTTCGGTATTGAAGCTGCTTCGATTTATTGGCACTTTGTCGATATTATTTGGGTGATTCTATTTGGTTTGTTGTATTTGCTCTAAGCGCGTTGGTTTTGTGCTTCTCAAATACTTTGGAAAACTCAGTAAAAACAATTCAATATATTAATAAAAATGCAGGAGTAATTTCTAAGGTTACCCCTGCATTTTTTGTGTTTTTTGTAGCTGCATTCTGTTTGATGAGGAAGTATAGTTGTTTAAAATGATTTGTAGAGGAGACTTCGACTTCGCTCAGTCCTCGGTCTATGTTAGCTGAGCGAAGTCGAAGTTGTGTTTTTTATTTGAATCATCAGCCCGTCCTTGACTATAAAATTTAGCGATGTCCTAGGTAATTTGATTACAGCTATAATTTAAAGTATTCAAGAAATAAAATGCCTTACATCTCAATTAACGCCCGCTAATCGACTAAATCATTAAAAATCATTAAAAGAGTCCAGGTTGAGAAACTCTCACGCTTTCTTTTTCAGCCCGTTTGAAGGTTATGTCCCCAAGGCTCAAATCTAAGTATTCTGGTTTCTTTGCCCCTGAGAGTAGTTCGGCAATGGTGAAAATCTGCACGCGGGGATAGTCTCTGCCGTTGGCAGCACGATAAAATCCGGCTTTGGTAGCTTCAGTAATCATTGGTTTGGTGGGTTCGGTTAGGGTAATAAAGAATCCTAAATCAGCTTTGTTGTTTCCCATTGTGCCGATGAGATCCCGCATCATTGATACATTTACGTTATCGCCGCCTTTGACGGAAACGATGATCTTCCGTTTGATTTCTCGTCTTTTTTCGTCGAGATCGGTAATATACCTTAAGCCGTCAATGCCACCGTCTGCACCTTTCTTTTTACCTTGGTAGGGGGGAACTTCAACCAGGGAACACGCCCACCATTGGAATTGATATTTATCCCGTCGGGCGAGGTCGCGGGCGCTGGCAAAGTCTTTTGGTGTGCCGAATACTTCAAATTCTATTTTAGGAAATGCATGTCTTAAACGACTTTCGATTAGGGCTATGGCTAAATGAGTAATATCAATGCCAATCCAGTTCCGATGCAGTTTTTGGGCGGCATGAAGGGCTGTGCCACATCCACAAAAAGGATCGAGAACTATATCTCCTTCGTTAGAACTAGCTTGGATAATTCTTTCTAAAAGTGCTAAAGGTTTTTGAGTGGGATAACCAAGACGTTCAGCGGCTTGTGCAGAGATCGGGGAAATATCAACAACAACATCTTGTATCGGAACACCCGACATATCTTCTAAGTAACGCTTATATCTAGGAATAGTTCCTTTACTTGACCAGTAAATTAGTCCATTTTTATCTAAAAGATCTAATTTTTGTTGAGTGGTTAGAGTTTTTGCTTGCTCTTTATCAATAAACTTTTCTACAGCTTCTCTAGGAACTGCCCAATGCCTACCTTTATCAGTAGGATTAATTTCTTTCCAAGATTCACCAGAATCTCCATACCTTACTCCTGCTGCTGTAAGATCAGAAAGTGTAAATCTTCCTCTATTATCTTGATTTCGATAGAACTTGCCTAAGTAGCTTTCATCATATTGAAGATAAACAGGATTCCATTGATAAGCATCTGATTTTGTATAGAAAAGCAAAATGTCATGAACTGGGGCAAATCTTTTGGCAGAACTATGAGCGCTTGTTCTTTTCCAAATGATTTCATTCTTATATTTCTGGATTCCAAAAATAGCATCTAAAATAACCTTCAAATAATGGCTAGCCGTTGGATCACAGTGCAAATAAAGACTACCCGTAGGCTTCAGAACGCGATGGAGTTCCACTAAACGAATTGCCATCATCACCAAATAAGCCGACAGATCATTATGCCCCAACCGCCGCACCAACAAATCCAACAACTCTGCCAAATCCCCATGCACATCATACAGAGCCTGCAAAGTTCGCGCTGAATCATCATTCCAATGCCACGTATCCTCAAAAGCTGTAATCTGAGCCTGTGGCGGCGCATCCCCCGACTTTCGACCACCAAAAATCACATTATAGTCAGCATTGGAGTTAAACGGCGGATCGAGATAAATCAAATCAACACTTTCAGAATTGACACTTTCCCGCAAAACCTGCAAATTATCGCCAAAATATAAACGCTTTGTCATAAATACTAAATCATATTTTGATACCTAGAACCAAAGCTCCATCTACATCCGATCCAAAACCTCAATCCCCAACAATCCTAAACCTAGCTTCAGAGTCTTAGCCGTCAAATCACAGAGCCGCAGCCGATCCGAGCGCTCTGGTTCCGCCGCCTGTAACACGGGACATTGTTCAAAAAACTGATTGAACTTCTGACTCAATTCAAACAGATATTGACACAATCGATTAGGATATAAATCCTTGCCAGTTTCCCCTAAGACCTCTGCAAATTGCAACAAATGCTTACCTAAAACGCGCTCTGCTTCCGTATTAACAGGCAGAACATTACCCTGTGCCAACTGACTAAAATCAATGCCACCCTTGCGCCCAATACCCTGCACCCGCACATAGGCATAAAGCATATAAGGAGCAGTATTCCCCTGTAACGCCAGCATTTTATCGAAACTGAAAACATAATCACTGGTACGATTTTGGGAAAGATCGGCATATTTCACCGCTCCTAAACCAACCCGTGCCGCCACCGTTGCCTTAAATTCATCCGTAACTTCGCTATTACGAGCGGTTAAATCTTGTTCCGCACGACTCACCGCCTCATCTAACAAACTCTTGAGGGAAATCGTATCCCCAGAGCGAGTTTTAAACTTCTTCCCATCTTCACCCAAGACCAAACCGAATGGCACATGGGTCAACTGCACCGTATCAGGAATCCAACCCGCACGCCGCGCCACCTGGAAAACTTGGGCAAAATGTCCCGCTTGACCTGCATCAGTGACATAAATGATCCGCGTGGCTTGGTCTTCCTTAATGCGATACCGCAACGCCGCTAAATCCGTCGTAGCATAGTTATAAGCCCCATCAGACTTTTGCACAATCAGCGGTAAAGGATCACCATCTTTGTTCGTAAAACCTTCCAGAAAAACGCACTTCGCCCCTTGGTCTTCCTGAACCAAACCCAAATCCGTCAAATCCGCCACCACAGAAGCTAGGAAAGGATTATAGAAAGATTCGCCCCGTTCATTTAGCTGTACATCCAACAAATCATAAATCTTCTGAAATTCGCGCCGTGACTGTTCGCAAAGTAATTCCCAAGCTTTACGAGCTTCCGGTTGCCCTGACTGCAAATCCACCACCGCCAAACGGGAAGTATCTTTAAAAGCTTCATCTTCATCAAAGCGCCTTTTTGCCGCCCGATATAACGCCACCAAATCCCCCAATGCCAAAGCATCCGCCTTAATCAGAGCATCAGGATAAGCTTCTTTGAGATAGGTAATCAACATCCCAAATTGCGTGCCCCAATCTCCCACATGATTGAGCCGTAACACTTCATGCCCTTGGAATTCCAAAACCCGCGCAATGGAATCACCGATAATTGTGGAACGCAAATGACCAACGTGCATTTCTTTAGCGATATTCGGACTAGAAAAGTCCACAATCACCCGTTCGGGCTGAGTCACCTTAGCAATACCAAGGCGTTCATCCTGTTGCATCACTGCCAAACGCTGCCCTAGATATTCCCCCCGCAAAAACACATTGATAAATCCTGGTCCGGCAATGGTGGGGGTTTCGCAAATATCATCCAATGCCACAGCCGCAATAATCTGCTGAGCAATTGCCTGAGGTTTCTGCTTTAGCTGTTTTGTCAAACCCAGTGCCACATTACACTGATAGTCCCCAAATCGTGGGTCTTTCGTCGGCGCTACCACCGGATCAATAGAAGCAAATTCGGCACCAAATGCCACCGCACAAGCCGCCTGAAACCGTTGCTGTAAAATAGATAGGGCCGAATTAGACATCTGGGGAACTGCCGTGATATTGCGTGACTGGAAAATTAAACTTACAAATCAAATCGAGAAACCTATACCGAAATCTAGGCTAAAAATCTAGACTAAAAACCTAGAAGATCCCCGACTCCTGCCAGAAATCGGGGATCTTGTGTAGTGTACCTAAGGAGCCGAAATTACCAGCTAATTACCAGCTAGACTTGACGACACCAGGCAACAAGCCACGGTGTGCCATATCCCGCAGGACGTTACGGCACAAACCAAAATCTCTATAATAACCACGGGGTCTGCCAGTCAACCAGCAACGATTACGGGTGCGGGTGGGGTTGGCATTACGGGGGATTTGCTGCAACTGACGGTGCAGAGTCATTCTTTCTTCTTGGTCTAGGGACAGATTAGCCAACTGTTCTTTGAGGGACAGACGCTTTTGGGCGTATTTTTCTTTGAGCTTGGCGCGTTTTTTTTCGCGCTCAACCATGCTTTTTTTTGCCATTGCCGTAAGTGTTAATTTTAGGGTGATCTGTGCTGCCGCGCCGAAATTCCTGTAGCTATGGGCAAACCAAAGTCAAAAGATTTACACGTCCCCAATAGCTCCCAATCGCTTTTAGGGAAAATCTGAATTTGTTGGCAGTTTAGCGAACAGCACTCGTTTGTGACAGTTTACCATGATAACCCTAAACAGGTCTGAAATGCAATTGCTCTGCCCTTGCTTTTTCCTCACGGCAATCATACCGCCAATACAGACAACAGCTAGGATGTGCAGCTAAAGAGTTAGTCTAAGATTGATTTGTGATCGATTTCTGATCTGTGGGTTTTGCTAGTGGGCTATGCAGTCAAATGTTAAGTCAAACGTCCAGTCAGAGCTTATGAAATAAACCCAAAACTAACCCCAAATGCATCTAGGGCAAATCTAGCAGGTAAAGCGATTATGACTATTACTTTAGATAAAACCATCGGTCAAACTACATCACCCAAGATGACCCTTGAAGAGTTTTTGGTCTATGACGATGACACGGAAACACTATACGAGTTTGAGGATGGAGAAATTATCCCGATGCCCTTTGAAAGTGAAATCAATCGACGGATTGCATCTTTTCTTTTTGCCTGTTTTTTGCAGCAAGGAGTTCCACCCTATCGTTTGTCTATGAAAACTGAGGTAATTACTACAGGCTCACGGGTGCGAGTGCCTGATTTAGTTGTGCTTTCTGAGGAATTAGCATCGGCAATGCAAGGAGCCACCCGCTCTATCGTCACAGCGGATCTGCCTGCTCCGTCTTTAGTGGTGGAGGTAGTCAGTCCCAATCAAAGCAATCGCGATTATCGTTATAAGCGGTCAGAATATGCCGCCAGGGGAATTGCTGAATACTGGATCGTTGATTCGTTAGTGGGTAAGATCACAGTACTGGAATGGATCGAGGGATTTTACGAAGAAAAAGTTTATGAGGCTGAGCAAGTGATTACCTCAATCCTTTTCCCTGAGTTTAAGTTAACGGCTGCTGAAATCCTACAACAATAGACAATAGAATTTCGTCATGCCGAATAATTAACCTAAAATCTAGCTAAGCGCAATAAGTCACGTCAAATAGATCTAAACACCCATGCCCCACCTATGCAAAACACCAGACTAACCACCCTAATCCAAGGCATCACCGGACGCTTAACCCAATGGCTTAATAATCCTTGGCGACGGGTCTCAGTTATCTTACTAGGTTTATTTTTAGGCTTTTTCTTGGGTTCGGTAGTATCTACCACCACCGGACAGGGCGCAGTATGGGACATTAGCAGCGCTGCCGCAAGCGTGGTGGTAGTGGAGCTAATTAGCCGCTATGCCTATAGTTACAACCGTGATCGCGGTCCTTGGTGGCAGTTTTTACCTAGTAAAGACTTAGGCTTAGACACCCTAAATGCCTGCAAGTTAGGTTATGTCTATGGCTTATTCCTTGATGCGTTTAAGTTGGGATCTTGAGATGGGGAACCTAAACTGGGACGATCTATAGGTTTGATCGACGACAGACTTAGTGCCAAACTAACAGCTAGATTAAACCCCACATCAACCGTCCTTAAGTCAGCCACGATGTCAACGTCTTTGTGATAACGTTAAATATTGCAAACTTTGTTGCAAACGTTGCAAACTGCAAAGTAGTCCACTTAGATAACTCATCACTAACTAAAAAACAGCGAATTACCGCGAAGTTTATATCATCATGGCAGAAATTACCCCCAAACAAGTACAAGAACTCCGCGCCCGCACTGGGGCAGGAATCAAAGACTGCAAAAAAGCCCTCCAAGAAAATGAAGGCGATTTCACCAAAGCCGCTGAGTATCTGCGCCAAAAGGGTTTAGCCACTGCGGTCAAAAAAGCCGGTCGTGTTGCCAGTGAAGGCATTGTACATAGCTATATTCACTTTGGCAGTCGGGTTGGCGTATTGGTGGAAGTTAACTGCGAAACTGACTTTGTGGCACGTCGCGAAGAACTCAAAGAGTTAGCCGATAACCTAGCCAAGCAAATCGCCGCCTGTCCTAATGTGGAATATGTCAGCGTAAGTAATATTCCTGCCACAATTGTGGAAAAAGAAAAGGAAATCGAGTCTGGCAAAGACGACTTGGGCAAAAAGCCGGAGCAAATCCGTGAAAAGATTGTCGCCGGTCGCATTGAGAAGCGCTTGAAGGAAATGACTTTGTTGGATCAGCCTTACATCAAGGATTCCAGCATCACCGTTGATGAATTGATCAAGCAAACCGCCGCCCGTTTGAACGAAAACATTAAGGTGAGTCGTTTTGTGCGTTTCGTGGTTGGCGAAGGCAGTCAAGAGTCAGAAGCCGAAGCATAGTTTTTATGATGGGCTGTGGGGCTAAACCTAGTTGTAACCTGGTTCCTAACCTCGTGACTAACTGGTTTCTAGAACTGTTGGCTCTATGGTCTATAACATGATCTATGACATCGTGGGGGTAAGCCGGAGGGTTTGCCCCCATTATAGTTTTATAGCTCTTCATGGTTCTAGTCTGATGGCTGAAATTTGCCCAAGTCCGGCGATGTGGCTGATGGCTTAGGGGCTGATTCATTGCCATAGTTTATAGTGGGGGAAAAGACTTAGCCTGAAACTCTACAATTGATTAATTCATATCATCAATTCACAAATTATTAATCATCATTTTATCAATCATCACTAGTCACCTAATTGAATTATTCCATCCAATAATCTGATTATTAATTTTGTTCATTTACGGAATTGCCGATAGATTTTGTCTATGCTACACACCATTGACCACGAAATTCAACAAGTCCATGATGCCATCGCTAAGGTAACTGCTCAAATTGCGGTAGTGCGTTTGGGATATGCCTCTGCTTTAGAGCAGGCGGTGCGACAATATTTTTTACAGGCAGTTTTTGACCTGTGTACGCGGCATTATCCCACTAGTTTTCTGGGGTTGACTTTAGCGGAACGGCAAAAATTTCAAAGTCAATTACAGGATATCGGGTATCAGTTAGCCCAAGGGGTGCGGCAACATTTGGATCAAACCCATATTTCTGAACAGGGTGATCCCGAACAAATTGATCGCTGTGTCGGGGATTTGCTAAAACAAACCACAGTGCAGGTCAATCATCTTTTACAAGAAAAACAGATTTTGCCTAATCCTCTGCCAGAAAATGCCAAGAGTTTGGAATTGCGTTTACCAGAAATTGAGTTTACTAGTCGGTCGGTCATGGGACAGCGGGGAGAATTGCGGGTTTTGTCCGCACGGCTCAGACATTTAGGGAATGAATTAGAGAAAAAGCAAAAAGCGAAACATATTGCCGAGGCAGAATTGGCATGGCGTGCCGCATGGGTGGAGAAATCTCCCAATGATTACTTGATGGCAATGGCAGCCGCAGCCCTAGCCGCTGAAGAAGCTCAGGCGCAGGAAAACGCTGCTCAGTCTGATACTGAAACCGGAATTTAGTTTCTTACTTCTTTACTTACTTCTCAAAGTTCCTATTTAGCTTGCCACCAAGTTTGGAGCGCTGCCCATCTGCCGTGCCATGCAACCAATAATTTGCGATGGGCTAAGCTACCATCTCGACGACAAAAACGAAGCCATTGCAACAAACCGAAGGTACTTCTAGTTCCAATTAGTACTGCCCAGCATAAAAATACAAACCGACGCAATGGCGGCAGATGACGCAATAAAACATAGGTTTCATTGTGAACTAAATTCAGATAGGCAGTTTCGTTAAATACATAATCACTAGATTGTCTCTGATCTTCATCAAAACGCTTGGCTGGGTAGTGATCTACGGCGATGGCTGGATCATAAATTAACTTCCAGTCTTCTAGTTTACCTTTCTGTTTTAAACCCAAACAGAACGCTACTTCAAAATGCACCTGCGCTCCAGTTCCCCAAAGATTAGTATCAAGGCGCAAATCCCCCACCGCTGACCGTCGATAAGCCATATTAACCCCCTTGAGCAAATCCACCTCCCGCATTTCCCCCACGCCGATGTGATGGTTCCCAATCATGCGCCCGAACCATTGCACTTGACCCACCACTGATGCGGCTCCATCTTCCAATTCACCATTGACATAAACCCAATCGCGACCACCCACGCCCACAATTTGGGAATCCGCTAAAAAATAAGCTTCGATTCGTGCAATCCAATCGGGATGGGGAGCCGCATCATCATCAGTAAAAGCAAAGAAATCTGTATCTGTCTGTGCCATAGCAGCATTCATTGCCGCGATGACCCCTGGCTCATAAACCGTAGTCGTCGCAAGGGGGAGCATTTCTTCCCTAGTTACCTGACAGTTTGCCGCATATTCATCTAAAAAATCCCAAGTCAAAGTGTCTGTATCCCGCACCACGACACGCACCACATCGGGGGGGCGCTGTTGTAAGCTCAAGGCACTAAAACAACGCGCTAGATCCTCCGGTCGGCGATAGGTGGGAATAATTACAGTGAATGTAGCCAATGGAATTTGCCTTGGGAATTAGGGAATAGAACAGAAAAGTTAGACGAATAGACGAACTGTGTGAAATTAGGCGTTGATTTTAAATTAGGCAGCGGTGGCGATGGCTTTTTGACATACAGGCAAACTTTGGAACAAGTCCAAATCAGCGGGAATACCCAAGCCATACATCCCCTGAGCCTCACTGCCAATGTTATAACAAGCCAGTTTCTTCCCTTCGGTAATCATTTCGTTATAGGCAGGAGCAACATAAAATTCGCCATTAACCCGAATGTCTTGGGCAATCATCGTTTCCGCAGCTTCGACAAAGAACTTCCCACAACGATAGTTATAGATTCCCACCGTTGCCTCGTTAGACACCACCTGCTTTTCCACTACTTGAGAGATTTTTCCTGTCTCATCGAATCCCACAAAAGACCATTTTGGATCATCCGCAGTCATGGTCATAATCAAACCATCTGCTGCTTGATCTGTCATAGATTGCAGATAATCATTAATGTCAATATCAACCCACTGATCACTATTGGCAATCATTAATGGATCATCATTATTAATGAAATCCTTCGCCAAAAGTACGGTGCAAGCCGCTCCTTCCGTTACCTGATCTACGAATATCACTTCGCAATTAGGACACCATGCCTTGAGTTGCTGATCCACTTGGTAGGTCGTGGCATGGTCCCGCAGGCAAATAAAAATAAACCGATGCTCACAGGCAGGACGTAAATTCCCAATTACTAGAGAAATCATCGGCTTACCTGAGACGGGAATTAGAGGCTTTGGTAGTTCATAACCAGCTTTACGGAAACGGCTGCCATGACCAGCCATCGGCACAACGATATTGAGCATAATGAAACAACTAGGGATAAATAATTTATGGACAATCTGGGAGTGATGGAAATTAGAGAGTCGTAATTAAAGAATCAGTAGAAACTTCTCTAATTATTCTTGAGTTAGTCTTTAGTATATTTATCATTGTTAGCCCCTGGCAATTTCACCACCGTTGTCACCACTTCCGTCAAAGTACGAAAATCTGTACCCTCATTCGGTTCCATCACGATAATGTCCCCTGCCCCAAACCGTTGCCCATTCATTTCCACCTGACCAGAAATAATCACAGTAAACTCCGTGGCAATTTTATGATAGTGCCATTCTTCTGCTGCCCCTGCCGGATAGGTTTTTACTGCCACTTCCACATCATTGGTTTTATGTAACGACGGCTCAAAATTGCCAATAAACCAGCCTTTGACCATATCATCGAGCTTAGCAGTCTTCATATATCACCTGTAATTACCTATGGGTAAACTATCGCCGAGAAATTAGGAAAGAATAGGGAAATAGCAGATAGAAAAAGTAGTTAGGGGCAATAGCAGCAAGATATTACCCAGCCTTAGCTGATCTGTAATGACCTACTAGAGCATAGCTTGGGGAAACTTCTGCTGAAATAAAGCCAAAAGATCATCCAGTTCTTCGAGGGTTTGCAACACATCTAGATTTAGATCCCCTAGATCCTTTTGTTGCAGCGCTACTAAGATTTCTCGCTTTTGGGCAATAGCTTGGATTCTGTGGGACAAAGCAGCCGGTGTGGTGGTGGATAACGTCATAGTGAGATGGTAAATGTCAGAGTATTAGCTAATTATTGACTAGTTTATGGACCAGTTATTAACCAGATGTCATGGTAATGAATTTTAGGCAGTATCAACCTAGGGGCTAACTAAGTTTAACGAAACTAAAGCCATTAGCCATAAGTCTGATCCATAAGATCAAAGGGTATGATATTAGTCAAAGAACTTTACCGGAAATAGAGGTATTGGTGTGGGTTATCGCCGAAGTTTGCAGCTTAGTCTAGCAGTAATGATTGCTGCGTCAGGTGTTGTTACTAGCGTAATGATTGGAGGTAATGATGCTGGAGTGCAGGCACAGGCGCTGATCCCTCGTACCTTGCGCCTTAATGTAGGCAATATGGAAGAGCAAGCAGTTAGTCTGGCGCAACAGGCAGAATTTTTAATGCAGGTGGGGCGGGGTGATCGAGCGTTACCAGTGGCTCAACTGGCAGTACAGTTAGCACCGCGTAATTTCCTGACCCATGCCGTATTAGGTGGCGTGCTATTGCGCCAAGAAAAATATGCTGATGCCATTACTAGCCTCAAAAAAGCCGATACCCTAAAGCCCGATCAGCCTCAGGTGCTATTTTTGTTAGGTTCTGCCCATCTGCGTAATAAACAATACCAAGAGTCTATTACCTTGCTACTGCGGGGCTTGTCCTTAGAAAAAGAAAAGCCCTCCCCCAATGCTTTGTTTGATCTGGGTAATGCCTATTTCTTAGTCCGTCGTTATGATGATGCATTAAACCGTTACCGCCAACTCCTCGCCATTGATGGCAAATTTTGGGCAGCTACCAACAATATCGGCTTAGTGGAATATGAGCGAGGTAATACAGACACGGCGATCGCTCAATGGGAAGCCGCCATCAAACAAGCCGAAAAAAGTGAATTTACCGCTGAACCCATGTTAGCCCTGGCTTCGGCACAGTATGCCAAAGGTAATAGAGAACAGGGCATTGCCACAGGGATTGCCGCCCTCAAAATTGATCCCCGCTATGGCAAGCCTGAATATCTGATCGAAAACCTGTGGGGCAATCGGTTAATGACCTCTGCTCGGCTGTTGCTCAGTGAAGCGCCGATCCGTCAACTCCTACAGGAAAGCGCTACCCCACCGCCCCCCCAACGTCGCGTCAGCCCTCCGGCACGGTTCCGCAATCGCCCTCCCGCCCCTAATTCCACCCCTGCCCCTAGTCCTGCGCCCACACCTCAGACTAAACCGCAACCTAAACCCTAGTTTTCGGCTTTCACTTCTAAATTTCATGATGTAAACTACATGACTCAAACTAATAGCCGTCGTCATTACAAACCCAATCGAGTTACCGTTGTGGGTGCAGGCAATGTAGGTAGCATTGTGGCTCAAAGGCTCCTAGAGCGTAATTTAACCGATGTGGTACTGGTAGACATTACTGAAGGTAAACCCCAGGGCATGGCACTAGATTTACTCCATGCCAGAGCTACGGAAAACCATGATCGCATGATTATTGGTACGAATGACTACAGTGATAGCGCTGGTTCGGATGTGATTGTGATTACCGCTGGTTTACCTCGCAAACCAGGCATGACCCGCGACGATCTACTGCGGATCAATGCTGACATCATTCGGTCTGTGGTGCCACAGGTTACGGTTTATTCCCCTGATGCCGTTTTGATTGTTGTCACCAATCCCCTAGACACAATGACTCATTTGGCTTGGCAAGTCAGTGGTTTTCCTATTGATCGAGTTATGGGGATGGCTGGGGTACTTGATGCAGCACGGTTTAAAGCCTTCATCGCGATGGAATTAGATATTTCTATCTCGGACATTTCAGCGATGGTTTTGGGCAGTCATGGGGATCTTATGGTACCTTTGCCCCGCTATTCCACTATTAACGGCGTATCGATCACCGAACTGATGGCTCCTGAGGTGATTGACCGACTCATTACACGGACCCGCAATGCCGGAGCGGAAATTGTGGCTTTAATGCAAAAGGGTAGTGCTTACTTTGCCCCAGCTTCGGCGGTTTGTACAATGGTGGAGTCAATTCTGCGGGATCAGCATCGTATTTTACCGGTGGCGGCTTATTTACATGGACAATACGGCTTGCACGATATTTTCATGGGCGTGCCTGCACAACTAGGACGGTCTGGCATTTCACGGGTGGTCGAGTTGGATTTGCTACCGGAAGAAACCGCAGCACTCCATGACTCAGCGATGGCGGTGCGTCAAAGTCTGCAAGGTTTAGCCGAACTCAGGGAGGACTAATTGAATTGTCAGAGAGCACCAATCATAAAGCCTCTGTCCAGCCCCAAAAGTTAATTATCGGAAATTATCAGATTTAGCAAGATCGGCTAAGCATAAATGCAGGGAACAATAGAATTAACAGCCTCGTCTGCCGCCTTAGAAGGCTGCGTTTCATCCTATTCCCATCGCCCCATGAATATCTCTAACCTCAAAAAAGTCTGCCTCTCAGCTTTTCTGTCCCTTGGTGTAATTGCCGTTTCACTACCTGTATTGGCGGCTGATCCCACCACTAAGCCTAGTCCTAAGCCCACCAGTGCCGTTAAACCGACGAAGCCCCCTGCGGTCAAGCCTCCTGTGGTGAAGCCTAGTCCTAAGCCCACAAAGCCTGCTGTCACGAAGCCTCCTGTGGTGAAGCCTAGCCCTAAACCTACGCCTAAACCCACTAGCATCAAACCTCCGGTGAAACCAATCGTTAAGCCCACCGTTAAACCGCCAGTTCCCAAGCCTCCGGTTCCTCCCAAGCCCTAAACTTCTCCAACTAAATCTCTTAAGACTGTGTTTTTCAAGGAGCAGTCTGGGGGCATCTTGAGGAGAATATTATTGTGGGGGGAGTCTCAGGGCTGTACTATGAGCGGTGACAGCAGCAAATCAAGCTAAAAAAATCAAGCCAAAAATTGTTAATCAGTTTTCGATTAGTCAGTCGTTGACTAGTTCCGAAAATATAATCGCAAACTAATCACAAAAATAAAGTATGCCCGTGTCTCGCAGTGGCTTCTGTGCCATCAAACCTGCTCTGACCTGTTGGGGATGCTTTATTTTTTTATGTTTTTGGAGGTGGAGCATTTTTGCTTATCGCTTTGGCGTAAACCTGTCAAGTTTGATGTAAAGCTAAATTAACTACCCTGTACCAAACCTATGCTAACTATTGATTTATTCAAGGACTAGGAACTCAAACAGCATTTTCTTTAATAAGAAATCAAACCAATTTAAACTAAAAATAATTTAGTCATAAAAAAATATAAGTGATTTTAAAATAATTTAAGTTTGATATTGCACTATTTTTTAAGGTGATTTAAGTTGTTTAAATACAAAAAAGATTATTTAAAATTTTTTACATGAAAATTAGATTCAGTAAATCATAGATTGATTGGTATCGACTTTGCTACACCATAACTAAAGATTTATGCAAAATTTGTAACAAGTTTTTAACATTGTTTAGTACAATGATTACCACTGGTAGGTATTTTTTCTTATTGCAATGATGACAGATCATTTCCCTTGGCTTACCGCGATGATACTGCTGCCTCTGGTAGCTTCCTTAGCGATCCCCGTATTGCCTGACAAAAATGGCAAAACTGTACGGTGGTACGCCCTTGGTGTAGGTATCGCGGATTTTCTCCTGATGTGCTACGCCTTTTGGAAGCATTATGATGCAAGCAGTACCTCATTTCAGCTTGCGGAAAGCTATGCTTGGGTGCCTCAGTTAGGTCTGAACTGGGCAGTTTCTGTCGATGGTCTCTCACTTCCCTTCGTATTGCTGGCAGGTTTAGTGACCACGCTGGCGATTTTCTCGGCGTGGCAGGTAGACCAGAAACCGCGTCTGTTCTATTTCCTGATGTTGGTGCTGTATGCAGCTCAGATTGGCGTTTTCGTGGCTCAAGATCTGCTGTTGCTCTTTATTATGTGGGAACTAGAGCTAATTCCCGTCTACTTGCTGGTTTCGATTTGGGGCGGTAAAAAGCGTCGTTATGCGGCGACTAAGTTTCTTTTGTACACTGCGGCGGCTTCGATTTTTATCCTCGTAGCAGCTTTGGGTATGGCTTTGTATGGCGACACCATGACGTTTGATGTGGTGCAGCTAGGGTTAAAGGACTACCCGCTGGGGTTAGAGTTAGCTTTGTATGCGGGTTTGTTGATTGCCTTTGGTGTCAAGCTGGCAATTTTCCCGATGCATACTTGGCTACCTGATGCCCACGGTGAGGCTTCGGCTCCGGTATCGATGATTTTGGCGGGTGTGTTGCTGAAAATGGGCGGTTACGGCTTGTTGCGGATCAACATGGGTTTACTTGCCGATGCTCACATTTACTTTGCGCCGATTTTAGCGATTCTCGGGGTCGTGAATATTGTCTATGGCGCATTTAGCTCATTTGCCCAAACCAATATGAAGCGGCGTTTAGCCTATTCATCGGTTTCCCACATGGGATTTGTGCTGTTGGGTTTAGCATCCTTCACTGACTTGGGCATCAATGGTGCCATGTTGCAGATGATTTCCCACGGTTTGATCGCCGCAGTCTTGTTCTTCTTGGCGGGGGTCACCTATGATCGCACCCACACCCTGAGCATGACTGAAATGGGTGGTGTAGCTCAGGTCATGCCTAAGGTCTTTGCACTATTTACGGCTGGGGCGATGGCTTCTTTGGCGCTACCTGGCATGAGTGGTTTTGCCAGTGAGTTATCCGTATTCCTAGGGGTAACTAGCAGTGATGTTTACAGTAATACTTTCCGCACGGTAACGGTGTTTCTGTCCGCAGTGGGTGTGATTCTAACCCCAATTTACTTGCTCTCGATGTTGCGTCAAGTGTTCTACGCTAAGGAAATGAATCCGATGTGTGAACTGGATGGCAGTGGTCAAGGTAACCCTGACAATGATGAAGCGGTTTGTTTTGGTACTAGCTGCGTATTGCCTAGTAATGCGGTTTACAGTGATGCCAAACCAAGAGAAGTATTTATCGCGGTTTGTTTCCTGATCCCTATCATCGCGATTGGTTTGTATCCTAAGGTAGCAATGCAGCTTTATGATGCCAAGACCGTTGCTCTGAATAGTCAAGTTCGGGAATCTCGTTTAGCTTCGCCCTTGGTGGCTAAGGCAAAAGCGAACCAGAATGTTAGTAATATAGCGGCGGTTTTTGCCCCTGAGTTGTAGGTCTGAGATTGAGATGTAGATCTTGAGATTTGAGCTATTGCTGATTCTCTGAAAATTAGAATACTTTTAGGAACCTGCTTATACAGTTTGTATGGGTGGGTTCTTTTTTGCTGGAATGGAGTGGCAGCTAATTTTGTGTAATAAAATTGTTAGGCTTTTCATATACAGAGTGATTAGATTAGGATTTGAAATTCCCTTTTTGGCTGAATTTCCATTGATTGGATCTACATAATGTAATTATTTTAGAATCAAGACTATTTGAGAATAAGAATGTTTAACAGAAATATTTAACAAGTCGCAAAAAACTAATAACTTTACCCACACCATTTAAACTTAAACCAAACCCAAACAAAATCCATAACTAAATTATGACGCTTTCCGCCAGTTCACGCCTTGAGACCTATGCTAGATTCGGGATTCATCTGGGTTTAGAACGCATTCAGAAATTATTAACCGCCCTCGATCAACCTCAGTTACAAATGCCAGTGATTCATATTGCTGGAACTAATGGTAAAGGTTCCGTATGTGCTTATGTTTCCAGTATTTTACAAGCCGCAGGCTATCGGGTAGGACGCTATATTTCACCCCATTTAACTGACTGGCGGGAACGAATTACTATTAATGGGACATGGATTTCTGAATCGGACTTGTTAGATGCCCTAACCGCAGTTGAGGCAGTAATCGCACCAGATATTGCACCAGATCAAGAAACTCCCACCCAATTTGAAGTCAGTACCGCCGCCGCTTGGTGGTATTTTGCGCGACAAGATATCGACATAGCTGTGATCGAAACTGGTTTAGGAGGCAGACTTGATGCCACTAACGTTTGTCCCGAACCAGCAGTCACCGTAATTACTTCCATTAGTCGGGATCACTGGCAAAGATTAGGAGATTCCCTTGCCCAAATTGCTGGGGAAAAAGCAGGAATTATCAAAGCGAACTGTCCAATTGTGGCGGGTACATTACCAGAAGATGCCGCTGAAGTCGTTGCCGCCACTGCCCAAGCCCTTGGCGCACCGCTAACATGGGTGCAAGTGCCACCAGCAGATCCCGAAGAACCACAACAGATTCTATGGCATGGTAAACCCTTCTCTATTTCTCTATTGGGGAATCATCAGCGCCATAATGCTGCCATCGCTTTAGAGGTCATAGAACAACTGCGTATTCAGGATTGGTTAATTCCTGACAGTGCGGTAAGAGAAGGTTTGCGACAAACCACCTGGGCGGGACGTTTGCAATGGATTACCTATCGTGATCAACAAAGTCAATCTCATCCTTTACTGATAGATGGAGCGCATAATGTCGCTGGAGCGAAGTTATTAAGAGAATATATCAGCCAAACCTTTCCAAATCAGCCTGTGCGCTGGGTGGTGGGCATCTTGAATACTAAAGACCAAACTGGTATTACGACGGCTTTACTAGAACCACAGGATTATTTGTTTGCTGTGCCAGTGCCGGATCATGCAACAACGCCACCGACGGAATTAGTTGCTTTGAGTGAGTCAATTCTAAATCACCCTGGAACGTCTTATCAGAATCTCACCGATGGTTTAACCGCTGCTTTGCATCATCCTATATCAACCGCTGCACCAGTAGTCGTTTGTGGTTCGCTCTATTTGATTGGTCAGTTGTTAGCTCTTAACTCCTCACCATCATAAATATTTTAATAACGGAACTTAACTCCGAAGTATCCAAAAAACACCTAGGGTCAACCCAGTCTTAAATCTATTCAGAACCTATTCAAAAACTGTTAAAGACTCCTTAAAAATCAACTAAACACGAATTTAAGCTTCACGACTTGCTGCCCCCATTTGATAGAATAGCTAAACATTCTTGTCCTCTTATCCCTAGACTACCTACCGCTGATGTATGAGGTACCTATGCCGACCATAATTCCATCCACCACCCCAGAAACTGCTACTAATCATGATGCAAGCACATCAGCTATTCACATTCGCAATCTTAATTTTTTCTATGGTGAAGGGGAATTACGCAAACAGGTATTATTTGACATTAACCTAGATGTTCCTGCGGGGCAGATTGTGATTCTCACCGGTCCTTCTGGGTCGGGGAAAACTACTCTACTAACTCTGATTGGTGCTTTGCGTAGTGTCAAAGACGGTAAATTACAGGTGTTAGGGAAGGAAGTCACTGGCATGAAACAACATGAATTAGTGGCTCTGCGTAAGGGGATTGGTTTCATTTTCCAAGCTCATAACTTGTTCTATTCTCTTACTGCCCGTCAAAATGTCATGATGTCAACGGACTTATATCCCAAACGCGCCGACGCTACCAAAGCCGCTGCCGAAGTCCTAACAGCCCTAGGTTTAGGTGAACGGATTGACTACAAACCCCATGCTCTGTCTGGGGGGCAAAAACAACGGGTTGCCATTGCCCGCGCCCTAGTCAACAAACCAAAACTGATTCTAGCTGACGAACCCACCGCCGCACTAGATAAAAAATCGGGACGGGATGTGGTGACATTGATGCAAAAGTTAGCACGGGAAGATGGCATTACAATTCTGATGGTTACCCACGATAACCGAATTCTTGATGTAGCAGATCGAATCATCAACTTGGTGGATGGCAATTTGGAATCAGATACTGTAACAAGTGGTTTAAATAATGCTATGGGACAAAATGGCGCTGGACAAATTTTTATGCTCTAGTCTGGAATATTAGTTTCAGCACAATTACCTACACCTGGGCAACTTACATTGGGCGACTTACATTCCTACAACTTACACCTTCGTAGTACTGGTGATAGTATGAGGCATGGAATTTATGTATTTTATTACTGTTTTGTCACCATATTTAATATTTTAATGGAGACTTTTAAGCTCTAATAGAAGGTGGGAGTCAAC
Source organism: Pseudanabaenaceae cyanobacterium (assembly GCA_044358815.1). Lineage (GTDB taxonomy): Bacteria > Cyanobacteriota > Cyanobacteriia > Pseudanabaenales > Pseudanabaenaceae > JBAXSK01. Next base: position 2,276 of record JBIKNH010000040.1, on the reverse strand, counting down.
AGCTACAATATGGCTGCCGAGGCTAAATCTACCCACCATTAACTTACGGTAATTAGCATGGTAACTGGCATGGTAATTGGCATTTTCCCCTTAGCTAACTAGGTGACTCGGTAGTTCTGTAATTAATTCTGGGTACTTTGGTTTTGAAGTAACTCCATTGATGATTTTAGCTGTAACTAACGGCGGTAACTTTGACGATAATGACGGTTACTGAGGTTGCAGTGTGAATGTTCTACGAACGTCATATAAAACATCAGACAAATTTATCGTATCCCAATTACCTTCCAATTAAGGAAAATTAGTCATGGCAATTCGTTCTGTCAATCCAGCCACGGGGGAAGTATTACGTACCTTTACCCCCTTTACTACCGCCGAAGTTGAGCAGTGCTTAAGCCGTGCCCAAACTGCTTTTAGTCACCATCGCTGTTCCCCATTGACTGAACGATCTGAGGGCTTACATCGCGCCGCTACAATTCTCGAAGCCAGAAAACTAGAATTAGCACAACTGATTACCCTGGAAATGGGCAAGCCAATCCGTAGCGCTTTAGCAGAAATAGAAAAGTGCGCCTTTAATTGTCACTTTTATGCTGCCAACGCTGCCCAATGGTTGGCTGATGTGTCCATAGATACCGAAGCAAGCCAATCACTCATAAGGTTTGAGCCTTTGGGAATTATCCTCGCGGTCATGCCTTGGAATTTCCCATTCTGGCAAGTGTTCCGTTTTTTAGCTCCTTGTTTGATGGCAGGGAATGTCGCTTTGATTAAACATGCTTCTAATGTGCCTCAATGTGCGATGGCAATTGAAGCAGTAATGATTGAAGCTGGATTTACTCACGGTGAAGTTCAGAATTTATTAGTTGAAGGAGCGAAAGTTGGTAGTATTTTAGCGGACTCACGGGTGCGGGGGGTGACCCTGACTGGTAGTGAAGCCGCAGGACGAAGTGTAGCGAGTATTGCCGGACAAAATCTCAAAAAAACTGTTTTGGAATTAGGCGGCAGTGATCCTTTTATCATAACGGCTAGCGCAGATCTAGACTCGGCGGTGAAGATTGCTACCAAATCACGAATGATTAATAGTGGTCAAACTTGTATTTCTGCGAAAAGATTTATAGTTGTGGAACCAGTTGCCGCCGCATTTACCACTGCCTTAGTGGAAGCTTTTCGGAATCTACGGGTGGGGGATCCCAACTCTCCAGATACTGACTTAGGACCCTTAGCCACAGCGCAGATTTTACAGGAACTCCATCATCAAGTGGTGCTTTCCGTTGAAGCTGGAGCTAAATGTTTAATCGGCGGACAACCAGTGGCAAGTATGGATAGTAAATCCCATGTTTACATTCATTTATCCCCCCAAGGGAACTTCTATCCACCCACCATTTTAACGGATATTCCCATTAATGCCCCTGCCTATGGAGAAGAACTATTCGGACCTGTTGCCGCTGTGTTTACGGTGCCGGATCTAGATGCAGCAATCGCCTTAGCTAATGATACTCGCTTCGGTTTAGCCGCAACGGTATGGAGTCAGGATTCTCTAGAAATAGAACGCTGTCTCAATGAATTAGAAGTGGGTGCGATTTTCGTCAATGAAATGGTCAAATCCGATCCTCGGGTTCCCTTTGGTGGCACAAAGGATTCAGGCTATGGTCGAGAATTGGGACAATACGGACTAACGGAATTTGTCAATATCAAAACGGTTTGGATCAAATAAAAACTACTCAATAGATCAATTCTAACTAATCTATTTCTTACTTGCGCATCAATTAGAAATATTATTCCAGAAATACCATCACAGAAACCACGATCTCGACTCATTCTCAGTAACTCCCATAAATTCGCAACAACTAAAATTCGTAACAAATTTCCAACTTATTCGCATCATAGAACTATCAAGGCTAAATTTATCAAGGCTAAATTTATGAATACCGCAGAATTATTGGTTCAATGTTTAGAAAACGAAGGTGTATCCTATATCTTCGGCTTACCAGGGGAAGAAAATATGGCGGTCCTCCATGCCCTACAAAACTCTTCCATTCAATTTGTCACCACCCGTCACGAACAGGGGGCGGCATTTATGGCAGATGTTTATGGCAGGTTAACAGGTAAGCCAGGGGTCTGTTTATCCACATTGGGACCAGGGGCAACCAATCTCATGACTGGAGTCGCCGATGCTAATTTAGACTGTGCGCCCTTAGTGGCAATTACTGGGCAAGTGGGCACAGATCGAATGCATATTGAATCCCATCAGTATTTGGATTTGGTGGCGATGTTCGCTCCTG
>JBIKNH010000206.1:0-7744 GCA_044358815.1 Pseudanabaenaceae cyanobacterium | reverse complement strand
CTACAAGCTATGTTTGAGTAAAAATTGTAAACTCTTCTCAAACCAGAGCAAATTATCAGGAGTGACCCATGGCAACCTTAACCATTCGCCTACCAGATGACAAACACCTCAGACTAAAAAAACTCGCTGAGAGTCAGGGCTTGAGCATCAATAAGCTAATTGAAGAACTTGCCACCATCGCCCTTGTCGAATTTGATACCCATACCAGGTTTAAACTATTAGCTGTCAAAGGCGATCGGGCAGCAGGGCTAAAAATACTCGATAAATTGGATTCCTTAACCGAATACAGCGGAGTTGACATGCACCCCACACTGAAGTAACAGGGTCTTAAACCCAATTTAAGGAAAAAGTAAAAAGGTAAAAGAAAAAAAAGAGGGGGCAATACATCCTGTGTACGCACCCCATTGATTTTGAATATTGACTTTGAATTAGGTATAAATCAATCCTAAATACCCAACCGTTGATACACCTGATCCAAATGCCGCAAATGTTTCTGAGGATCAAAACAACTCGCTAGTTCCTCAGGACTCAGTAATTCCTGAACCTTCGCATCTTCACCAATTAGCTTCCGGAAATCACCCTCAGGCTTATTCCAAGCTTGGTGAGCAGCACGTTGCACAATTGCATAACTATCTTCACGGCTCAAACCCTTACCCACTAAGGTTAAAAGCACCTGCTGCGAAAATACCACGCCGCCATAGCAATTGAGATTCCGTTCCATATTGTGGGTATGCACTAACAGATTCTTCACTAAATCTGTAATCTCAACCAACATATAATGGGTCAAAATACAAGCATCCGGCAAAATCACCCGTTCCGCCGCACTGTGGGAAATATCCCGCTCATGCCATAAGGCAATATTCTCTAATGCCGTCGTTGCATAGCCCCGCAACAGCCGCGCCATCCCAGTCAAACGCTCGGAACGAATTGGATTCCGTTTGTGTGGCATTGCCGAAGATCCCTTCTGACCCGCCGAGAAATATTCTTCCACTTCCAAAACATCAGTGCGCTGGAGGTTCCGAATCTCTACGGCAAATCGTTCAATGGACGAAGCCACTAACGCCAATGCTTGGACAAATTCCGCATGGCGATCACGGGAAATTACCTGAGTCGAAGCACAGTCAGGACTCAAACCCAAATGCTGACAGGCAAGGGCTTCAATGCGTGGGTCTACATTGGCATAGGTTCCCACCGCACCAGAAATCTGCCCCACCGCAATATTTTTACTGACAATCAACAACCGCTCCCGATGGCGCAGCATTTCGGCTAACCAACCCGCCAGCTTAAACCCAAACGTCATTGGTTCAGCGTGGATCCCATGAGTCCGACCCGCCATAATCGTGTAACGGTGTTGCTGGGCTTGGTAACGAATCGCTTGGATGCACTCCTCTAGCTGGGACTGGATCAGCGCCAAACTGTTGCCCATCTGTACGGCTAGGGCAGTGTCCAACACATCAGAGCTAGTCAGCCCCAGGTGAATAAACCGTCCCGGCTCGCCCACATACTCATTGACATTAGTTAAAAAGGCGATCATGTCATGTTTGACCACCGCTTCTAGTTCATTGATGCGGTTAGTGTCAAAATTCGCCTTGGCTTTAATTTCCGCCACAGCTTCGGCGGGAATGTAACCTAATTCGGCTTGGGCTTCACAGACGGCAATTTCTACCTGGAGCCATGTTTGATACTTATGCTGATCTGTCCACAAGCGCCCCATCTCGGGGAGGGTATAGCGTTCTATCAAGGTTATTTTAGGGAAATAGTCACAATTTACCATTCTAGCAAATTTATCTAGGTAAGTTGCTGGTTAGGTTCAGCTAAATTATCTAGATGGCGTGCTAATGGCTTCAGCATAATGAGTTTATTGTCTCTGGTTTTTCCTAAAACAAACCTAATCCCCCCCTGATTACTTTTCTAATTGGTTTCCTAATTTATCTTCTTAAAGACTAGAATTCTCTAAAATCTCCTGTCCCATTAATAAACACTTGACGTTTTTAGAATTGTAATAAGTGAATCGCATCCGATAGTTGGCTCTATAGATATACCCTGAAACTTCAAGCACTTGAAACTCTTGTTTGGGATTGGCAGGATTTTTCAGAGGTGCGATTTCTTTTACGTCAGGATTGATACTGATTCTATTGTCCTCGCCACGATGAAAAACCAGTAATTTCCGCGCTTGAGTCACGGCTTCACTAGAACATTTCACAGGTTCAGCATTCGCTACTTGAGGGAAACTACTTCCCACTGCTGTCAAAAATACCAAGGCGCAAAATAGATTTTTCATTAGGTATGAAATTTAGATATTAGATTTAGAGATTAGACTTAGATGTTAGATTTGGATTATCGTAGTTGATGACTAAAAATTAGGCTCACCCAAATCATTGAGTAAGTAATAAGTTTCTGGTTCAACAATGACTGATTCGGCAATTTTATCATTCCCACCACTTGGATTATAGCCGGTAATTGGGTCATGCTGAGTTACATTTTGTCCATCATTAGGATTGCAATCTAGATCAAGATCTACATCAATCTTTACAGCGCTAATCTTTGCCTGATTGACATTTGCCTGGTTAATATCTGATGAGTCAATATTTACAGAAACATTATGATTTCCAGAGCCATTTTGAGAGGTGTTTTGAGAGGTGTTTTGATTGCTGTGATCTACCACAGGCTGAGGGATATAATGCAAATCCTCAGTCAAAATCACTGGTAATTTCTTGCGATCTAGCTGCATCAAAATTAGTAAATCATTAATTGGCTGCACCGCCTGATTATACCGATCAATCTTAGTTTTTAGTTCAGCTTTGTGTTGCTGATTAATTGCCAACCGATCCGCCGCTTCCTTGTCGAGAATTTGCGAAATATAAGCCAAAGCCTGATCATAGGAACCAAGAATATGTTGTGCCTGTTGTTTTGCAGCAGCAGAAATATGGGTATTTAAAATTTGATTAACAGTTTGGCGATAGGTGCGGGAAATAGTTTCAGTGACTTTATGTTCAAAATCAATTTTTAATAACTGACGAATCGCTGGTTCTGATTCAATCATACTTTGATAGTCATAGCCGCGACAAGATTGCTGCAAAGTTTGACGCAATTGCCACAGCGAAACTGTCCCCTCTAAATATAATTCAGGGCGCTCCCGCACATAGCGATCACATTCCTGTTGAGCGGCACTAGTTAGAGATAAACAAGTCTGATCATAAACTTGATAAAAATAATTTTCTAAGTTGCCATCATTGCCCAGCAATCGACACAAATTAACATAATAAGGACGCTTTTTAATGTGTTGCAATAACTGATCAAAAAAGTTTGTCGCAATTTCTCGGGAACTTTCAATCAAAACATCTTCTAACTCATTAGCTAAATAATAGAAACCCTCCGCCAAAATCGCTAATAAGGGCACTACGGAATTACGAGGATGTCTGCTTTGAGCTAACTGATGCACTTTCGCTACTGAAAATGATTCAATTAAGTCATCTAAACGGGCTACCATCGCCTTTTTGAGCTTGAGATAATCCTCTTCATAATATTGATTATTATTAGTGGCAACCGCTTCATTAATTAATGCATGAACGTCTTGCTGTAGCTCATCACCAATGGTTTTTAAATCAGCACTAAGCTGTTGAATTTCCTGCCGTTTTACATCATCAACGGTTTGAGGTTCCGCTTCTAAATTGTGCCAATGTTCTAAATAATTTTGCTTTAAAATCATGCAAACTGGTTGCAGATCATCAGCTAAATTAGTGAACAAGAGGGGATATTTTTCTTCTGTGAGATAGCGGGTAATAGCTTGACGAAATGATTCTACGCCACTGTCATCAATGAGATGATCAATCAGTGGATTACCCCATTCTTGCAAGATTCGCACATAATTTTGATTCGGTGATTCATAACTACGCACATCAATCCGGAAATCCGTACCGTTTAATTTCCCAGAACTGCAATAACGGTTAAATTCTGAAACAAATAGAGGGGTTTCTTCGGTATTTTCTTGTTGGACTTCTTCGGCAAAAATTGAGTCTAAACCAAACCGATCCTGAATCCCAGAATTGCGTAATTGTTGCCCATAAAAACCTAATAAACCGCTAGTTTTGAATGTACGGGCATTATGGGTAAATTGGTCAGCAATAAATCGATCTAACCGTTGCCGTAACTGGGCATTAAACCAAGCTTTATCCACCCGATTAAACACATAAAAAACCCGATCACGAATGCTGGGATTACGACGAATTTTTTCCAGTAATTCTGTTTCTTCAGTACTTAATTCACCAGTTTCTGCTACCTTGAGCAAGCAAATCACAGCGGAAGTTTCTGGATCTTGAATTTTCTGAAATGTCAAATCGGCATCTCGTTTAATCGGTGCATCAATCCCAGGGGTATCCACCAAGACATTACCATCTTTCAGCAGTTCATCATGGCAGTAATATTCAATCTTTTTTAGAACAGCACTATTACTCCCCCGCCGTGCATAACTTGCAGCTTCTTGTAATGTAGTAAATTGAAAATATTCCATCGAAAAAGTACGATTTAGGTGGGGATCAATATATTTTTGATTTTGGACAAATCCCTGAAGTAAATATTGCAAAGCACGGGCTTGTTTCCCCCGCTCTGATTTACTTTCACCCCCTTCAGTTTGAATAATTCTTTGACAAACTTCTTGCACTCCGGCAATCATTTCCCGATGCCCTAGTTTAATCCGCTGTCTAATCCCTAATTTCTCACAGAGTAATTGACATTGTTCATCAATTTCCATTTCACTTAAAAAAGTTAAAACAATCCGCTCCGTACTTTCTTCGGCATAGGAAACCTGACATTCTACCCCCGTCGCATGACCTTCGGCACTATAGAGCAATTTCCGCCCCAATAGGGCATTAATTAACATCGACTTCCCTGCACTAAATGCCCCGGCAAACACAATTTCAAACCGAGGAGCCACTGCTTTACTGAGGGACTGCTGCACCGTCGTGGAATCGACACGATTTACCAAAGCGGCATCTTGGCGAATCAGTTGTAATATTTGATTAACCTGTTCTTGAAGGTTTTGCTGTTGGTCAGGGGATAAAACAAAAGACATAGATGGTTCTGAAAATTTTTTATAGAGATGGTTGATATAATACTGTCTATATTGCAGGGATAAATGCTTGTTTGTAGTCTAAGGATATTGGGGTGATCGCCCTAACATGAGCAATTTCGCGATCTATGCAGCTTTTGACACTGGAGTTGCCTGAAATTTTTGTCGTTTGGGTAATGTTTCACCATTTTTTAGCGCAGTTTCTACGAGTAATTCGAGCAATTCTTGAGCATTTTGGACTGCCTCTAAGTAAGTATCCCCATGGGTGCAAGGCTGCATCAGGTTTGTAAATTCAGGTAAGCAAACCACAAAGCAGTTATCTTCATCAGACCATTGAATGAGAATTGTGTATAAATACATTCTATTTTTATGCTGCTTGCAGGAGTTGTAAAGAGCTTTTCGGTTGTGGTAAAGGTTTTCCTTGTTCGCGATACATTTCCAGATAGCTATCAATTACTTCTTGTCCATGTTTGGCGGCTTCTTCGTAAGTATCACCGTGGGTATGAAATTGCTGAAATGGGAAGTCGGGAAGATGGACAAGATAGCAGTTATCTTCTTCTGACCAAATAATAATCATGCTGTAGTGTGGCATTACTGTAAATCCTCTAGTTTTTTCAATTGTTAGTGGCTTATTCGATTAGTTGAAGAATATCTTCCATAGTTTTAGGCTTATGGCTTAATCAAGTGCTGTTCTTGGGTGCGGTAGGCGGCTAGTTGTTTGCGGTGGTTTAGGATGGGTGATAGATGCATAAACGCTAATGTGATACCAGAGAGCAATGTCGCCATTACCATCATAACTTTAGAATCAGAATGTGATAATAAGACTAACTTTACTGGCATGATATGCCAAGTTAGAGTACTACCAAAGATAATCCCAGTGAAGTAGCGTAACCAAAAACCTACATACGCAACATGCTTATCTGATTCAGAAAGAGAGTTATAGTATTTTGTGAATAAATGTTTAACAAATAAAGCTTCTAAAAGTCCCCCAAACCCACCAACTAATGCAATATCCCAACCCATGAATATTGGGACCATCATGCATAGCAAAATCAATTCAGCCTTTCCGATAAAACACACAGTCACACCTCCAGTCATTGCCAGAGTAAAAGTTAATGCTGCGTTATAGATCTCAGCATAAGCATCAAAGGCTATTGAGCGGTGTACTTGTACCCATCCAATCATCTTGTAAAAAACAGAACTCATGAAGAATATAAGAAACCCGCTACAAGCTATTTCCAATGAATACTGTTCCCTAGGTAACTTAACTGGACAAGGTGCAGTTTCTATTTGAATAGTTAGCGAAGCTGATTCCGCATTACCGTGAAAAATTAATTTCCGATTTCCTTGAGATTCAGCCCATAATTTGCTAGTATCCACCGTGATTGAGCATTCCGTGTGATTGCCCTTAATCTGCCGCTGTGAAATGGAAATCCAAGCATGACTATCTGGCGTATGTGGCGGATCGTGGGGATGCGGTGCGACTTCCCAATAACCTTCTAAAACAGTTTCAGGAATTGGATTAGAAATCGTAATTGTCTGCGTCAACTTTTCGCCTAATTTTGTCGCCCTAAATTCCAAAACTGATTTATCAAACTGTACTTCAGGCACACGCACCACATAAAGCGGTTTTAACGCCTCTAAAGCCATAGCTGCATCAGGAAAACGCTTACTCGGATCGGGCGCGACCATTTGATCCAGCCACTTCACAAAAGTTAAACTGCATCCCTTCAACTTCGGATCGATTTTGCTGCGGTCTAACTGATTGCTGAAGTCAATGTAATTGCCAATATCAACAGAACGGATCGCCCCAATCAAACAAATCAAAGTCAAACCCAAACCATAGAGATCCGAAGCATTAGTTAACTTGAGATTACGGATTTGTTCGGGAGCCATAAAACCAAAAGTCCCTGCTGCCGCGCTACTCATTGCCACAGTGCCACTACCGACCCGCGCAAAACCAAAATCAATCAGATAAACATTGAGATCTTTATCTACAAGAATATTCTCAGGTTTAATGTCACGGTGAATCACGGGAGGGATACGCTCTTGCAGATACACCAGAATTTCTAACGTCTGCACCGCAATGCTTTTAATCTCTTCAGGCGTGAAACTGCGGGCAGCCGCCAACGTATCCGCCGCGAAATATTCCGTAACAATACAAAAACTATCAGGGGTATCAAACTGATCGAGATACTTAGGAATGCCGCGATGGTTCAGACCTTGTAAGCTCTTAATTTCTTTTTCGACCGCCTTAAACCCATCCCATCCCGTCGCCCCCCTAGCAAACTGAAACTGCTTGACCACTACTTGCACCTGATCCGCTAATCTTTGGGCTAGATAGGTAAAGCGTCCCCCTTCCGAGTTATGTCCCAACTCTTTGATCACTTGATAGCCATTCTGCGTGAAATCTGGCAAATTAATCATAAATTTTAGTCACTTAAATCACGAGTGCGGACAGATAAAGTGAGGACAAATTAACAAAACGATCCTAAATTGCCAGATGGAGCTATGTCAATTAAATTATCTTAAACAAACCGCGTCATCTGTACCCGATAACGTTCCTTTTTAGTGACCACAATCTCACCAATCACTAACCTACCTTTGCCCCGTACCGTAATCGCATCACCACTTTTAACCGTATAGCTCGGCTGAGTAATACTCTTCCAATTCACT
>JBIKNH010000205.1:0-7760 GCA_044358815.1 Pseudanabaenaceae cyanobacterium | reverse complement strand
ATATTTTTATTTGAATTATTTATATTCTTTGGGGGATACGCCACAATCAAATCAATCATCAAATAAAACAGTCATCCAACAAAAACACCCTCCTAGGCTGAGGGTGCAAAGTGTAGAGTTTGGATGGGAAATGGAAACAGAAGCCTAGTAGCAGATTCAGTTATTTCTTATCGGTGCTGCTAATGCGGAAGGAGCAAAACTGTGAGGGTTAGCTAACTTGGCTTAGGCTTAAAGCGGTGATAAGAGTTGTAATTATGTGTTGATGGTTACAGATTATCGAATATTTGTCAATATCTGATGACTTATTGTAATCCAACTAACTCCACACCAAAATCTTCAGTCATTCCCTCAGTCATTGCCCTGATAACGCTGCCAATACCGCGACTGTCGTTCGTTTCTCAGCCATACCTCTTGATTATCCCCGTTTTTCTCAAGGGCACGCCGACGCAACCACAACCGAATCGCTTCATTTAAGATAACCCCTGGTTCTTCAATAATCCCCGCCTCTGCCATTTCTGCCAGTAAAGAACTATCTAAATGATTTGTCCAACTGGGGGTTATTCCCAGACCATGAACAGGTATAACTTCAGCGGTTAGTTCAACCAGAGCCACAGGTTCGGGATTCACTGAACTATAGACTGAACTGGTTGGTACCTCCGTAGGTTCAGCAAGGGGCACTGATTTACGTTGCAGCGTCAGAAAACCCAACACAACCTGAATCGGTACCATCACCAGCAGCACCGATAACAACAAAATTTCTGTGGTAAACGTGCTCAGGGTTTGACCATACAACAGCAACAAGGCAAAAAATAGGAATATCACCGATCCTGCCACCAGAAAACCATAGGCGAGGGCACGGACATCCTTTTTTTGTTGTGGGGGCAGATTTGCCTCTTGCTGCTGAGGCTGGACTACAGTTAGCAAGAACATCGCGACAATAAACTGCGCCCCCCCACTAAAAACATATAATCCACACAGCAGTGGGAAATCAGGATTGATGTTGTTCATCAAAAAATTAAGTCGTAAAAAGTGTAGATCGTGTATGGGGCGACAGGATTAAGCACCAGAGTAAAGCGTCACGGTGAAAGGTAATAGAGACCTAGGAGCTATGGGTAACTATCAGAGCCGTTAGCAAACCGCCATAAGGCAGCCAGATGCAAACAGGATGGTCGGGAATCCAACTTAATCACTAAAAAACCTAGATCCTAGAAACCAAATTCTAGGATGAAGCTCTATAACGAGCCAACAGTCAGACCGAAAGGCGATCGGAACTGCTAACCATGATTAGTAAAGGATTATTAGTAAACGCTGTTAATCATTCCACTCACCCCGAGGCGGCACAACGGGATTCATCGTCAGAGGACGGGAGCGATCAGACTCCTTAATGGCGCGACGTTGCAACCACTGACGGATTGCCGTGTCAATTACCTGACTCGGATCACTACTGACTTCCGCCAGTTCCGCCAACAGTGCCGGATCGATTTCCACAGATTTTGGTTCTGGGGCGTTATTAGCATCAGAAAAGTTAGGATCGTTAGACATGACCATCGCGAATAAGGTTTACGAGGTGGGTTCCCAAACGGCAACTTGATATATTGACTTGATGTGTTCATTTTATCGGAAAACTGGGTTTTCACCCCCGTTCTTTTGCCTGGTCTGTCGAACAACTTAGATTTGACTCAGAGCCACAGCATCACCCATCAAGAACTAAAGCCCTAGGGTGCAAGTTAGCAGATGACAACGACAGGAAACGAGACAGATGTTACAAGATGGATATTAAAAGACAGATATACAGATATTGGGTATTACAGGACAGGGGACTACCAGGTTACTACTAGATATTGCTTGCTAGATGTTCATTGAGACTCTTGAGAGGGAGACTCTTTAGAGGCAGCAGCGACAGAATTTGCCCCTAGTTGTAAAGCCTGACGATACCGCCAACCCGCAATGGCAAGAAATCCCAAATAGGTCGCACCCTGTAAAGCATAGAGATGGTCTCGATAACCTAGCAGTGCCTTAAGGATGACCCCTGGAAAACCCTTGTCCGGCAAAATACTATGTAAATCCCAGATTTCGCGCCCCAAAATACAGGTGATACCATTGGCGGACCAGCACAGAGACTGTCCAGTGATTTGCTGCCAGATCAATACCGCTTTGTCACCATGAGACAACACGCTTAACCACAGCCCCGCCACGATCAGCAACAAAAAACCGCCCAGTACTTGGAAAAATAGTCGTAAATTCAGTTTTACGCCAAATTGAAATAGGGCAACCCCAATAATCACCGCCCCTAATAAGCCCAAACTCGCCCCCACAATGGGCAGCCAGCCGGTTTGTAACTGTGCCCCCAGAAATGCTACAACTTCAATTCCCTCCCGCGCCACAGCAATTAAAACCAAGCTAAACACCGCCCATGCCCCAGAATTTTTCCCTAGGGGATTTGTTGTGGTGGCTGGGGTATTGAGATTAAGTGTCTTAGGACTTGGAGGATCTTGACTACCCTGATTGAGGTTGCGGCGGAGGACTTGTTCGATTTCGCCTTTTAGGGATTTCGCATTTTGGGTCATCCACACCAGCATCCAACTTAACATCGTGATGGCAAACAGCCCTAGCCCCCCCTCGAAAATCTGGCGATAGAACCGCGACCACAGCACCCCCAAAGGATCGGTTAAGTCAATGGCTTTGCCACCATGAAACAGACTGTAAATGAATTTGGCATCGAGAGCCGCGTAAAATAAACTCCCCACCAAAATACTGATCCCTAAACCCGCCGCAATGCCCCATCCCACAAAGGGCTGTAATTGCTGTCGTTGGCTTTTTTGTAGATAGGCGTTGACAATGCCCACCACTAGCGCCGCCTCTACCCCTTCTCGCAGGGTGATGGCAAAGGGCGCAATCAGGAGACTCAGATCATCGCCGCCACCACCAGGTAAAACACTCAATAAACCAAAACCACTCAATAAACCAGTCAAACCAGTCACCGTTATTCACCTCTGAATTATCGAAAAAATCGGTTTTAAACCCTGTCCTTCACTGCGACAGGCTGAGCAACCACTAGGACGGCTTTGTTTTGCCTCATGTATTCCATGTTTAAAGTATAGCTACAGTCTATTGAGCAATTAAGGGATGCAATAGGAGGATTTGGAAAATCAGTTTGAGAGGAAGGATTGATCGAACAAATCGGTGTAGGTTAGCTGAGCAGAGTCGAAGCTGTATTTTTGATTTGAATTGTCTATATAGATAATTCGGCGTTGCTGAATCAAGGGATGATTAGGAGGGGCTGGCATCACCAAGAAACAACTGCTCCATTATGGGAAATTGTTGGTAAATGGTAATGCTATTTTTACGTGATAGACGGATGGAAAGTTTATCCTAATTTTATTGCCGATGAAGATCAGATCGTTAGCAAAACTTACATGACAAGAGTTAAAGGTGAAAATGCCTGATTAAGAGGGTGTTTGGAAAGTCTGCATATTCGCTAAAAACAATTATTGATACCCCCCTAGCCCCCCTTAAAAAGGGTGGAAAAGACCAAAAAAGTCTCTCTTTCTAAGGGGGATTTAGAGGGAGCAAAACTTCTCAAACACGCTCTTAGCTATAACCAATCCAGAATTAGAAGCAACCCTTACTCAAATCAAGCAATCTTGATATGTTAGAAAACGCCACCGAAGGGATCAACGCAAAAAACAACCCTTTCAATCCCTGCCCTGAGTGCCCTATTATCATTTAAAACTACAATTCATCTTTCACTCACCCCTCAAACCCTAAAACTCTGTGCCAGTCACGTTACAGTTCCTGTGGGCATTAACCGGATTATTACTAACCATCGGCAGTACATTTTTGCAGCCTGCCCTAGTAGTGCCATTACTCAATCAAAGTAACCGCCTGATCATCGAGCCGATCAGCGTCACCATGCAGATCGGCGCAGTCCTGCTTACGGGGTGCATGGGTGGACGCAATGCCGCATTTTTATCTCAACTGTCCTATGTGCTGCTGGGGTTGAGTGGATTTAGTGTGTTTTACCAAGGGGGTGGGTTAGGTTACCTGAAACTACCTAGTTTCGGCTACTTACTGGGGTTTATTGCTGGGGGATGGGTCTGCGGCTTATTTGCATTTGCCCGTCCTAGTCAAGGTTGGCTCGCCACTTTTCCGATCAACAGCATCGAAAGAATCACCATTAGTTGTTTAATGGGACTAATTACGATTCACACTGTCGGAATCATCTACTTGCTGGTAAGCCAGTTTGGTAACTGGTCTGTTATACAGCAGGCGTTATGGCAATATTCAGTACAGATGCTCCCCGGACAGTTGTTTGTGATTTGTGCCACAGTGGTGGTTTCATTCCTATTGCGTCGCGTTTTGTTATATCGTGGCTAACCAAAAAACTTCTGTTATTTCAATCATCAACTCTTAGTCTTGGTCATATCTTCAGTTAACTACTATGCTGCCCAACTTTCTCCGTCGCATTCAAGAAGAACGCCGTCAATTTGCGGTGTTGGGTTTAGGTCGTTTTGGTAAGTCCGTGTGCCAAACCTTGGTAGAAGCTGGCTATGAAGTCTTAGGGGTGGACCGCAACGGTGAACTGGTGTCTCACATCTTGGCAGAACAGTTACCAATTCACTGTGTCCAAGCCAATACCAGTGATCCCATTGCTTTGCGGGAAATCGGCATCAAGGATTTTGATACGGTGATTGTTGCCATTGGTAATTATCTGGAAGAAAGCATTATTACTACGCTGCACGTCAAAGAAGCAGGGGTAAAAAATGTCATTGCTAAAGCCTCTTCAGAGGTTCACGGCACTTTGCTTAAAAAAGTTGGGGCGGATCTAGTGGTTTATCCCGAAGCAGAAATGGGTAAAGCCGTCGCCCGTAGTCTTACCCAGCGGGGGATTTTAGAACGCCTAGAACTAGATGACAACAACAGCATTGTTGAGGCAATCGTCCCCCCATCCTTCGACGGCAAATCTATCTTGGATCTCAAATTACGGGGTAACTATGGCGTGACCATTCTGGCGATCGCCCAAGACGGCAAATATGAAATTAATCCCCGCCCTGACCGCAAACTCGAACAAGGCACCATGATCGTTTTGATTGGGGCAAATAAAGACATTAGCCGTCTACCCATTGACGAAGCCCCTAAGCGTCCCACCCAAAAGTAATCTAGACCAAAACTAACCCAGAGTAGTCCAAGGCAAACCAAACCGAACCAATCGCAAACCCTAGCCCGTCTAACATTAGGTTAATGTCATCCCGCTGTTTGGCGGTAAGTTTGGGACAAGTTTGGGGTAGTGTTGCGGCGATGTTGAATCCGTCAAAATTCCGGTTGCAATCTGGGGCTTTGCTGTTACTATGTTGTGCATTATTATCCACCCCGAACCAATATTGCCCCTAGACACCCTCCCTAGACAAACTATATTCCCACATCATCTCACCCCTTTTCCCCCCTGCTGATCGTGCAACTCCCACCCCTTCCCGAAATTCATCATCCTACGATCCAAGCTCTTTTTCAGAAGAGTGATCGGGATCTGTTGACCATGTTTCAGCGTTACCCCGAAATGGGGAAATACTTCACCGCAATCTTCTGTCGTTACGGTCAAGTACTTTATACGCTGATCTGCACTGCCACCCGCTCGCCGGTCCAGTGTGACTATTTATTTGCCAAAACGTGGGAGTATATCTACCACGAAATGCGAGTTCTAGACTTACAGGCAATGAGTCCTCGGCTATCACTGCAAAGCTGGTTAATTAATATTGCCGCTTTGATGATCAACCGTAGCGACTTACCCCCCGTCGAAGAAATTCAATATTCTTTGAGTGATACGCCCCCTGTGTTTTGGTGTTATCTCAATCAAGCCCTAAATCAAATGCCTGGTGATTTACGGTTAGTGATGGTTTTATCCCAAACCTTTGGCTGGAGCCCGTCACGGATTTCCGCTTACTTGCAGGCAGAAGGTGAAGCGATTTCCCCTACGGAGGTCAAAGCCATGTTAACCAAAGCTTACCAAGCCCTTGATGAAGTATTACCGGAGGATATTAAAGACATTTACTTGAGTAACCAGAGTGTGGATGATTCAGAAATTTGGTCAGACAGTGAACAGGGAAATCAACAAGGTAATAGTAAATCTCGTCGCGTGGTAACGATGGGTTAACCGTCAAATCATGCTTAACTCATTCTTAATGGGGGTAGTCCAAAATACTGGATGATTTACAGACGGGAGTAGCCCAAACTTGCCCCATTACCTACCAAATTGCTTGGTTTTCGTAACCTTTGGCATCTTAGGAGTAATTATCGCGTCATCTCAAATTGTGGTAATCACTTTAATCAGTTGGGAATTACGCCATCACAGTTACCAGGCTAATCTCAAATTAGACATAAACTAGATACTATAGACGTTAAGGTTAGCGATTCAGGCATAAAACTTTAGATAGGTTGGATTACGGCAAATCAACAACTAAAGTCCAAGTAGCAAGTCCAATTAAAAAAACTTAAATTTAAATTTGCCTAGAGGAATTCGATAAGACTGGTTACAGAGCAGGATTAGTTATTCAGGATTAATTATTTAAGAAGATTGGTATTCAAGGAGAGGAAATCCCTATGCAAACCCTAAACGCACCCGTTAACAAAGATAGTCATGCTGCCGCCGATGCCAGCAATAGCAGCGTTATTTCCTTAGCTCAGTCCAGTTTTTTGCACACAGCTTTAGGAGGGCTAGATCTGCGCTTAGACGAAGAACTAGAGCGCTATCGCCACTGGCAAGATAATGGCATGTCATACCTAAAACCCTTTCAGCCCCAAAGCCAAAAGGAAAATAGTTTTGGCAGTTTAGGGGTTGGTTTAGGCGGTGATAGCTTTGTTAATGCCAGCGCTTATCCTCCAGCCAAGCCCAAATTGCCCCGCCAAAGCATTGACTTACCCAATCCTATGGCGGCGGCTACTAGCTCCCCTGCGCCAGTAAATCCAGGAGTTACTCCCTATAGCGTTTCTGGCAAAACCAATCAAACGACGCTGCAATCCCAGCCCCCAGCCCAGCCTTCCCCCCTGCCTAAACCGCAGTCTCATACCAGCCGTCCACCAGTGGATGAGCCGTTGCCATTACATACCCCCCGATTGGAATTGCCCCTTGAACCACTCAATACAGAATATGGTGGTCCTAGCAGTAATGGTAATAATAACGGTGCTCATAACGGCAGTTATAACCCTAACTACAATGGCAATGGTAGTTACAGTAACGGCGCGGCGACCATGCCTCAGCCGGTGCCCCAAGCTTTTGTAATTCCCCCCATTGCCACTGCAACAGCACCAGAACCACCCCTGAAGGATGCCGACGCGGTGAATCAACCCGTAACCGAAGACGAATTCCTCAAAAATCTATCCGATATTTATCCTGAAACCCCTAATCTAGTCGAAGAAGAGCCATTACCACCACCGCCCCCCCATCCGGCAGTAGTGGTTGTTGCTAGCTTGCTCAATCCAGTGGGTTTGATTTCCCTATTGTTGTTATTGGTCTCCAGTGCCACCATTGGCTATCTACTGGTTGATCCATCGGGGGTAATTCGGATTTTTAACCCCAGCTATGGTAAAGCCGCCCCAGCGGTTAAAGTCAATCCTAGCGAAGAGCCTACCGAAAACCACAGTCCGAAATCCAACAGCCGCCAACGCACCGAAACCACTACGATTCCTTTTGTGCCTAGTACGGGCAGTGCAGGCGCTCTGACTACTCCCAATGGTTTGCCTGCTACAGTGCCCGCCAACAGTACCGC
>JBIKNH010000039.1:0-25988 GCA_044358815.1 Pseudanabaenaceae cyanobacterium | reverse complement strand
CAATAGGTAGATAATGCACTAGATAACGTCGCTGTTCTTCCCTTTGCAAATAGTCAATGTAAACTTGCTGCTCCAGTGGCACACCCCCTACGATTAGTACTGACCAAAGTTGTTTGGTATGCATGGTACTTCCATAACAAAAAGCATTGATGATAGTATATCAAAATATTTAGCTAGATAGAATATTCGGCTAGACAGAGCCGTGAATCATTACGGAGAATCAAAATGCTTGATAGATGACCTAATACCTCCCAAAATGTAGCCGCATAAAAATGGATTAAATGGATTAAAAACATCAAGGTGCGTTATTTTCCGGAAGTGTTGAATCTCATAGCAAAACTTTAACCATCCTTGATAATCCTTGATTCCAATTTTTTGGATTCCATTAATCTATTAATAAACTCAATTTAATTGCTCACTATGGCAGGAACCAGAATTACCATCAGTCGGCAAACTGTCGCCGTAACCAAAGAGAACTGATAACGACACTGATAGAACTCATTGCCATAGCTAGGGCAGCCAGAGCAGGATTGAGGGTAATACCAAAATTAGAATATAAAACCCCAGCGGCAACAGGAATCGCCAACGTATTGTAAATAAAAGCCCAGAATATATTTTGACGAATCTTCCGAAATGTAGCGCGGCTTAATTGTACTGCTGTGACAACATCACTTAAGTTTTGTCCTAGAAGCACCACATCCGCCGTTTCCATCGCCACTTCCGTACCGGAGCCTAAAGCAATCCCCACATTGGCTCTAGCTAAAGCAGGGGCATCATTAATGCCATCACCCACCATCGCCACCACCTGCCCTGACCGTTGCAGATATTCAATAATTGCCGCTTTGCCTGCGGGGGTGACCTCAGCGGCGATTTGCTCTGAGTCAATGCCCACCGCTGCCCCTAAATATTCCGCTGTACCGAGACGATCACCTGTCATCAACCGCACTGTTAATCCCATTGCCTGTAAATCTGCCACCATTTGCGGTGCTTCGGGTTTGAGGGTGTCCTGTAAACCAAGGAGTCCGACAAACTCAATTAGATCATCTAGTTCATTGGCTGGAATTTGCTCTGGCTCTGTTGGCAAGGAAGTAAACCGATCCGCTAAAATTTGCCGCGCCACAAAGATTGGTGTTTTACCCTCTTTGGCGAGGCGATCCGCCAGTTGCAGCGCCGACAATGGTAGCGTTTCTCCCATGTCATTTAAATATGGTTCTAACCACACGGCATTCCCCACCCAAACCCTTTGCCAAAGTTGCGCTGGGGTTTGGACCTCAGCAATCACACCACCACCAGCAATCACCGTTGCATGGCGAATTGGCAGTAAAACCACTGGTTCCGGTTGGGCAGCGGCACAGGCTCGAATCAATGCTTCCCCTAGAATGTGATTAGCCCCCACTTCAGCACTGGCAGCCAACTGTAATAAATACTGTAATGAAGATTTTTCTACATCATCATGGTTGAAGGGTTGTCTATTAGAGGAAGTTCCATTAGTTAATTCCGTAGCAATAGCATCCCGATCCATATAAACCACACAATCAGTCAAGGTTAATGCTCCTGTGGTCAGAGTACCGGTTTTATCAAAGATAATCGTTGTGAGATGTTCAACTTTTTCTAGACTAGCTGCCCCCTTCAGCAAAATACCTCGGGCAGCACCGATCCCCGTACCAACCATAATTGCCGTCGGAGTTGCCAAACCTAAAGCACAGGGACAAGCCACCACCAATACCGCCATGGCTAACCGCAAAGCAAATAACAGTGATGTATGGCACAATCCATACCACACCACAAAAGTGAGAACTGCAACGGTGATCACCCCATAGACAAAGTAACCAGATACCCGATCCGCTAATTCTTGAATTGGTGCTCTACTGGCTTGGGCAGATTCCACCAAGTGCAGGATTTTAGCTAAGGTGGTTTCATGGGCGGCATGGGTGACTCGCAGCGTCAGCATTCCCGACAGATTGATAGTGCCCCCAGTAACTGGGTCTTCCGGTTGTTTCACTACGGGCAGTGATTCCCCAGTTAATAAAGCTTCATCGACACTGCTTTGCCCCGCGATGACCACACCATCTACCGGAATTTTTTCCCCAGGTAAAACCCGCACTTGATCACCCACCACTAGGGTATCTACGGGCACAGCCACATCCACATCCGCCACTGATAACCGTGCCGTAGCTGGTTGCAATGCCATCAATGCCCGCAGTGCCGCCGCAGACTCCCCCTTAGCGCGTTCTAGAAAACCCTGACCCAACAGGACAAACCCCAATAACATCACAGGTTCTTCAAAAAAACAATGCCAACCCAAACTGGGGTAGACCAAAGCCACGAGACTTGCCCCGTAAGATGACAGTGTACCTAGTGCCACAAGGGAATTCATATTCGCCCCCCCCGACAGCATCGCCCTTAAACCATTCCACCACAGGCGATAACCTGCCCCCACCAGTGCCACCGTTGACACCAACCAATGGACATAGATATTGCCAAGCAGATGCCCCATATTACCTAAGCCCTGCTGCAACTGCCCCAAAGGACTTAGCTCCATCAGATGCGGTGACAGCGGTGAGCTAGTAAAACTCTGGCGCAAACTACTCAGCAAACTATGAAGAAAATTGGTCAGGAAATATTGCCAGCCGTCCCCAGAAATATCAGACAACAGAGAATTAGCTTCGGGATGGAGATGGACAGGCAAATCATGGGTTAAGCCGTGGGGTAAACCACTATGTAACATCTCACCGGAAGTCATGGGAAATAAATGACCAACCCCCGCTAATAGCAGTAAACTAATGGGTAGGCGCAAATTACGCCATTGCTTGGAATTACGGTCTAAATCTGCCGGAGTCGGGGATGAGTAGCGGCTATCACCCACTGATGGTTGATATAACTCTGCCTGAAAACCAGCTTTCTGCACTGCCGCAATCAAAGCCCCAGCATTTTGTCCCCCATCTGTCACGATGCTAGAATTGACATCGTGCCCCCCGTGGTGCGCCGAGACATAAACCACCCTTGCCCGTTCCGTCAACAGGTTGACACTTACCCCCTGCACCCCCTCACAAGCCATTAGCTTACGTTCCACCACTCGCGTACAGGCAGCACAACGCATCCCCGTGATCGTCAGCGTAATTACCTGTGGCACATCATGGGAGGCGTTAGGTGCAGTTATAACGTTACTGATATCTCTAACGGCAGTGTTGGCATTAGATGAACTTGGGGTGGATGCCATTGTTTCTGAAGAGTAAATCTCTGAGTAAAATTTGTCTTAGTCAGAAATAATCCTAAGGGATAAACTCAATTAAGTGACGCATGAGTGACGCAATTGTGCTGTCAAATTGTAGTCAGCAGTAGTGGTCTCAAATTAGTGATCTGGGCACTCTTTGCAAAGTCTACCGATTCACTGAGAACCATCATTTGACTGCAATTGAACGGGATATTGCTAAAGCATCTAGTCAAATATCCGCCAAAAAGTGATCCCTAGAACAATATTGATCATCATGACCCAGAAAACTATAGTGACCAGTAAACGTTTAGATGAGCGGATATTAGATGCTCGTCTAAATCGCTAGAATGAGTGAGTTGAAGCTCCAAATCAAGCTAGTACTAAAAGCTGATAGTCATAAATTGGCTGATAGAGTTAGCATAAGTGGAGTCTGCGACATAATATTCATAATATTTTAGTCATCTATTTAGTCGTTGTCGCGCTTTCATCATAACGACTATCTTAAGGCAATGACTCAACATCGACTTCAATCGAGTTAGCCCATGTCCATTTCCGACAGCGAGTTCTCAATTCATTTCTGGGGTGTACGCGGAAGTATTGCCACGCCGGGACCTAGCACTGTGCGCTATGGTGGTAACACCCCTTGCGTGGAAATGCGATGTCATGGCAAGCGGCTCATCTTCGACGGTGGCACTGGTTTACGGGTTTTGGGGCAGCACTTGCTAAAGCAGTTGCCCGTGGAAGCTCACATGTTTTTTACCCATAGCCATTGGGATCATATTCAAGGTTTTCCTTTTTTCACTCCGGCGTTTATTCGGGGTAATTTGTTTAATATCTATGGCAAGATCGCGCCGAATGGTCAGACGATGCAAGACCGTTTGGAAGAACAGATGTTGCATCCTAATTTCCCTGTGCCGCTGCGGGTGATGGCTTCCAACCTACGTTTTTTTGATGTAGATGTGCCTTCTGTGGTGGACATTGGCGCTGGGGTGACGGTGGAAACTGCTTTACTGAATCATCCAGGGGAGGCGACGGGTTATCGAGTCGCTTGGGGCAATCACGCGGCAGTTTATGCCACAGATACAGAGCATTTTTTAGATCGGTTAGATGAAAATTTAGTGCATTTAGCTCGCAATGCTGATGTGTTAATCATTGATGCTACCTATACCGACGAAGAGTATTGGTCGAAAACCTCGTCAAAAATTGGTTGGGGTCATTCCACATGGCAAGAGGCGGTTAAGGTGGCAGAAGCGGCTAATGTGAAAAATTTAGTTATATTCCACCATGACCCTTTACATAATGATGATTTTCTAGATGAGGTAGGTAGGGCGGCTAAGGCTAGGTTTAGCGGGGCAATCATGGCGCGGGAAGGTATGACCATTGCCTTACCAGTCACAGCCGAGCCTGTCCCCACTACCACCGCCCAACGGGTTTGAAATGGTTATCGGTCGATCACAGTTATAGCTTCAAGATAAATCCAAGACAAACAGGTAAGATGCCTGTGCTACAGGTTGTTAATTCTTGTAGTGCGGACACGTTGTCCGGAAATACTCTTTTATAGTCAATCAAATTAAGAATGGGACGTTATTTGGGGCTATTGTCAGACAAGATGTCTGACCTACAAGGCATCAATAAAGGTGGGACGGACATCTTGTCCGCTTATCTCCTTACAAGACTGTCCCAGAATTATTTGAAATAACTATATCAGCTTGATCAGGGGCAGTATTTTATAGGATCTGTCAGTCTAGCTCCCTTGTTGTTTTGTGATGGCTAGTTGTGATGGCTAGTTGGGATTGCCAGAAGAGAACGGCTTGGGTGCGATCACGGACTCCTAACTTATTGATAATAGTATGAACGTGAACACGCACTGTGCCAGGGGTAATATATAATGCCTGAGCAATTTCTTTATTCCCTTTGCCCTCCATCATCAATGAGATAATTTCCACCTCTCGCTCCGTCAACAGAGATGATTTAGTTATGACAGGAGGATGATTCGCGGACTGAGTGAAAGCAGTACGGATTTCTTGAGTTGCTTGGGAATCCCACCAAGAAGCGCCGGAGGCAACGGAACGAATTGCTAAAACTAGGGTTTGTGCATCAATACCTTTCAAACAAAAACCTTGAATTCCTATTTCAATTAAACGACTAATTAGAATTGAGTCGGAACGGGAAGTCAGAGCTAAAATCGGAAGATTTGGATGTTGTGATTTAATTTGCCGACATGCTTCCAATCCGTTCATCCGAGGTAATCCTACGTCTAAAAGAACTAAATCCAATGGATAACGATTGACTAATTCAATGGCAGTTTCGCCATCTTCTGCTTCGGCAACAATTTCTAAGTCTAAATCCTGTTGCAGACGCACCACTAAGCCCAAACGAAAAAGCTCATCGTCTTCCACAACTAGTAGCTTTAAAGGAAGTTTCATGACTAAAAAACTCAAAAAAATTGATAGTCGTTAAAATTGTTGACTTTGATCGGCGTAAACAGGTAATTGAAAAGCAAAGATAGCACCTTGAGGGTAACGATTCTCTGCCCAGATTTTACCATGATGGGCAGTAATAATTTGACGACAAAGATAAAGCCCTAATCCCGTTCCTTTAGCTTGACGATTACTATTTCCCTGATAAAAACGCTCAAATAAATAGGGTAATTCCTGCGGGAGAATGCCAGGACCTTTGTCTATAATTTTAACTAATTGATAGTTACTGTAAGAAGCTAATTCAATTTCAATATGATCGCCACGTCGTGAATGATTAATTGCATTGATCAGTAAATTATTAATAACTCGTTGTAGTTGGAGAATATCACCTTGAACCCAGAGAGATTGACGAAAATCTGACTCCCCATAATTGAGTTTTAGATAGACTTGATGATTAGAAGCTAAAATACCTAAAGTATTCGCCACTTCTTCAATTAAAAAAGTTAAATCTACAGGCACTAAATCAAGTTTTAAACCTTCTAGATCATTATGATAAATATCTAGTAAAGTTTCTAGAAGTTGTAAGCTGGATTGATGGCTACGCTGCATTGTTGCTAATACTTTCTGTTGACTCACAGAGACGCTACCAAATTGACCTTGTTGAAATGCATTAATAGTTTCAATTGCTCCTAATAAGGGTGTTTTGAGATCATGGGTAAGGGTAGAAGCAAAATCTTCTCGAAGTCTAACAAGTTGATCTTGAGATTCTAATTCGGTCTGTTGTTTGACTAAAGCTTCTTGATAGTGGCGACTTTGTTCACTGAGCCATGTAGTTACAATTAGCGAGGAAACAGCAATAAAACGATTTGCAAAAGTAGCAGATTCTACAATCAAATATAAAGGCAGCCAAAGATTTAAAAGAGTTAAAAAAACTGCAATTACTGTAACTAATATTGTTGCTAAACGACCTAAACGAGTATTTGCCCATAAAATTGGAATGATATAGAGATAACCAAAAACATAATTGGGTGGGGTGGCAAAGTCTAAGGTTAAAACCAGGCTAAATAAAATTCCAATCAGGATAAAATCGAAGAGTTTTAATTGTTTTCTATTAAATTTAAGTTGTTTCATTGAACTAATAGTAGAAATTATTATTAAAATTGCCGCTTAAATGAGGGGATTTGATATGTTTTATCTATTCAATAAATATAGTGAGCGTTTATGAAGTGTTTAGATAAATCTTCAATTACTAAACAAATCCATAATTATTTCTAAACAGAAGTTTATACCCGTTTAGGACGTTAGATTTACTAATTTTATCTTATGATAACAACTATCTTTTATCCTGAAGTTTAATTTATGGGGCAAGGTTATCTACAAATCATCTTGACTTTAGTAATTGTTGTAATAATGACTCCATTCTTAGGCAGTTATCTGGCTAAGGTGTTTTTGGGAGAAAAAACTTTTTTAGATCGTTGGCTAAATCCCATAGAAAATACTTTATATCAATGGATTCAAGTACGCCCTCAACAAGCTATGACTGGTTGGCAATATATTAGGGCGATTCTTTATAGTAATTTAGTGATGGGTATTTTTGTGTTAGGAATTCTCCTTTTTCAAAACCATCTTCCTTTTAATAACACCCAATTACCTGCTCTGAATTGGGATTTAGCGCTCCACACCACTATTTCTTTTTTAACTAATACAGATCAGCAACATTATTCAGGGGAAACAACCCTAAGCTATACCAGTCAGGTTTTAGCGATAGGTTTTTTAATGTTTACTTCCGCTGCAACAGGATTAGTAGTTGGTATTGCTTTTATTCGCGGTTTAACTGGCAGATCATTGGGGAACTTTTATCAAGATCTAGTTTTATCAATCACCCGTATTTTATTACCATTATCAATTCCTGGTGCATTACTTTTAATTGCATCAGGAGTTCCTGAAACTTGGTCAAATCCATTAACAATAACTACTTTAGAAAAAGCCAATCAAGTAATTGCGCTAGGTCCAGTTGCACATTTTGAAATCATCAAACAATTAGGAGAAAATGGCGGTGGTTTTTTTGGGATTAATTCAGCCCATCCCTTTGAAAATCCTAATAGTTTTTCTAATTTGTTACAGACTATTGCAATGTTAAGTATTCCCACGAGTTTGATTTATACCTATGGCATTTTTGCTAATAATAAACGTCAAGCTTGGTTAATATTCAGTATGGTACTGATTATTTTTGTGATTTTAATTGGCATTACAGCAGGTTCTGAATTTCAGGGTAATCCCATAGTTAATTCCTTATTAAATAATAGTTCATCTAATGATTTTCAACCTAATTTAGAAGGAAAAGAAGTACGATTTGGCTGGGCGCAAACTGCCTTATTCGCGATCACAACCACAGGCACAATGTGTGGTGCTGTCAATGGTATGTTAGATTCTTTGATGTCTGTGGGTGGATTTAGTACGCTTTTTAATTTGTTTTTACAAGTAATTTGGGGCGGACAAGGTACGGGAACGGCTTACCTATTTGTTTATTTAATTCTAGCAGTTTTCTTAACAGGATTAATGGTGGGTAGAACCCCTGAGTTTCTAGGGCGAAAAATTGAAAAGCCAGAAATTGTTTTAGCTAGTGTGGTGCTGTTAGTTCATCCCATTGCTGTTTTAATTCCTGCGGCAATTACTTTAGCTTTCCCTGAACAATTAGCAGGTATTACTAATCCTGGTTTTCATGGACTTTCTCAGGTAGTTTATGAATATGCTTCAGCATCTGCAAATAATGGCTCCGGACTTGAAGGATTAGCCGATTCTTATCCTGCTTCTACTGCTTTATGGTGGAATCTCAGTACTTGTTTTAGTCTGATTTTAGGTAGATATATTCCAATTATTGCCTTACTCCTTTTAGCTGACAATTTATCTCGTAAACAGCCTGTACCCGTTACCACAGGAACCCTCAGAACTGACACCATTTTATTTACTAGTGTCACCGCAGGAGTAATTTTAGTTTTAGGTGCTTTAACATTCTTTCCTGTACTTGTCTTAGGTCCTATCGCTGAAGGTTTAACCCTGCAATGATCATGATTTAACTAACTTCTTCTTTTGAATATTTTACGATTACTCAACTAGTTTTATCTCTAATCTTACCTTTGATTTTACTTCGGACTAAATCATGAAACAACTACTAAGATCCCAGCGTAAATACACACCAAAACCTAAAAACCAGGGATTATATTTTCGTGCTATTCAACAGTCATTTGTGAAGCTTGATCCTCGCATTGCCGTCAAAAATCCTGTGATGTTTTTGGTTTGGATTGGTACGATCATCACATTTACAGTGACAATTAATCCCGAATTATTTGGTGATGTTCTCGGTAAAAATCAGCAACTATTTAACGGCATCATTACCCTAATTTTATTATTTACAGTTCTATTCGCTAACTTTGCAGAAGCCGTTGCGGAAGGTCGTG
Organism: Pseudanabaenaceae cyanobacterium; assembly: GCA_044358815.1. Lineage (GTDB taxonomy): Bacteria > Cyanobacteriota > Cyanobacteriia > Pseudanabaenales > Pseudanabaenaceae > JBAXSK01. The sequence continues at coordinate 16,896 of JBIKNH010000039.1, read as the reverse complement.
GTAAAGCCCAAGCCGATGCCCTCAGAGCCACTAAAACCGATACGATTGCCCGTAAAGTTTTACCAGATGGTTCCACAGAGGCGGTTAATTCAACGAGTCTCAAAAGAGGGGATCAAATCCAAGTAATTGCGGGGGATATGATTCCTGCGGATGGTGAAGTCATCGGAGGCATGGCAACGGTAGACGAATCAGCAATTACTGGAGAATCGGCTCCCGTTTTAAAACAACCAGGAACCGATATTGCTAGTTCCGTGACCGGAGGAACGCGCATTCTTTCTGATCAATTATTAATTCGGGTGACAGCGGACCCAGGGAAGGGTTTTATTGATCGTATGATTGCTTTAGTGGAAGGAGCCGAACGTAGTAAAACCCCTAATGAAATTGCTCTAACGGTTTTATTAGCGGTATTAAGTGAAGTGTTTTTAATTGTAATTGCAACCTTGCCAGCCATTGCTAATTATGTCAAAAGTCCCGTTAGTATTGTGGTATTAATTGCCTTATTAGTGGCATTAATTCCAACCACAATTGGCGGTTTATTAAGTGCAATCGGTATTGCTGGCATGGATCGCGTCGCTCAATTCAATGTAATTGCTACTTCAGGAAGAGCCGTTGAAGCCTGTGGTGATGTCAATACTTTAGTATTAGATAAAACAGGTACTATTACCTTAGGTAACCGCTTAGCCGAAGAGTTTATTCCTGTTAATAATTGTACCTTAGAAGAAGTGGCTCAGATTGCTTTAATTTCTAGTGTTTTTGACGAAACTCCTGAGGGTCGTTCTGTAATTGCCCTAGCGGAAAAATTAGGAGCAAATATTAATTTTGATCCCAACACAGCTACAGGAATTGAATTTTCGGCGCGAACCCGTATGAGTGGTATAGATTTAGCCAGTGGTCAAGAAATTCGGAAAGGAGCCGTTGATGCAATTAAGGGCTTTGTGCGTTCTAGAGGAGGGCAAATTCCGGCTGATTTAGAGATTGCTTACGAACGAGTTTCCCGATTGGGTGGAACTCCCTTAGCAGTTTGTCAAGGCGCAGATATTTACGGTGTAATCTATCTCAAGGATATAATTAAACCAGGGATTAAAGAGCGATTTAACCAATTGCGTCGTATGGGAATTCGTACCGTGATGCTTACAGGTGATAATCGCATTACAGCCTCAGTGATTGCTCAAGAAGCAGGAGTGGATGATTTTATTGCTGAGGCGACACCAGAGGATAAAATCGAAGTGATTCGTGCCGAACAAGCGAAAGGGAAATTAGTGGCAATGACTGGGGATGGTACGAATGACGCTCCAGCTTTGGCTCAGGCTAATGTGGGAGTTGCCATGAATTCCGGAACTCAAGCGGCAAAGGAAGCTGCTAACATGGTGGACTTGGATTCCGATCCGACTAAGTTGATTGATATTGTGACCATCGGTAAACAATTATTGATTACTCGCGGTGCTTTAACAACTTTCTCCATTGCTAATGACATCGCTAAATACTTCGCAATTATTCCCGCGATGTTCGCTAATGTTGGTCTTAGCAGTTTAAATATTATGGGATTAGGTAGTTCTCAGTCAGCAATTCTCTCAGCATTAATTTACAATGCGTTAATTATTCCGGCTTTGATTCCCTTAGCTTTAAAAGGGGTCAAATTTCGTCCATTAACTGCCGATCAGTTACTACAACGAAATATTCTGATTTATGGTTTGGGCGGAGTAATTGCCCCTTTTATTGCCATTAAGATGATTGACTTAGTAGTAATTTCAGTTGGTTTAGTTTGAAATTTGGTTGAATTTTTCAATACAAGTTTTGCGATCCATGATCATTCCTGTTAGAAACATTCTTCATATTTTTACAAAAACTTCTTATAGCCTCTTTAATATCATGAAAAAACTTTTCTTTCCATTTTTAATGAGATTACGCTTCAGAAAAATCCCACTCTATTTTCTAGGAATTCTAGTCCTGAATCTATTTTTTTCGCCTGTGGTTCAAGCATCAACAGGAGGCTTACTTTCACGGAGTCAATCCTATGCTTTGGGTTTATTGAGTTTAGTAACCTTTAGTCTGTTTATCTATCTTTTTATCGTGATTTTACAACCAGAGAAATTTTAAGATGAGCCAAGTACGTGAATTTTCCAAAGCCGTCCGCGCCACTGCTTTATTGTGGGTGATTACAGCCTTGATTTATCCCTTTCTGATTTGGATTTGTGGACAAGTTTTCTTCCCATTTCAAGCCAATGGCAGCATGATCAAAAATTCTCAGGGCATCGTGATTGGTTCAGGTTTAATTGGTCAATCTTTTAGTAGTGAGCGCTATTTTTGGAGTCGCCCTAGTGTCGTAGATTACAGCACAGGACAAGGTGCAGGCATCACAGGAATTTCCGGAGCTAGTAATTTAGCCCCCAGCAATCCTGCCTTAAAAGAACGCATTCAAAATGAGCTAAAAAAACTACAACAGGCTAATATTAAACCAACCACTGATTTAGTTTATACCTCTGGTTCTGGTCTAGATCCTCATATCAGTATCACAGCGGCAAAGCATCAAATTAATCGCATTGCTCAAGCCCGTAAACTTGATCCAAATCAATTAGAATTATTAATTAATCAAGCTACAGAAGGACGCTTTTTAGGCATTTTTGGTGAACCAGGAGTTAATGTTGTTAAATTAAATTTTTCCCTAGATCAACTCAATTAGAGACAGTGATAAATTACTATGACCGAGCGACGTGGACGACATAAAATCTTTATTGGCATGGCTCCCGGTGTGGGTAAAACTTACAAAATGTTGGAGGAGGGTAAACGGCTTAAACAACAGGGTATTGATGTTGTTATTGGACTGTTAGAAGCCCACGGTCGCCAAGAGACCCTTGACCAATCCCAAGGATTAGAAATGTTGCCCCGTCAAGGGTTTCTTAAAAATGAATTAACCCTATGGGAAATGGATACCCAAGGCATTATAGCTCGTGCGCCTCAATTGGTCTTAATTGACGAGTTGGCTCACACCAATATGCCTGATTCCATCCATCAAAAACGCTATCAAGATGTTGAAGAAATTTTAGTCCAGGGAATAGATGTTTATTCCACCGTTAATATCCAGCACTTAGAAAGTTTAAATGATTTAGTCGCTAGAATTACGGGAGTTGTAGTTAGGGAACGGATTCCTGATCGTTTATTAGAAGAGGCTGACGAAGTAATCTTAGTGGATGTCACGGCGGAAACCCTAGAGGAAAGGCTCCGCGATGGCAAAATCTATGCCCTTGATAAAGTTCAGCAATCCCTAGCTAACTTTTTTCAACGGCGTAATTTAATCGCGTTAAGAGAATTAGCTTTACGGGAAGTGGCTAATACCGTCGAAGAAGAAGGAGAAGCTAACTTAGTTGATCAAACCTGTCCGATTCAAGAGCGGGTTTTAGTTTGTGTTTCCACTTATCCCCATTCATTGCGGTTATTACGACGGGGAGCCAGATTAGCCAATTATATGAATGCACCTTTGTTTGTGCTTTTTGTTGAAGATCCTGACCGATTTTTAAATAAATCTGAAACCCTGCACATTGAAACCTGTGAACAACTTTGTCAAGAATTTGGCGGGCATTTTCTGAAGGTAACTAGTCAGAAGGTTCCAGAAACCATTGCCAAAACTGCCGAAGAGCATAAGATCACTCAAATTGTCTTGGGAGAAAGTCGTCAATCCAGTTGGAAACGTTTTTTTCAGGGTTCTTTTACCCAAAAAGTAATTAGGTTAATTTGGCAAAAGCAAATTGACTTACATATTATTGCTACTGAAAAGTAATTGTTATTTCTGAAGAAAAACTAGGTGAATCCGGTATTCCATATTTATAGAATGATAATATAGTTTTGGGTAGTTAGTGAGTTCTTGACTGCGTTGGTTTAAGATAAGCTTTCAATTGATTCTAAGGGAATTTCTAACAGTTCGGCGATTTCATCATTGGGCAAGCCGCGATCCCGTAGTTTCTTGATTTTAGCTATTTGCTTCTCTCTTTGAGTATCAATCTTTTCTAATGGAACTTGATTTGCTTTGGGTGATAGGCGATTGCGCAAGGTGTAGCACTTAATGCTAATTGAGTTGAAGTCGTGCTAAAATGTGAAAATAATGGCAATGGTGGGTTATGTCAAATCTTGGATTACTGACTCAAGTTGAGCAATTGTCGAGTACCGAAAAGTTTCAGATGGTACAGTTTTAATGTCAGAATTAGCCAAGGAAGAAGGGCTAAAGCCATTAGATAATGTTGCAGCTTATCGGCTATGGTCGCCCTATGAATATGGTGATGCTACTCAGAAATTGATGAGTTTGCTAGAACCTGAAGAAGAAAGAAAAAGGGCGCAACCAAATGTCAATTCCTAAGCGATTTCCTTTTATTGAGCGAAGAAATTCAATCGTAACTGAAGCTAATTGAAGGCTTCGATTGTAACGCGCCCACCTTCAATTGCCTCAATCTGAAGTTTAAAACCATACAACAAACCCATGCCCACTAACGGATCTGCATCAGAAGCCGCCACATCAATAATTTGCTCCTGACCATCCCAGATCACAGAAGCTTTATATATTTCAAAAACGACTTCGCTCCCGTCGCCTAATGTGGCAATATCTCGATAGTGCCAAGGCAATCCAAGATCTGTGATGACAGAAAGCGGCAAAGATAAAAAGCTGGTGAATCCTGTATCAATGACAGCATCAAGAGCTATTTTGGGTGAGCCGATACGACCCACTGCAACTTTGATAATTGCTTCACAATTATTATTGACAAAACCGAACATCATACGGCTTTTCTCAGGCTGCGACTGCCAAAACGGAATACGGCTCTATGTCCAATCCGAATCACCCAAGGTTGAGCATCGGGTTTACGTTCATAAAGTTTATCAACCGCTAACATCGGTGAATTGGCTACCTCAAAATCTCCCGTCTCAATATCAATAGCAACTATTTTGCCGTGATTATCTGCTTCGACCTGTGGGCGGATTTGCGTTTGATAAATTAGATCGCCACGTTGGGCGAATTCTTCTTTGCTATAGAGGGGTTGACGGACTGCCATGATTGCGAATTCTCCTATATCATTGCCTTGTCTAGCATTATAGCTGACCAGAAATCGCTATGAATAAAAGCAAAAATAAGGTGCGTTAATGAAATGTAACGCACCCTACAAGACTTACGCACTCACGGAGAATTTAAGCTATGAATCGAGGGGACCAAGCAGCCAGTAGGCGGGAGAATTGGGCGAATCGTCGTCGAAGTAATAAGCGCGGATGGCTTCGAGCAGGTCATGGGTGGTGATGAAGCCATCCCCGTCCTGGTCAAGGTGGCGGAATACTTCGCGAGAATCTTGCTCGGATAGATGCATCCAGGCGCTAGTCCAGCGGATCTCATCAGTAACGGTAAGCTTACCGTCGCCATCTTGGTCAACGATATCCATAATGGCCCAAAGAAAAGGCATATAACCAGCGTCAAATGCTTCGGGAGTTTCTAGTAGTCCCAATGCAAATGCTTCTTTGTACTCCGCCTCGCTGATACGTCCGTCGCCGTTTGTGTCGCTGACTTGCAAGTATTGATCCCATAAGCCTAGGCTGAGATCGAGCAGCCGTTGTCGAGCCGGCGATTCAAGTTCATGACCAAATTCCTCAGCCAGACGTGCGACTGACATCTCAAAGTCGCTGCGCTCAATAAAGCCGTTGCCATTATAATCAAAAGTGCGGAAGCGTTTGGAGAGTTTGCGATCCAGAAAATCGTTCATGCTGTTTTTACCGACTAGCCTTCCTAGTAAACACTGTTACAGAAAGTTTGTACTATAATTTTATACCTCATAATTCATGGGAAAGGCTTTATCTGTAATTTCGAGTTTTTCCTATTCGTCATAAATGCCCTGAACACGCAATATTTGATTGCCATTTTTTTGAAATTCATAAGCCACTTTTTTAATTTCTACTGCATATCCTCGGCTTTGTAATTCATCTATAACTGGTTGCAACCAGGGAGAGGGTTCAGCAGATATATTTATCAAGGGAAAAATGCGTACTTCTTTAGCAACTCGGCATAGTTCTAAAATTGACTGCCGATGAAATTCTGCTGATAACAAGTCAGATCTTGTAGGGTGCGTTAATGCAATGTAACACACCTTATTTAATGCTAATTATTTTGTGCGTTACGCTCCGCTAACTCACGCTACAGGATTGACACGATACAATTTTTAGAGCTTTAGAAAACAGAAAACTCATTGATGGTATAGCGATTTAGATTTAGATTGGTAACTTAGCAACCCTCTTACTCGACAAACCCTATGCCCCTGATCGCATCCGCCAAAAGCGGACTAACCATTCGCCTAACTGAGGAAAGATGGCAGCATATAACCGAAGGGCATCCCGAACTTCTCCACCTTCAGACCGAAATGATACAAACCATAGAAAATCCTGATAGAATTTTAGAAGGCAATGATAGTGAGCTTTTAGCGATCAAGTTGCTAAGTGATAATAAGCATTTGGTTACAATTTATAAAGAAGCACAAGAAGACGGGTTTGTCATCACCGCCTATCTTACTAAACGTATCAATTCTCTCAACAAACGTAAAGAAATATGGTCACGCTCCCCTTAACTCCCCTCAAAATTCCTAGCTATCTTAACTTAGCTAATGCAATTAAAACTCTACCCAAGCAAAATACTTGGACATTTTACGATGTCGAAGCCGATGTGTTATACATCAATTTTCATCAACCAGCCCTTACCGCCGATGATAGCGAACTAACGGATGAAAATATTTTAATCCGCTATCAAAATGATGAAATTGTTGGTCTGACTATCTTAAATGTTAGTAATCGACTTTAAAAAACTCTGGCTAGCTATAATGTGTTCGCCGAAGCAAGCAGGCGATTTATTGGTGATGGTGCTATCTGGGGCGATCAGTAGATGATAAAATTCCGCAATGATCGATAACATCTGTAAATTCTTAGCCGAAACCTTCCCCAGCGACTTTGCCAGATGGCTGTTAGGAGAAGCCATAACCCTAACCAAAATCGAGCCATCGGAACTTTTAGCCGAACCAATTCGGGCTGATTCCGTAATATTTCTCCAATCAGCCGAAATCATTCTGCATATCGAATTTCAAACCGAGGTAAACAAAAATATCCCCTTCCGCATGGCAGATTACCGACTGCGGCTGTATCGTAAATTTCCAGAAAGAGAGATACATCAAGTTGTTATTTATCTCAGCCCCAGCCAGTCCCCTCTAGTCCATCAAACCACATTTAACATTGGCAAACTAAATCATGAATTTAACGTCGTCAGACTATGGGAACAGCCCACAGAAATATTTCAGCAATATCACGGACTATTTCCCTTTGCCCCCCTCTCACAAACCAACAACCCCGAAGAAACCCTGAGGCAAGTAGCCAAACAAATTGAACAAATTACCGATAACCAATTACAAAGCAACGTTGCCGCATCCACCGCTATAATATCAGGTATAGCCCTAAATAAAGAAATCATCCAACGACTTTTGAGGAGCGAAATCATGAAAGAATCAGTTATTTATCAAGAAATCCTACTAGAAGGTAAAGCTGAAGGTAGATCTGAGGGTATTGCTGAAGGTATCGCTAAGGGCAAAGCTGAGACGGCGAGCCAGATTGCCCTAAACATGATGCGTTCCAATGTATCTATGGAATTAATTGCTCAATTTACAGGACTAAGCCTCAAAGAAGTTCAAAAGTTACAGAAAGTTTCTGCTCAAAAATCGAAGACACCAAAATCATCCAAACCAAAGCGATCGCCAAAGTCATAATTGAAGAACGTGATGACTGGCGTACTACTGGTCAAGGCGAGGGAATTCACTTGCAGCAACTAGACGAAGATATCAGTACTAAAAATTTGATTTTAGGTCAACCTTCGGGAGAGAGTCAAAAATCATTTCAAAAATGGCTGAATGCTCGAATTAGCTCAAATTAGAAAGATATTAGTCAGGGTGCGTTAACGCAATGTAACGCACCTAATTCTTGAATAAAATCGAATACCTTAGCAGACAGTGCGATCACCGATCCTATATGATGCTTTGATATATTCTATTATTCTATAAAGAGATAGTGATTCTATTCAGATCGGGCAAATCCTCCAGAAATAACGCAGTCTTAACTATTCTTGTCCATACATTTCCTGAATCACCGATGCGAATCGGTCAAAAACCACATTCCGTTTAATTTTATAGGTTTGGGTTAATAAACCATTTTCGATAGTCAGAGGTTCATTGATGAATCTAATGGGAACAATCCGATCATTAGGGGTATAACCAGCACGGTTTTGCACATATTTCTGTAGTTCGTTACGATACATCTGCCGCATTTGGTCTGTATCTAGAATCCTCATAGCTTCAGGAATATTATCTCCATCAGGAATCAACCCATCGGCGGCTAAGGCACTAAAGCGCGGCACAATCAAAGCACCAATTTGTTTCTGGTCTTGCCCCACAAGAACAATCTGATCCACATAGGGACAATACAAACACACATCTTCAATGGGTTGGGGTTCAATGTTTTCCCCATTGGTTAAAACGATCGTGTCTTTGGCGCGACCAGTGATAATTAAATCTTGCCAGCGGGTTACCCAGCCTAAATCCCCAGTATCAAACCAGCCTTCGGGGTCAATGGCTTTGGCGGTACTGGTGGGATTTTTGTAATAACCTTTCATGATTTGCGGACCCCGTAACAGGATTAAACCCCGTTTCCCAATGGGCAAATCTTGGCGGGTTTCTGGATCGACAATACGGGTTTCGGTATAACGCAGAGGCTGTCCGTCGGCATTACGGAGATTGCGTTCCGGACGGCGCACATGGGTCACGGGCGAAGTTTCAGTTAAGCCGTAGCCGCCTAAAATTTCGATGCCGATAATTTCGTAAAAATCCTCTAGATATTCCGCAATAGAACCGCCACCAGTAACAGCAAAACGTAATTTACCCCCCGTCGCCTCCCGAATCTTGCGGTACACCAAGCGATCGCCCAATTGATGCAGGGGCGTTAAAGCAATTTGGCGACACAGTGCCCCTGCCTTCTGGAATAGAGATGGTTCCAGTTGATTTAAATCCAAACCAGCAGCCATGCGTCTGGCTTTGATAAATCCTTGACTAATCCCTAAAAAGAACTTGATCAGGCGTTGCTTTTTCTGAGGTTGTTCCCCCAGTTGCCTTTGAATGCCTTCATAAATCGATTCCCATAAACGGGGCACAGCTACCATATATTGGGGCTGATACTCCCGCAAATCTTTTTTAATGGTGCGAATGCTGCTGTAAATCTGCGTAATGCCTTGGGAAAACACGTAATACTCAAACGTTCGCTCGAAGGAATGCCAAGTGGGTAAAATACTCACCACCCGATCCCCCACTTCAGGCACAAATACCGCTGTGGCGTTCTGTACTTGATGCAAGAAATTACCGTGGGTCAGCATCACACCTTTTGGATTGCCACTGGTGCCAGACGTGTAAATCAGTGTGGCAAGGGTGTCTAAAGTAATTTCAGGATTGCCGAGATCTTGGCTAGTGCCTTGGGCTAAAACTTGACTAAAATTCCAGGCATCATCGGGGGGCGTTTCATCGGAAAGCAGAATAATTAACTTGATCGGCAGATTAGAGATTTCTGGTTGTAACTTTTTGAGGGTTGCCAAATTTTCGACAACTAAAGCACTGCTGTCACTATTTTCGAGAATGAACAGAAGCTCTTGGCGTTCTGCTTGGGAACTGCGGGTGGCGTTGGCGGCTCCTATGGCTAAAATTCCTTGATCCGCGATCAGCCAACGGGGAGAGTTATCGGCAATCAGCGCTACCTTATCTCCAGCACCCACACCAAGATGCCGCAACCCTGCACCAAAGGATTTAATCTGTTGCCCCACATCCCGATAGGTTAATTTAACTGGAGGCTTGGTGTGGGGATCATGTAAGGCAATGGCATCAGGATAAGTCGCAATAACCTTGTCCCAAACTTGCCAGAGGCTCTGAGCTTTGCTGTGATCGATAAACGCCATGATGGGTAACTGTTAACCTGTAGGGAATCTTGAGAATTGAAAAACTTTAATCTAAAAAATTTTAGCCTAGGGGTAAGTTAAGTCTAAGGGCAAGTTAGGGTCACGATAGACGCAGCAACAAAAAACACTGAATTACCCATGACATACTAATACCTGAAATCCCAAAACATGAGATTAAAGAATAATTTTATATGTCCTAATGCAATTAAACCTCTTAATTTGGGTAACATACTACGCTAGTCGAAATTTGTTCCCCACAGATTAAGCTGTAGCCTTTCTCTTCAGGGGATTAATCCGAGGGAATTAACCTTAGTAGATTGGTAGCCTCACCCATAGACAAAGATTTGCTAAGCCATCGTAAATTGATTATGGTTAATGCATTTGTGCGAACCAATCATAGGGTAAATTCTAAACCAGTTCTGACAATCTGCGCCGAGTCATTACCGCCCATCCTTTATCAAGGAGCTACCAATCATGGCTGTTCAATTTTCACTTCAGCGATTTGAATTGCAATCTCAACCCGATGGCATAATCTTTGTCGGTGAACAGTTCGAGATTCGGGGCATCTTGATCGATAATGACGCAACCAATGGACAGCAAACAGCGACTACGGGATATTTTGACGTTACATTTGACCCCAGTGTGATTCGCGTTGATGAAATTAGCTATGGCGGTTTATATACTGAATCACAAACTGCTTTTAATTTAGCCGATATTAATGCTGGGGGAGCTTCAGCAGGTGTTTTAGATGAGATTGGCGCTAGTCAAATTAGTCCTGACCCAACAATTGATAGCGACTCCAATAATCCTGTTTATGTTTTATTCACCCTTAAGGTCACCGCACTAACCAGCAATAATAATGCAGTAACCAATTTTGATGTTGCTATTGGGTCGGGGGGGGTGTTTGTCTATGGCACAGGGGGGGATGTATCAGGGAATACCTCGGTCTCACCAGAATCATTTTTTGTTCAGAACAGTGCCCCTACGGTTAGCATTTCTGTCCTCGACAGTGTGGCGGCAGAGCCGAATAACAATGGCAGTTTTACCATTACTCGTTCCGGTGGATCAGGGGATTTTTCTCAGCCTCTGGTGGTGAGTTATACAGTTTCAGGAACAGCCACTAACGGCACAGACTACACCAGCTTACCCTTAACAATTACCATTCCCGCCAATGCCACTAGTGTCACTTTACCAATTACAGTCATTGATGATAGTTCCGTGGAAGGTGCGGAATCAGTCCAAATCAATCTAGTTACCTCCACAACTAATCCCACGAGTTATGTGGTAGACAGCGCGCCTAATCAAGCCAGTGCTTCCCTAAATATTAGTGATAACGATGGTATTTCTTATTCAGTTGGGGTGCAGTCCGGTGCTGATATTCTGACAACTCGAACAATTACTGAAGGAAACACAGGCAGCACACCGCTTAGTTTTGTGGTTACCCGTAGTGGGGATACTTCTATTGCTAGCAGTATTAGCTATGCTTTTAGCGGTTCGGCAACAAATGTTAGTGATTACACCATTGACAATGGTTTAGCTACTAGTGGAACTATTAATTTCGCCGCCAATGAAACCAGTAAAACCATTAGTGTTCAGATTTTGGGAGATGTAGCGGTTGAGTCTGACGAGACTATATTGCTTACTCTGTCAAATCCCCAGCCCAGTAATGTTAATCCCATCATTACCAATGCTACGGCAACTCTGAATCTAAATAATGACGACCAACCAACAGCGAATCCTCAAGTTAACTTTGATGTCACCAGTCTCAATACCACAGAAGACAGCACCGCTAAAACCGTCAATTTGACCGTTACCCTGAGCAGTTCTCCAGTAGATACAGTTACTGTACCGATTACAGTGGCAAGCAATAGCAATGCCAGCACCAGTGATTACGCTTTGCTAACTACAACAGTTACTTTTGCCGCAGGAGCTACGGGGGCGAATCTCACGCAAAATGTTTCCATTACAATTCAACCGGATGACTTACCCGAAGGAGCGGAATCCTTAATTCTGAACCTGGGTACACCCACGGGAACCGCAGATTTAGGGAATGCCACCCAAGCCACGGTAACCATTGATGCTAATGATGGCATTGTCTATGGCGTTAGTACCGATCAGGCTTCAGTTACCGAAGGGAATAGCGGTAGTAAATTAGTCACTTTTACCGTCACTCGCAGCGGCGGCGTGGGCGTAGCAAGTACCGTAGACTATAGCTTTGCTGGCACGGCTACCAATGGCGCTGACTATACAATCAACGGTGGTGGCGGTGTATCAGGAACTTTAAGTTTTGGTGTTGGTGAACTGACTAAAACGATTACAGTCAATGTTTTAGGGGATACCACATTTGAAAGTAATGAAACTATTGTTCTCAATCTCAGTAATCCTTCTAGTTCAGTGCCAGTTTCCCAACTTACGCCGGATACAATCACAACTACGATTACTAATGATGATTCCCCTACAATAATTGAAGTGTCTTTCGGTGTGGCTAATATCAGCCAAGCTGAAGACGCAACTGCCGTGACGATTTCTATTCCCGTCACAATTAACGGTGCGCCTCCCAATGCAGTAATCGTTCCCATCGTCATAAATGGTGTAACCACTACGGCTCAATCCGCTGATTATAGTTTACTGACGAGTTCCCTAACTTTTGCTGCCGGAACAACAACTTTAACCCAAAATGTTTCTCTAACGATTCAGCCAGATAATATTCCCGAAGATGTGGAGAATATCGTCTTAGGTTTTGGCACAATCACGGGAGGGGTTGCTTCAACCACAAATCCCACGATTGTCACGGTTTCCATTCCTCAGAATGATTCAATTTCCTACGGAATCGCCACCAGCGACGTTACGATTCAGGAAGGTAATTCAGGCAATAAAACTGTTACATTTACGGTGAGTCGCAGTGGCGGTACGGATGTAGCCAGTTCCATTGGCTATACCTTCAGTGGTTCCGCTACTAATGGCTCTGACTACATCATTGGCAACGGTTTAGGCACAACGGGTACAGTAAGTTTTGCCCCCACCGAAACCAGCAAAACTATTACGGTTAACGTTAGTGGCGATACTACTTTTGAGTCAGACGAGACTATTATTGTTAGTCTGAGTAATCCTTCCGCCACTACGCCAACTTCAGGAATTAGTGTCAGTAGTGCGAATACCACTATTGCCAATGATGATCCCATGCCTTTGGTAACGGTGAATTTTGCCCAAACAAATCTCAATGCCACTGAAGAACTAACTGCTAATGCAATTGTGATTCCCGTGAGCATCAGTGGTAGTCCTTTAACTGATGTGATAATTCCGATTACGATTAGCGGTACTAGTACGGCACAAAATCTAGATTATAGTTTGGGAACCACATCCCTAACTTTCGCCGCAGGGACGACAACCTTAACTCAGAATGTCAGTTTAACAATTACACCAGATACTTTTCCCGAAGATATCGAAACTATTGTTCTCAATTTTGGCACTATTACTGGCAGCGGACAAGCTGGAGTAAATAGCACTAGTACAGTCTCGATTCCCGCTAATGATGCGATTAGTTATACCCTCACTGGTAATAGTCCCACGACAATTACGGAAGGAAATAGCGGTTCTACACCAATCACTTTTACCGTTGGTCGGACTGGCGGAATTGGTGTGGGTAGTAGCGTGGATTACGTTGTCACTGGCACTGCGACCAATGGCGTGGACTATAACATTGTTGGGAATGGGAACAGCACAGGAACGGTTGTTTTTGCAGCGGATGAAACCAGTAAAACGATTACAATTAATGTCAATGGCGATGTTAATTATGAGAATAATGAATCAATCATTGTCAGCCTTGCTAATCCTTCGGTAGTTGCGCCACCTTCCAATTTGAATGGTGTTTCTCCTATTACCACAACAATTACCAACGATGACACGCCGCCAACGATTAACTTTGGAGTCGCTAGCTTAACTCAGGCTGAATTAAATGGAGCGGTTACAGTGACGATTCCTGTAACTCTCAGCGATACGCCCTTGGACAATGTCACCGTGGCGATCACAGTACAGCCTAGCAGTCTCGCTAACAGTGCCGACTATATTCTCAATACAGCTACAGTAAGCTTCACTGCGGGGACAAATACTCTCACTCAGAATGTTAGTGTTACGATTCAACCGGATGATTTACCAGAAGGTGATGAAACCGTTGTTTTAGGATTTGGTACGATTACTGGTAGCGCTTTACAGGGTAGTACCAATAGTTCTGTAATTACAATTCCTTTAAATGACGCAATTACCTATGGTGTGACTGCCAATAGTTCTAGTATTAATGAGGGAAATTCTGGAACTACCCCAGTAACATTTACGGTGACTCGTAGCGGTGGCATTGGAATTGCCAGCACCGTAGACTATGCCATCACGGGCAGTGCTGACAGCAGTGATTATAGTTTTGGCAGTAGTACAAATGCTTCAGGAACCGTCAGTTTTGCAGTGGGTGAAACTACCAAAACCTTAACCGTCAATGTTAATGGTGACACTCTATTTGAGAATGATGAAAGCATTATCGTCACTTTATCTGCGCCTTCAGTAACTAATCCGACTTCCACAATTGTCACTAACACCGCCACTACTACAATTACCAACGATGACCCGCTACCGACAGTTAATTTTGGAACCACAAGCCTTACTCAAACGGAAAACGCTACCGCAGTTACGATTACGATTCCTGTTACCCTGAGTAGTTCTAGCATTAATCCTGTAACGGTTCCAATTACGATTAATAGCGGTAGTACGGCTCAGGGAAGTGATTATACCTTAGGAACGACCTCCGTTACTTTTGCGGCAGGAACGACTACATTAACCCAAAATGTCAGTGTGACAATTAATCCTGACAACCTGCCTGAAGGTGCAGAAACGATTATTCTGAACTTTGGTACAATTACTGGTGGTACGGCAGGTAGTGCCAATAGTTCTACTATCACAATTCCTGATAATGATGCGATTAGTTATGGAATTACTACGAGTAGCACTAGTATTACGGAAGGAAATTCCGGTACAACAGCAGTTACTTTTACCGTCACTCGCAGCGGTGGCACTGATGCTGCAAGTACGGTGGATTATAACTTTGGTGGTACAGCAGGGGCAGGGGATTATACAATTGCCAACGGATTGGGAACTTCAGGAACTGTAAGTTTTGCTCCCACTGAAACTAGTAAAACTATCACGGTCAATGTTAATGGAGAAACCTTAGTCGAGAATGATGAAAGTATTAGTGTGACATTGAGTAATCCTTCCGCATCTACACCAACTTCCACTATCACGAATGCCACTGTTACAACGAATATTATTAACGATGATAGTTTTAGTTACAGTGTTAATTCAGCAGTTGGCATAACCGAAGGAAACATCGGCACTACGACATTAACTTTCACTGTAAATCGCACTGGTACGGGATTACCGAGTTCTATTAATTACACCATTGGTGGTACTGCTACCAGCGGCTCAGACTTCAATAATATTAGTGGAACTTCAGGAGCAACGGGTTTACAGGGAACGATTAACTTCGCTGCCAATGAAACAAGTAAAACCATCACCTTAGATGTTATTGGCGATACTAATATTGAACCGGACGAAACCGTTATGGTAACGTTGAGTAGTGCATCAGCCACGAATCCAGCATCAACGATCACCACAGCAACAGCTACATTCGTTATTTTTAATGACGATCAGCCAGTAGCTAATTTTGGTAATACTACTATCACTCAAACAGAAGATGCCGCCGCAGTCATCATCACGATTCCTGTTAGCATCAGTGGTGTTCCTTTAAGCGATATCACAATTCCAATTACTGTTAGTGGTAGCAGTACGGCTCAAGGTAGTGATTACACTTTAGGTACAACTTCCATTACTTTCGCTGCTAATACAACTACTCTCACTCAAAATGTCAGCGTTACAATCAATCCAGATGATATTCCTGAAGGTAATGAAACCGTCATTCTGAACTTCGGCACAATCATTGGTGGTACTGCGGGTAGTGCAAATAGTTCAACGATTACAATTCCTGCGAATGATGCTATTACCTATGGAATTACTACAAGTAATGCTAGTGTTTCTGAAGGGAATTCTGGTACGACACCAGTTACATTTACCGTCACTCGTAGTGGTGGGATTGGTGTTGCTAGTACGGTAGATTATGGTTTCAGCGGTACAGCAGGGGCGGGAGATTATACCGTTGCTAATGGATTGGGAACTTCAGGAACTTTAAGTTTTGCTGCTAATGAAACCAGTAAAACAGTTACAGTTAACGTCACCGGTGATACTGTAATTGAGAGTAATGAAGATGTCATATTAACTATTTCCAATCCTTCAGCATCTACGCCTACTTCCATTATCGCTACAGCATCAGCATTGACCACGATCAGCAATGATGATAGTCCACCTGTAATTAGCGTCAACTTCGGCACAGCGAATACTACTCAAACGGAAGATGTAAATGCAGTTACTATTACGATTCCTGTTAGCATCAGCGGTATTCCTTTAAGCGATGTCACGATTCCAATTACTGTTAGCGGTAGCAGCACGGCTCAAGGTAGTGATTACACTTTAGGTACAACTTCCATTACTTTCACTGCCAATACAACTACTCTAACTCAAAATGTCAGCGTTACAATCAATCCTGATGACATTCCTGAAGGTAATGAAATCGTCATTCTGAACTTCGG
Source organism: Pseudanabaenaceae cyanobacterium (assembly GCA_044358815.1). Classification (GTDB taxonomy): domain Bacteria; phylum Cyanobacteriota; class Cyanobacteriia; order Pseudanabaenales; family Pseudanabaenaceae; genus JBAXSK01. The sequence continues at coordinate 216 of JBIKNH010000039.1, read as the reverse complement.
TACAATCACTGGTGGTACTGCGGGTAGTGTGAATAGTTCAACGATTACGATTCCAGCTAATGATGCCATTACTTATGGAATTACTACAAGTAACGCGAGTATTCCTGAAGGTAATTCTGGAACAACACCAGTTACTTTCACCGTCACTCGTAGTGGTGGGATTGGTGTTGCTAGTACGGTAGATTATGGTTTCAGCGGTACAGCGGGTGCGGGAGA
>JBIKNH010000204.1:0-7827 GCA_044358815.1 Pseudanabaenaceae cyanobacterium | reverse complement strand
ACTGGTGGGTGTTTCTGATGTAAATGTGGAGCGGGGCTTAGATACCGCAAGCAAACATCGGGTCAGGTATTTTGAGGATTATCGTGATCTTTTTCCTCTCGTGGATGCGGTATGTATCGCTGTGCCCACGCGCTTGCATTATGAAGTGGGGATGACCTGTCTCAAGGCGGGAATCCATGTCCTGATCGAAAAACCCATTGCCGCCAATATTGCTGAGGCGGAATCTCTGGTCAATACCGCTGCGGAACAAAACTGCATCCTACAGGTGGGGCACATTGAAAGATTTAATCCTGCTTTCCAAGAATTAAGTAAAGTCCTGAAACACGAGTCGATCTTAGCCATTGAAGCGGATCGCATGAGTCCCTATTCCCAGCGGGCTAATGATGTGTCAGTGGTTTTTGACTTGATGATCCACGACATCGATCTGGTCCTAGAACTAGTGCCCGGACAGGTGGAGCGAGTCACGGCTCACGGTAATAAAGTTTCCCCAGATTCGATTTACTTGGATTACGTCACGGCTACCATTGGTTTTGATAACGGCGTGATTGCTACCCTAACCGCCAGTAAAGTCACCCATCGGAAACAGCGGCGCATCGTTGCCCATTGCCAAAATTCTCTGACGGAATCAGATTTTCTGAAAAATGAAATTATGATTCACCGTCGTACCACAGCTAACTGGAGCACTGATTATGGTCAAGTTTTGTATCGGCAAGACGGACTGATCGAAAAAGTTTCCACCAGCAACATTGAGCCACTCCACGCCGAACTAGAGCATTTTGTCGCCTGTGTGCGCGGTGGGTTGCCCCCTTCGGTGGGAGGCACTCAAGCCCTGAAAACCCTACAACTAGCCAGCCTGATCGAACAAACCGCCATTGATGGGCAAGTGTGGCGCAGTTGTGATTTACAGGTGCGGGGTGTGGTGGCATTTAGCTAATGAGATTTAGCTAATGGGATTCAGTTAGTGGCATTTGGTTAATGGCATTTCTGCAACTCGTTATTTGGTGATTTATTATTGGTGATTTGTGTGATCAAAAGCCAAAATCACCCTAACTTTGGTAATCTCTAGTGTGTTTGACGGGTGATTAAGCTAATATTTTTGATGTGAAACATCGGAGATTCCGAGTATGCAGCTAAAACAGGTCGTGCAACCCTTTGGTGAAGTTAACGTTTACCCCCAACCTAACGGTGAACTAGAAGTGGTTGCCACAATTTTGATGGTACCTGCCATCGAAGGTGCGCGGGTGGGCTTAGCCCTTGATGGCTCGGCTTCTATGAAAAGAATGTATGGCATTAGTGGTGTGGTGAGCAGTTTCTTTGCCAATGCCGCCACTGCCCATAACATTGTGGAGCCAGTCACCCGCGTGATTGTGAAATATTTATCTAATTTCTCGGTCAATGGCAAGGTAGATTTCATCTATTGGGCTTGTGGCGCTGGTGGTGAACTGGTGGAAGATTTAGGTAACTTCAGTGGGGAAGAAATCGAAACCGCGATTATCAAAGGTCCGACGATTCCTTGGGGCACTGGTACACAGCTTTTGCCTCCGGTGCAGTTTTTTATCAACAAATATCAAGACGCTCCGGCGAAGGGTGTTCGGCAACCGGCGGCAATTTGTTTGCTAGTTACCGATGGCATTATTGAAGACATTGAAGAAGTCAAAGAGTTTTGCTTTAGCTATGCTTTAGAGGTTGCCGCAGGCACTAAGCCTTTTATCAAATTCCTGTTGATTGGTGTGGGCAATGAAATTGATCAAGCCCAATTGGCAGATTTGGATAATATGTTTGAAGGCAGTCCCGTCAAAGATGCAGCGGGTCATGAGATTGATATTTGGGATTATCAATTGGCGGATGATATTCACATTTTGGAACAGATCTTTAAGGAATTTGTTTCAGTCGAAAACATCGTTACCTATTACGGGCGGATTGTGAATCAAGCGGGTCAAGTGTGCGAAGAGTATAACTTTGGTGTACCTGCTTTGATGCGGTTTAATTTACCTCCAGATTCTACGGCGTTTACCCTAGAATTTTCCGGCGGCAGTGTGACACAGGATCTCGCAGAGGCTTTAACTCCAGTGGCTGTATAAGCTCTAAACTCTCTCAATCCTCCTTAGCAAAGACTTAGCAAAGGGGGATTTTTTAATAGTGATTTATAGTAGTTTGGGGCGATTTTTCGAGTTTAATTTTCTGATTAATTTTCTGAATCAAAATTCAATTCCTTACAGCCTATTGTTAACGTTTGGTTAATGATAGGTTGTGTTTTCATGGTTGCTTAGACACCTAATTAATGATCACAATAAGAATGTAAAGGGCTGTGTTGCTAGTTGTTTTTTGGCTCATCCTTTACAGCATTGTTTCTGCAATCTTTTCTGTGATCTTTGGTTAATTTTGTCTTTTCTCTTGTTTATGGGGAAACAGTGTCTCAGCCATGAAAAAAATAGTCCTTTTGTCCCAACTCCACGCCAATGATTTTGCAGCATGGCAACAACTGTTAGCCAGCCATGATGTGGCAATTTTAGAAGTTCCCCCCAGGACAGACGTTATTGATTTACTGGAAAACCTCCAGCAACAGCAGCAGGCTCTACCCCATTTGTTGCTCCTTGACATCGAAATGAAGCGGGTCAATGGGTCGTCTTTAGTGGCGATGTCCGTCTTGCGGTGGTTAGTGGAAAGAAAACAAACGATCCCCGTACTCCTGACTAGTTCTCGTCATCGCATTATCCCTGAATCTCAACATCTTTGGATTACCCGCCTTGGAGCCGCTGATCTACTGCCTCGCCTCACCCAGGGTAATGCCTCTGAGTTTAGCGAAAAATTGGGGCGGATTCTCAGAGCAAATCATCCCGAGCCGTCACCCAGGGGACAAGCCAAGAAAAATATCGGGAGCGTCGCCGAGCGTCATTCACCGGCAAAACGTTTACGACAAGCTGCCTCGGAAGACATTGCCCGCAAAATTGCGATGATTCCCCTAGCGGTGATGCAAGCCAATCAGTCCGATCCAGGCTTATCCGAAGAAACCGAAATCACTTTTTCTTTGGATGCCACCCTTGCGGAGTTAAGCGCCTCCCACATCACCCTAGATATAACTGCCACTGGTAAGGAAGCAAGACAAATTTTTGAAGCTAATCCGTCAGTGCCAGGCATTATCCTGTTACAGGGTCAGGCATATTTTGGGATGTTGTCACGGCGGCGGTTTTTAGAAGTATTGAGCCGTCCCTACGGTTTGGAATTATTCCTCAAACGCCCGATCACCGTTCTCTATGAACAGTGCCAAGTCCCTGTTTTAAAACTCCAGGGCAATATGTCCATCGTCATGGCGGCGCAAATGTGTCTCCAGCGGGACGAACCAGCCTTACTTTATGAGCCGGTGGTGGTGGAAATTGCCTCCAGTCAATACCAGTTACTTGATGTCCACGAACTATTACAAGCTCAGGCAAAAATCCACGAATTAGCCACCCAACTCCTGCGGCAACAAACCCAATCTCATTTGATCCAAGCCGAAAAGATGGTGACCCTGGGGCAAGTGGTTGCCGAAGTTTCCCATGATATTCGTAGTCCGGTGGGGATGATTCACAGCAATACCGAATATCTCAGCACATACATCAACGGCTTATTGAATCTGATCTGTGCCTATGAAGAAGCGACTCCGGAAGGTTCCCCCACAATCCGTAAGCTTGCGGATCAGTTGGATTTAGATTTTGTTAAAGGCGATCTACCGAAAGTTTTAGCCAGTATTCAATCAGGGGCAAAACATTTACGGCGTTTAGTGGATGGTTTGCAAACTTTTTCCCGCATGGAAGAGGTGGACACACCGCGTTTAGTTAACTTCCATGAATGCTTAGATAGCAGTTTATTGATTTTGGCGAATCGCACCCGCAATATGCAAATTCACAAACATTATGGCGAACTACCAGACATCGAAGGCTACAGCGGACAATTGATTCAGGTATGTATGAATCTGTTGGGTAATGCTGTAGATGCTCTTCTAGAGAAAAACTTAGAAAAAGAGAATGACAGTGATGATCCCATGACCTACCTGAGCGATCGCCCGTGGGAGCCACAGATTTGGATTACCACTACTACTCACCAAGTAGACGGCAAAGCTTGGATCAGGGTGCAAATTGCCGACAATGGCAAAGGTATTCCCGCGCAGTTGCAGAGCCGGATTTTCGAGACATTTTTCACGACCAAAGGCGCAGGGGAAGGTACAGGCTTAGGGCTGACTATTTGTCATCAAATCATTACCCAAAATCACCGAGGACACCTCGCCCTGCATTCCCCTTACTTCTCCCAATGGACTGGGGCAATGGAACAGGGGACAGAGTTTGAAATTCTGCTCCCTGTGGCACAGGTTGCCCCTAAGTCAAAGTCAGCGCCTAAACTAGGGCAGGTTGCTGGGGTGGGTTAACCAAGCTGTTGGGAGTTTCCACCTGTAACCGTTTTGGTGTGGGCAAGCCAACCATTTCGGAGTTACTCGCCCCAGGGGGAACCATCGGATAGCAGTTTTCATCACGCTTGACTCGGAAATCCGCCAATACGGGCCCCTGGTGGGCAATAATTTCCGCTACAGCCTGCTCTAGATTTGCCGGATCAATCACCTTCACGCCCTTAATCCCAAAGGCATCCGCCAATTTGACGAAATCAGGCATCCCCACTTCCATGTTGGAAGAAGAATAGCGCTCGTCATAGAAGCTTTCTTGCCACTGGCGCACCATACCCTGCCAGCCATTATTAACGATCACGATTTTGACATTGATGCCGTACTGTGCCAAAGTCCCCAATTCTTGGAGATTCATTTGGAAGCTGGCATCACCGCTGATACAGATCACCTCTTCCTCAGGCAACGCGACTTTAGCACCCATCGCCGCTGGCATCCCAAAGCCCATAGTCCCTAGACCAGCACTGGAAATCCATCGCCGTGGACCGTTCTTTAGGAATTGGGCTGACCACATTTGATGCTGTCCCACATCGGTGGTGTAGTAAGCCTGAGGTGCTTGTTTGGCAAATTCGGCGATCACCTGTTGTGGCGACAAAACTTCACCGTAGGTCGGCACTTCTAAAGGATAGTCCTGTTTCCATTCGTCGATTTGGGCTAACCATGCCTTGGTTTGCACCGCTTCTTCGTAGGTGGTTGTGTCAAGAATTGACTGTAAAACATGGCGCACATCTCCCACAATCGGCACTTCCGGCACCCGATTCTTACCTACTTCGGCGGGATCGATGTCAATGTGAATTACCTTCGCATCGGGGGCAAATTTATCGAGGCGACCAGTCACACGGTCATCAAACCTGGCACCCACCGCAATCAACAAATCACAACCCTGCACCGCAAAGTTAGCATAGGCAGTGCCATGCATCCCCAACATACCCACAGCCAGGGGATGATTTTCGTCAAAAGCTCCTTTGCCCATTAGCGTAGTAGTTACAGGCAACTGGAACCTTTCTGCTAGAGCCGCGATTTCATGATGGGCATTCGCCACAATTGCACCGCCACCGACATAGAGCAAAGGACGACTCGCTGCCCGAATCAACTGCACTGCCGCCGCCACCTGATGCAAATGTCCCTTAGTTTTAGGTTTATACCCAGGAATACTAATCTGGGTTTCGGGATTATATTCAAAAACTTTTTGTCCAATGTCCTTGGGAATATCAATCAATACCGGACCAGGACGACCCGTACTCGCAATATGAAATGCTTCCGCCACCACCCTAGCAATATCTTCAGGGGCACGGACTACATAGGAATGCTTCACAATGGGTAGCGTGATACCCCAGATATCGGTTTCTTGGAAGGCATCGGAACCAATGGCATAGGACGGCACTTGTCCTGTGATCACCACCATCGGGATCGAATCCATCTGAGCCGTAGCAATGCCAGTCACTAAATTGGTTGCCCCTGGACCTGATGTGGCAACACACACACCCACCTGTCCCGTAGCGCGGGCATAACCATCAGCGGCATGGACCGCCCCTTGTTCGTGGCGTACCAAAATATGCTTTAAGTCGCCTCTAGCTTCTGCTTTATAGATTTCGTCATACACCGGCAAAATCGCGCCACCGGGATAACCAAAAAGATGTTTTACGCCTTGGCGCGCCACGCTATCTATCAGAGCAAATGCACCCGTTGTTTGCAAAATAGCCTCCTCTGAGTTGGGAAGTTAATGAATGAATTTATTAGGAAGTCGATAAATTTAAGCGGAAATTAAGTCAATCTTTTAGTTTTGCCGGCAGCATTTTGCAATAAATCCAGATCAAGTTTTTAGCTAGATTTTGTAGCTAGATTTTTCGGCTTGAGTTTGTCAGCAAATTATCAGCACAAATCTTGGAGCCAAGCTTAATGGTGATCCGATGGTCAACAGAGCAACTGGCAAAGGTTTTCAGACTTCAGATTATCAGCTAAGTATTGTAGTTATGATAACACAGCCCTTCTGATCCCAAGTCAATTGTCAAGGGAGGAATACGCTGACAGATCATGTGACAGGAGGCTAATTGTAGCAATAGTCTGGCAATGGATGACAAGATGCTCTATGAGCCAGTGGTCAGTAAATAATTTCAATGGCGTTAAATTGCAGACAATATGCAGTTTTGGCGATAGGCTAAATTAGGTTAAACATGTAGGTTAAACATGGTGACCATTGCTCAACCCCACAGATTTCACCACGGGTCAGCATGGCTGGCATTTAGGCAACCTGTCACCTAGTTGTCAAATTAACCATCTAGTGGGTAACGTGGTTTAGTACCCTGTTATTAATTTCTCTTCTAAAGATCTATATAAGTAGATCTATGGGGTAAGGCAAGGCTAGCCATGATGCAACTGCCCAGAGGAACCGGTCACTTAAGGTGCATTATGCGATCTTAGTTGGTGGGTTTGTCAAATGGTGCAGGGGTGGCGTGGTCTATCTCTTTACCTGTGATCTAGCGTAAATCAACGTAATAAAAAAAAGCCCATGAGTGCGAAGAAAGACATTCCGGTTAATATCTACCGCCCTGCCAATCCTTTTGTGGCTAAGTGCATGTCCAATGAGGTGATCGTTCGTCCCGGTGCCGCTGGAGACACCCGCCACGTTAAGATCGATCTGTCCGGTAGTGACCTGACCTACCTAGAGGGGCAAAGTTTAGGAGTAATTCCGCCCGGAACAGATAAGAATGGTAAGCCTAACAAGTTGCGCCTTTATTCCATTGCTTCGACCCGTCACGGTGATGATCTCGACGATAAGACCATTTCTTTGAGTGTCAAGCGCCTTGAATACAAGAATGAACAAGGCGAATTAGTCAAGGGCGTTTGCTCTAACTTTTTGTGTGACCTCAACCCAGGGGATGAGATCAAGGTGACTGGTCCAGTAGGCAAGGAAATGTTATTGCCGGATGATCCTAATGCCACGGTGATCATGATCGCCACTGGTACAGGGATTGCGCCTTTCCGCGCTTTCCTGTGGCGGATGTTCAAGGAAAAGCATGAAGATTACAAGTTTAATGGTTTGGCTTGGTTGTTCTTCGGCGTACCTACTGATTCGGCACTGTTGTATAAGCACGATTTGGAATGGATGGCTTATCGCAACAAGCGGAATTTCCGTTATGATGTGGCAATCAGTCGCGAACAGAAGACAGAATCTGGTGAAAAGATGTATATCCAAAACCGGATGGCACAATATGCTGATGAGCTATGGGAATTGATGCAGAAACCCTCGACCCATACCTATATGTGTGGCTTGCGTGGCATGGAAGATGGTATTGCCGGATTCATGGAAACCACTGCGGCGAAGAATGGCAAGGTATGGAAGGAATTTGAGAAGCAAATGAAGAGCGAAGATCGCTGGCATGTTGAAACTTACT
>JBIKNH010000038.1:0-26255 GCA_044358815.1 Pseudanabaenaceae cyanobacterium | reverse complement strand
GATTGAGCATAACTTTGCTGCTCTGAAAAAGAGAAGAGCTTATGCTCATCAACATACATCTTTGGATTCTCTCATTGCACAATATGCTAATCTCATCCTCTAGTTCTTATTTGATTCTACTATAACTCCTGAAGATAACTTTTTGGATGTAGATAATTCAAATAAAAAATCTAGCTTCGACTTCGCTCATCTAACTTACACCGAAGGCTGAGCGAAGTCGAAGCCCCATCTACAAATCATTTCAAACAACTATAACTTTTTGGATGACTTTAGAAAGTTCAGTTTGAAATTGAGTGATTTAGATTTGTCTGAGTAATCTGATCGATATTGGTACTGACATTACGGCAAAAATCATCAAGAGCTAAATCATTGTCATCATAGCCAAAAGGATTTTCAATTTCCGCCGCTAGTGCCTCTACACCTAATAAAACAAAAGCAATTAATCCTGTGACTAAGACGGTCCAATAGCTTAAGTTTTCCACTAGAGAAAAGGGAATTAGTCCGCAATATAACAAGGTCAAACGCCGTAATAAAATGGTGTAGGCAACAGGTAAAGGAGTATCACGAATCCTTTCACAGCAAGTGATGCCCGTAATTAGTTGATCTAGATAACTTTGTAACTGAGTTAGGCGGGTCGTGTCAATATAATTAGCTTGGTGTTGTTGATGACAATATTGACTGAGCCATAGGGTAATTTGCAATGGTGGATGAGGACATTTGCCTAATTCATCCAAGTTTAAGCCTAAATCTTTTAAGTCTGAACCAATAGGGATATTATTAGATGAATCAGTAATATGTTCGACTAAAGACTCATTTCTCAAATGATGTTTGGTACTAATAGCGATTAATTTTAGCCATGTAATTACTAGAGATTGATTGGGAAGATGAACCGCACGATCTGTTTGCTCTTGAGTCTGGTCTTGAATTTGGTCTTTGATTTGGGATTTGAAATGATGATGTAACGTAATTTCCCGAGCTAAAATTCGTAAATTAATAATTAGACTGCCCCATGCCTTTCGTCCTTCCCAAAACCGATCATAGGCGGCATTAGTCCGAAAAACCAGCAATAAACCCAAAACCAAATTATAAATTACATTGGTGGGTAAACTGCTTAACGTGATTTCTAAATCATGATTGATGAAATGTTTGCCGTTAAGCCATGCAATGCCCACGGCTAAACCCATAAAACACAAAATTCTGGGATAGGTAATGCGAATAACAGAGCCTTTTAATTGCAGCGCAGTTTGCAGCCAGTGAACATTTTCTTGCATGGTTTTTGATGTGGTTTGCCGACACGGTTCGCTTGCAGTCTAATTTTGTAGTCTGATTACACAGTTCTCTACGGTTCTCTTTAGATCGCCCCATAAGCAGCACCATAAAACACTATGAGGCAAAAGAGGGGCAGTATTTGAGGGAGGCAATAAGGTGATATTTGGGGGGCGATATTTGGCGCATCCTAGACTAACTCGATGGTGGTTATAATGGTAGAGAAATTTGTGACACTTTCTGGTGTCCCATAAGACTGTCTTCATTTTTGGTGATGCAGTTCTATTCGTGACTTTCTCTAATTTTCTTTAATTTACTTAAAAGTAACCAATGACAACGGTAATCCAATCAGTTAAGCACGAGGTCAAGGATTTAAGCCTTGCACCTCTGGGTAAACAACGCATTGAATGGGCTAGTCGCGAAATGCCCGTATTGCGCCAAATTCGGGATCGTTTTGCCAAAGAAAAGCCCCTCGCTGGCTTGCGTTTGTCTGCCTGCTGCCACGTAACCACCGAAACCGCTAACCTCGCCATTGCGTTACAAGCGGCTGGTGCGGATGCCGTGTTGATCGCTAGCAATCCTCTGTCTACCCAAGATGATGTGGCGGCTTCTTTGGTGGCAGACTATGGCATTCCTGTGTTTGCCATCAAGGGTGAAGACAATGCAACCTATCACCGCCATGTGGAAATTGCCCTCGAACATCGTCCTAATATCATTATTGACGACGGCAGCGATGTTACCACCACCCTGGTTTTACACTATGCCGATCAGTTATCTGAAGTAATTGGCACTACCGAAGAAACCACCACTGGTTTGGTGCGTTTAAATGCGATGTTCCGCGATGGTAAGCTAACTTTCCCTGCCATTGCAGTTAACGATGCTGAAACCAAACATTTCTTTGATAATCGTTATGGTACGGGTCAGTCCACCCTTGACGGCATCATCCGCGCCACCAATATTCTGTTGGCTGGTAAAGTGATCGTTGTGGCGGGCTATGGCTGGTGTGGTAAGGGTACGGCTTTACGCGCCAGAGGTCTGGGGGCAAACGTGATCGTTACTGAGATCAACCCTGTGCGTGCTATCGAAGCAATTATGGATGGCTTCCGCGTCATGCCGATGGACTTAGCCGCTAAAGAAGGTGACATCTTCATTACGGTAACTGGCAACAAGCATGTGATTCGTGGTGAACACTTCGACACCATGAAAGACGGCGCAATTGTTTGTAATTCTGGTCACTTCGATTTAGAAATTGATTTGGAAGCTTTGAGCGCCCGTTCTATTTCCAGCGGCTTTGTCCGGAACTTTACCCAAGAATATAAGTTGGCTTCTGGGAAGTCTGTGATCGTTTTGGGTGAAGGTCGGTTGGTGAATTTGGCAGCGGCTGAAGGTCACCCCGCCAGCGTAATGGACATGAGTTTTGCAAACCAAGCTCTCGCCTGTGAATATTTGGCTAAGAATAAGGGTGAATTACCAGCGGGCGTAATTCCCATTCCCCAAGACATTGACCAAGAGATTGCGCGATTGAAGTTGCAAGCCATGGGAATCTATATTGATACCCTGACTCCCGATCAAGTGCAATATATGAACTCTTGGACTGTGGGCACATAGTTCTAGATTCGTTGATGACGGATTGATTGAAGATTAGCGAACTATATTCCCCAATTTAGTGGGTGGGTTTCGCTAATCTTCGTTATTTAGTTGTGATGTTATTGTATGAATTTAGAGTAAAGCTGGTCAACAATATTTATACGGCAACATCATCAGACAAATATCTTGTAGTAATCATAAACTACCTTCTGTGAGAATGTTTAATATTCAGAAAACCGCTCAGTATTGGGAATTTGCGTCCGAGGAGAGTTTAGAAGATTTTTTGTGGGGGGCATTAGTACAACTGCTTGACATTAAGCCAATCAAGCGTCAGTTTAGTGTTAGTGGTCAGTTCTGTGACATCTTAGGAATAACTGCTCAAGGAAGTTTAGCGATTGTAGAACTCAAAAATGGTGAAGACCGCTATGTTGTCAGTCAAATATCCCGTTACTACGATGCTTTAATTACCGAAAAACCTCTCTCAGAATTAATTGATTACAGTCAAGCAATTGAACTGATTATCATTGCCCCTAGCTTTCACAGAGATAATTTTATTGATCAAAAGTACAATCGTCTCAATATTAGATTCTTGGAGTTTAAGCTTCAAGAAAAAGGGAAAACTGTACTTTTCTCATTAAAGGATTTGCAGTCTAACATAGCCGCATATCAATCAATAGATTTACCAGATCTACCGGAAGATCAAACTATTGCAACTCCACCAAGACGACTTTTAAAACTATTAGCTGATTATGATCAAAAGACTAAGGAATCTATCCTAGAAGTCCGAAGTCAGATATTAAAGTTTAACCCGAAAATTCAAGAGGTATCTAACACTAATAACATTATTTACGGTACTGGTAAAACTAAATCCTGTGCTGAACTACGTCAGGATAAGGTTCGGAATATAATGGTATTATTTCTTTGGTTACCCTGGAAAACTGCAAGACATCATAAGAAACAAATGGTGGTCAGAATGCGGCTTTGGACAGACTGGGAAACTGTTTCAGCTTTGGGACATACTCCTGATGCAATGGGTAAAATGGTTAGCTTTGAGGAATGGGAATCTGCTTCAGTCCGTCCTTTAAATAGGGTTTTACCTAAGGGAATGTCATGGAGACATGATTCTTGGATACCTGTTGAGATCTCACAAAATAAATATTTTACTGATCCAGTGTATAGGGCGGAATTTATTCACCAACATAGATACCTGCCACATGCAAGTCAACACAACTACAGATCAGGCGTGGCAATGTCTGCTACATCGTACCTCGAATATATGGGGCAATCTAACACAAGTCTTCAGTTATCGGAGTTTGTGAATTTAGCATTAGAAACCTGGCTCTCTAAAATCTAGGTATTTACTAAATGAAAAGGTGCATTAACTTCACGTCAACGCACCCTAAATCAACAGATGAATGATTGGTAATAGTGATTAATAATGATTACCCACTTTACGGTGGTGGGTGGCGGTCATGCCGTCGGGCTTGGCAATGCGTCCCTCTTCCGCAGTGGCATATACAACCCAGTGATCATTACAATCCATCCGACTCACCACGCGACATTCCAAAAATGCCAACGCCTCAGTTAAAACCGGAATGCCACTAGCGGAATTTTGCACCCGTACTCCTTCAAACCGATCTGCACCAGGCGCAAACCGTTTCAGGAAATGTTGCATTAACTTACTGTAGTTTCCTTCTTCGAGGATATTCAAAACGAAAGAATCACCCACATGCATAAATGATTCAATTGCCCGATCCTTCGCCACAGCAACGCTAATTCCCAAGGGCTTGAAACTCGCTTGGGCAACCCATGAAGCCAACATCGCACTACGGGACAAACCCTTACCAGCGGTGATAATATACAACCCACCAGCAATCCGTCCCAGGGACTTGTCTAAATCCACATCAAGGGATTTCATTTGCTGCACAGTTTGTTTGCGGAGCAGCTTCTGCCCCATGTCGGTTCCGGCTTCCTCGCAAAGTTGATATGTTGCTTCCGTAGGATTTTCCCGCACCCGAATCATAGGGAATGCCACCCCTAATTCCAAATCTTGGAATCTATTATTCAGCAGATCAATGGAAGTGTCTTCACCACCACAAGGTTCATACAAGCCAAACAATTGCTTACTCTTGCACGCCGCCATGATGGCACTGACCGCCGTTGCTGTGTAGTTCAAAGAAGATGGTGGCGTACACAAAACAAATCCTGCCGCACCCTGGGCAAATTCCCGCAGTTCTTGCAGGTCAATTACCCTAAGGTCTACCATCTCTACCCCAACCCCAGTCTTCACAATCCCCTTGGCAATAGCTTGGGAAAGCCGATCGCTATAGCCATAGTCAGAAACATAACAAACCAAAACGTTAATTTCACCCTTGGTTTGATTTTGACTCCATTGGCGATAGTTTTCCGTTAGCTCTTTGACGTTGTAGGACAGCAACGGACCATGACCATTAGCAACAATTTTGACCTCTGGTAGTTCATCCATGCGCTTCATCGCTGCCAACACTGAGCGGGCATTGGGAGCCATCAAACATTCATAATAGAAATGATAGTCAGGCATGATCTTCTGCCGATCTTCATCAAATAAGGCATCACTGCAATAGTGCATCCCAAACACATCACAGGTGAATAAAATCCCAGTGGCATAGTCATAGGTCATAATCGTGTCGGGCCAGTGGAGATTGGGGGCGCTGACAAATTGCAACACATGACCATTGCCCAAATCGATTTGATCGCTGTTTTTGACAATCTGCTGCTTAAACGGTTGATGCACCAAATCCTGTAAAAACTGCATCGCGATTTTGCTCCCCACCACCGTTGCCTGAGGGGCAAGGGCTAACAAGTCCCGTACTAAGCCACTGTGATCTGGCTCCGTGTGGCTAATAATCAGGTAATCGATGGTTTTAGGATCGATTTGCTCCTGTAGTGTGGCAAGATACAACTCCCGAAATTTGCCGTGGGAAGTGTCAATCAGTGCAATTTTCTCGCCACGAATCAGATAGGAGTTGTAAGTCGTACCATTTTGCAACCCAAACTCAATGTCAAACCGATCCCGATCCCAGTCGAGGGAGCGCACTGTGGTGGTGTCGGTAGCAATATCAGCCACTTGAATTGTGAGGCGTTTTGGGGCGGAAATCACAGGGGTAGTAACCATAAATGTGCTCCTTGGGAATGTGGTCAGGGACGTTAAAAATTGACTGAATAGGTTTTAGATTCTAAGCATCAGTTAAGTATTAATACCTAGGTAATACTTAAAAAACAATATAATTCTTTGCCGTAACTAGAAGCTATCTGTAATAAGTCTAGTGTTTTTTGCGAAGCCTAGGGGACGATAGCTCATCAGACTTAGCAATGATTCAGATAAGAGGAACCTAATTTTTTTAATACGGTTGGATAAAATCAGAGGGACAAAAAGCAAAAGCCTCCACCCACAACCAAAACACAGCGGGGCACGCTCTGGTTTTTAGCGGATGGAGACTTTAATTTTGGTCGAAAATTGCGGTGGGTAACTTTATGCAACCTAAGTCTTACCATTGCGGCGGCGATCCTGCCACTCAACATAGGTTAAGTAAGCCACACCACCAGTTACCGCCACTAGCAGCACCATTGCAATTACAAAGAAACCTGGCAGCCAAGGCATATCAGACATAACCTATGCCCCTTTAGAGACCGTTGCGGCCCCAAACGACAAAGCCAATGGACAAGGTGAAAACTGCCAAAATGCCGACCCAGCCTAAATTAAGAATATCCATAATTGCCTGTGAAATTGTTTGATAATTTTATGATTGACACTACTCGCCAGGAACAGCGATGAGGATTTGGGTAATCCTTGTTTTGGCAAGATCATAACATGGTCTTAGGTATGGTCTTGGGTTTAGTTTGAGGTTTAGTTTGGGGTTTTGGTAATGTATAGTTGTTTGAAATAACTTATAGAGGGGGCTTCGACTCCGCTCAGCCCTCGGTGTAGGTTAGCTGAGCGAAGTCAAAGCTGTATTTTTATTTGAATTAGCTGGTTTGGGTAGGAAATTTACATGGCACTGGGGCGGGTTTTAGGCGGGGATTAGGCGGCGGCTTTGGTATAAACATTATCTAGTAAGCCAAGTAATTGATCTACTTGAGAAGGTGTGAATAAGCTATCAATGCCTTGGGGGGCAAGGTCTGTAAATGGTGATTCGTAAAGACGTGCTGATTCGATTGCACCATGTTCGGTGAGGTAGTCAATGATCATGTTGATAAACTCGATTTGGTTACCATTTAGAGTTTTATCAGTGAGAAATTTACCAAATTCTTGTTTAGCTACTGCTCGATCTAGTCCAATAAGGGAGCGCACAAATAACCCCAGTCCATGGGACTCCTGTTTCGCACGGTCTAGGTCTGTGGCATTGCCTAAACCGTTTTCGAGCAAGATTGTCTCAAGCTCTGATAGATCAGTGGCAGTAAGTTGTTTATTATTTCTGAGTTTGAAAATCACCATCTGGTCTTGATGCGAGCGTAAAAAATCTCTGGCTTTAGCTCGGAATTTTTCAAAGTTATCGGATGAGGTAAAGTAAGGTAGTTCGACAAGTGTTGCCTCACCCATTTCATCCTCGAAGTTGGTATAGATTGGTTGCCGTTCTTGTTTCTCAATGAGCTTAATTAAACTGCGTAGACGTTTACGGACTGCTTCTAGTATGGGTAAGGTTATGTCTTGCCACCATTGCTCGGTTTGGATTTCTTGAATTAGTTCTAGTTGGGCTTGAACTAAGGGGATCGATGACTTTTGCTCTAGGAGGTTAGCGATCGCTTTAACCTGCTCTCGTAGCCGCCTAAATGATGAGTGCGATTGCAGAATGGCTAGTTGTAGTTTAAGGATAAGAATATCAAATCTTTTAATTTCTTCGGCTTCGGGTTCGGTTTGAGTGGGTAAGCCGGCGATTTCTTGGCTGAGTTCCGTTAAGTCTTGTTCCGATAGTGCTCGCCATGCTTCGGGATGATGATATTTTTCAACTAGTCGCCTTTTAGGTCGCACGATAAAGTTTTCAAGATTCATCGCTGCAACTTCTTTGTGAAGTAGATCGACTATTTGTTGGCGTAAGTCAGCTTCAGGAGTTACAGCGTCTTTAAGTTTGTTTATCGTCCCTTCGACTACGCTCAAGGAGCTAGATTGTTGATCTAATGCAGCGATTAGGTCTAGTCTGGTGGTAAATAATTGCTGACCTAAGGATTTAGAAATGGGGGCGTTAATAGTTGGGATGGTTTGCTGGAAAAACTCTAGGTTGCCGCAGTAGTCGAATAGATAGAAAAATTGTTTGTCTTGACCATCGCCAAAGAGCGCGGGACAGAGACGAGTGCCACGTCCGACCATTTGCCAGAATTTGGTTTTGGAGTATACCGGTTTGCAAAGGACTAAATTAACGACCTCAGGGACATCGATCCCTGTGTCGAGCATATCAACGGAGATGGCAATATGGGGGGCTTTATCCTTTTTAGAGAAGTCATCAATTAGGCTTTGGGCATATTTAGTCTCATTAGTGATTAGTCTGGCAAATTCACCTTTGAGGTGGGGGTAATTGGCGTTAAAGCGCTCTTCGATAAATTCAGCGTGTTTTTGATTTTTGGCAAAGATAATCGTTTTCCCAAGTCGATCTCCGCCAGCAACTTTTTGTCCCTTGAGCATTAGATGCGCTAACACTTTGTCTACAGTGTTTTTGTTAAATACCCACTGGTCTAATGCCCCTGCTTCAATGCGATCGGGAATATTACCTGATTTATCCCATTCCAGTGCATCCCATTCCTCTTTTTCTGCTTCCGAAAGTTCATTGTATTTGATGCCTTCTCTCTGAAATTTGAGGGGAACGGATATGGCTTTAGTGGGAACTAGATAACCATCTTTGACAGCATCTTCGAGTTGATAGGCATCGGTGGGAACACCGTTTTCGAGGTCAAATAGGCTGTAGGTATTGCGATCGATTTCATCCTTGGGGGTGGCGGTAAGTCCGAGGAGTAGTGAGTCAAAGTAATTAAAAATATGACGGTATTTCTGGAAGACGGAGCGATGGGCTTCATCAATAATAACTAGGTCAAAATGTCCGGCACCAAAACGTTTTTGTCCGTCTTTAGTATCGTTGATTAGCCCCATCATCGTGGCATAGGTGGAACCATAGACGCGCCCTTCGGTATTCTTTTCAGTGAGCAGGTTGACCGGTGCAGAGTCTGGTAAATGTTTTTTGAATACTTTGATTGCTTGGTTAACTAGAGATATGCGATCAGCTAGGAATAGAGCGCGTTTAACCCAGTTACACCGCATCAGTAAATCGATTAAGGCAATGGCAGTTCTAGTTTTGCCTGCTCCTGTCGCCATGATGATCAGGGCTTTGCGTTCTCTTTGGGTCTCGAAGGCTTGGCAGACTTTACGGATGGCGCGATCTTGGTAATGGCGGGAGGCAATGGCAGGATTGATGTTTGTGGTGATCAGGGGTTTCTGAGTGGTGCGGCGTTGGATTAGTAGTTCTAGTTCAGATTTTTTGTAAAAGCCATGTACTTGGCGGGGGGGATAGTTGGTGTCGTCCCATAGCCAATGCTCGTAGCCGTTGGTGTAGAAGATAATGGGGCGTTGTGCAAATTGGGCTTCGAGGCAGTCGGCGTAGAGTTTGGCTTGTTGCTGTCCTGTTCTGGGATCTTTTTTGGTGCGTTTGGCTTCCACTAGAGCGAGGGGTTTACCATCGTTGCCCCAGAGGACATAATCGACATAGCCTTTGCCTGTGGTGTTGGGCATTCCTGAAACTTCAAATTCTTTGGTGATGTTCCCTTCGACTTCCCTCAGGGAGCTAGTTTTTTGCCGATGGCTGAGCGGAGTCAAAGCCAGTACCCATCCTGATTCTTTGAGTAATGGGTCGATGAGGTCATTGCGGGTTTGGGCTTCGGAATAGTCGTGGGTGTCGGGTTGAGAGGTATTGGCTTTTTTGACTTCGGCGAGTTTGGTACGGAGTTGTTTGAGTTCTTCATCGATCGCATTTTTATCGGCTAAGAATATGGATAGTTTTTCATCACGATCCCTTAGCTCTTGTTCTAGTTTTTGGAGTTGTGCGGTTGTGGTTGCCGTCTCTTCAACTCTGCTCAGGGAGCTAGGTTGTTTCTGTTGGCTGAGCGAGGTCGAAGCCTTGGGGATTAATTCAGGATCAAATTTTAGGGATGGATCGGGTTTGGTGGTGCGCCCGTAGGTGTGTCCGAGCCAATAGGCGATGTGAAAGAGTTCTCGAATGGCGATGATGGCATCCTGGGCGGGGATGGGTTTGGGATCGTGGACGGCGTTGTTGCCTATTTTGATGATTAGTTTGGCTTTGTAAAAGACGGCTTCGCTAATTAGTTCTTTAAAGGTTGGCTCATGGATTAGGGCGCTGAGGTTGTCTTGATAGGGGAGTCTCAGGGATGTGTCGTGTTTGTATAGCCAATTTACGGTTAGTTCTAGGGCGCGACGGGCATAGAAACAGGCGGTACGCGGATCGCGATAGGCAGTTCTAAAGGCTTTGTGGGCGGATTCGTAGATTGTGGGAAATTCTGGTTTAAGAAAGGTAAATTGGCTCATACTCTTGATTTGGGCGATTTATCTGGGCAATTTATTTAGGGATTTGATGATAGTGTTTTAAATCTTGATCAAGCGACCAGATAAATACCTCGCTCATAGAAAATCGTTTACAAGCTTTATGAAATTCTTCAATGATACTGAGATCTCCAAAACTTGTACCTTCTTGCTTATCAGGAGCTTTGTTTCTACCTGCTAAATCAGGAAACTGGTCAATCCATTCTAATATTTCCGTGGTTTGAGGAAATTCGGTGGGTGACCAAGGTGCTTCACCCGCAAAGGCGCTTTTAACTTCTTTAACAAAATTTGCGGCTGACTGTCTGCGTATTCTGCCATCACCATTTTGAGCAATGTGGTTACCTGTTTCGAGAATAGTCGCCATTGGCAGTAAAAAAGTACAGCCTAATTGACTATATTCAAGAAAATTTTGAAGTATTGCATCCCTATTTTGGTTGTATTTAGGGATGTTGAGAAGTTCAAGGAAGATGCTGGTATCAATCAGACAAATGCTACTCATTCCCGTACTCCTGCAAACGTGATAGCCAATCTAGGGCTTGCTGTTTTTTTGTTTCAGGTGTGCGCGGTGATTTGATAAATCTTTCGACGATGCCAGCAGTTACCAGTTGCCCAAGGGAGCCTTGGGATATTAAGCGGGGAAAGTCATAGATGTCACTCATTCTGACTAAGCGGCTGTCGCCTTGCTCTGGGTGACGATAGCAAAAGACGACATCACCGATCGCTTCATCGGGTAATGCATCCATAAGTGCGGGGTTATGGGTGGTAAGGAGAACTCTGAGGTTTCTCTGTTCGGCAAGGTTACGGATGCTTGCTAGTAAATGTTTGGCGCGGCTTGGGTGTACACCGTTATCAATTTCTTCAATGACAACGAGGCTGCCTTCGGTGGCGGATAGCATGGCGGCGGCGATCGCTAATACTCGTAATGTGCCATCGGATAATAGGGCGGCTTCACAGGGGCGTTTTCGATCGCCAAAGGTTTCCGTTAGTCTGACCATCACTTCGTCTCTAGGTCCAAAGATAAAATCGATGCCGTCGATCGCTTGTTCTGGCAAACTCTGAATGAAGTTAAGGATGGCGCTTTGATTTTCGGGTTGGTTTTCCCAAAGGCGATAGAGGACGCTGGAGAGGTTTGTCCCGTCTTCTTGTAAGCGTTTGTCAGATTTAAAGCTGTACTCGCGCATTTTGGCGGGAACAGGATCGAGAAATAGGATGTTTTGCAATACTTGTTGATATTTGCGGGCGATTGGCGGAATTATTTTCCGTGAGTCGGCGTATTTAGGAGCAAATTGGGAGGGGCTATCAAGCTGTACAAATACTGCCATTTGGTCGCTGCAAGTTAGCTTGGGTTTATTGCTGCCTTTGGTAAAGTTGTTGTAGGCAACGCTAATGTCTGTACTGAGTCCTTTGGATGGTTGAGTAATTTGATACAGAGGAATATGACTGGATATACCAGTAATCTGCTCGTTGGTGATGTGCATTTCGCCATCACGGACGCTGAGGGTAATTTCTAGTTGATTCCATTCGGTTGCTGCCAAACAACAACCGATGCTAAAGCTGGTTTGTCCTTGATGGCATAGGTCATTAACTCGTCCCCGCACGATGCGATCGGCGCTATTAACGGCATATTGAATGCTGCTCAGTTTTTGCCCTTGGGCTAACCATGCTAAAAATCGTAAGCCTTCGATCGCATTACTTTTGCCTGATGCGTTGGCTCCAATCAGTACGGTCAGCGATCCTAGTGGTAGTCGGCTGGTGGTGTAGCTTTTGAAGTTGGCTATGGTGAATTCGGTTAGCATGGCGTTCATTTTATATAGCGATTCAAATAGCGATCGCGTCTAGTCCACGTTTTTCGGCTACCTACTCTATAAGTTGGGATCGTAGTCAACACAAACAATTAGACAAGATAAGAGTTCCTGTAGGGTTTCGTCGGATACTTGCCCCAACTGTTTGACAAATCTCTCGGTGGACAGGCTGCGAACTTGCAAGACGTTTCCTGCTGAGTCGCGTTCTAGTTGGTTATCTGAATTGGCTTCAATTTTCACCATGAAGGGGCGATCGCTAAATTTTTCTTGCCAGCTTGTGATCGGGATGATAATCCTGAGGGGGATAGGGTTAAAAAGTTCGGCGCTGATAATCACAACTGGGCGAGTTTTCTGGATTTCTTGCCCTCTAGTGGGGTTGAGATCGACTAGCCAGATTTCGCCACGTTGGGGGTTAATCATGGTCACTGTCCCAGTCTGCGGTGTCGAGTACTGCAAATTCAGTTAGTTCTGGGTCGTTGCGAAAGTCTTGGGCGGTTGCGGGGATGTATTGCGCGAGGTATTGATGCCTTTGGGCTAAGGGCAGTTTGGCGATTTGGCGCATGGATAGTTTGTTCTTTGGTGCAAGTTTTTTGCGAAGGGCTTCGGTGAAGTCGAGGACTTCTTGCTGCTTTTCGGGTGGTAGTTGGCGGATGTTGTTTAAGATTGTTTGCTCGATCGCTGCGGTGGTTTGCATAGCTTTTTCTCCATTATTTCTATACTCTAAATGAACTTTATCTAAGCTACAACTCTCCTCTAAAAGCGCGATGCTGTAGTGAGGCAAAGAGGGCTTCGAGTTGGCTAAGGGATGCGCGATGGGTTGCTTTGAGTTTTTCTACGGCTTCGACTCGTTGAGCAAATTCTTTTTGTAGTGGGAGAGGTGGAACAATTGTTTTAATTCCAAGTAATTTCTCTTGAGATATGTTTTTCATTGAACCACTTGTTCCAGTTGCACGTTTGCCAATCTCTCGACGCATTACGGAAGTTTGAAATAGTGCCCATACAAATAAAGGTAATACTTTAGCTGGTTCTTTCCATACAAAACGCCATAGCTTATCTGGCAAGAGTATATTTGATGAAGTTTCTTTTACATAAGCTACAGCGCCCACAAGCTCTGTTGTGTTGGCTCGACTAAATAATAAATCGCCATTCTGTACAAAATGTTCGGGTGCAGGTTCATAGTCATCTGGCAATGGTTTACTTTCTTCTGGGCGAAATACCATTTGTGTTACTGCACTAACTTTCAAGATTCGATTTTTTGTGACTATATTTTCTCCACTTTCCGATTCAATGCTTTTACCACCTTGAAATTGAGCTACATAACTTGATACTGCTTGAATATCCCAGCCATACGGATTAGTTTCAGGATCGCCAAACATTTCTAGGAAGATGGATTGGGTGAGGGTGTCGAGTTTTGCGATCGCCTCTTTGCGTTTTGATATTAGTGACTGAGTGCGATCGAGTATCTCCGCTATACGTTTTTGTTCAGCGATCGGAGGGATTGGGATTTTTATTCCTCCAATATTGCTTTTGTTAATAAACTTGACAGTCCCGCCAGTTAGGAACTGGTTAAAATAATTTTTATTACTGAGATAATCTAGATATTGCTTTAAGTAGGTTGACAAAATTTGAGAATCATCAAGACTAATTAAAAAAAGATTCCAAGCTATTAAGAAATCAACTTTTTCTACAATTAAAATGCTTTTCCCAATAGTGCCAATATTGCATATGAGAATATCGTTTATTTGAGGGTTGTATTTATCTTTATATTTTTGAAAGTCCAATGCCCCTACAAATCTAGCATCAGACAAATCAAGTCTTCCTTGAGTGATATGTTTAGATTGGATTATAGGAAATCCACCCTCTTGATATTGAATTTTCTCAGTAACTGTATTAATACCTTGATGCATTCTAATTGCAATTTTGCTCAATGCTTTGATTTCAATTTTATCGGAATATAAATTCATTTCTGCCTCTCATCTAAATTATTCTTACCAAGTGCGTTCCCTTCGACTACGCTCAGGGAGCAAGTTACTGCCTTATTTATAGATCCGCCCGATGGCTGAGCGTAGCCGAAGCCATCAACAACGTAGACAGACCAATTATCCACGCGGCGGGGACTTATCTGCTTCGTTTACCGTCCCTTCGACTCCGCTCAGGGAGCTAGATTTATTGCGATCGCCCGATGGCTGAGCGAAGTCGAAGCCATATCTACTATAATGTGACTCATTTTGACAAGCCGCAAACTCATGCAATAAATTCGTATCACCAGCAATTAGAGCTTCCTTCTTCTTGCGAGTCCAGCCCTGCACCTGCTTCTCCCTAGCAAAAGCATCCGCCACGCGATCGTAAAACTCACAATAAACCAACCTCACAGGCAACCGCTTCGCCGTATGCTTTGCACCCTCACCGCGTTGATGCTGTGCCAAACGCCGCACCAAATCCTTCGTACTACCCGTATAGTAACTCCCATCAACACAATCCAAAATATACATATGCGCCATAGTGCTATTTCTTCTTAGATAGCCGTTCCCTGAGCGAAGTCGAAGGGAACATGAACGTAGATAGACCAATCATCCACGCGGCGGAGACTTATCTGCTTCGATTATCGTCCCTTCGACTTCGCTCAGGGAGCTAGATTTCTATACATAAATTGCCTCAGACAAAACGCGATCGCGAATCCGAGACTTTAGCCCGTTCTTGGTCACAATATCCACCTTCAAGCCAAAAACATCACTCAAATAGTCCCGCAACTCCACCAACATAATAAAAGTCGGCGCAACCTCATAATCCACCAAAATATCCACATCACTTGCTTCAGTCTGCTCACCCCTCGCATAAGAGCCAAATACACCTAATTCAGTGATTTGGTACTTTTCACACAAAGACTTTTTCTGTACTGACAAAACTTGCCTAATCTCATCAAGGGTTTTCATTTTTAATCTTTTTCATTTAATACTTGAAACTTGCACATCTGCACCTGATCGATCGACTGAATTGGCAACATCTCCCAACGCTGGCGGATTCTAGCCAGTGCAGCATCTTTTCTTGACACCTTATCATCATTAATTAAATTTGCTTCCTGTTTAGATAATTCAGCTACAAGCACCTGAATAACATACAACATATCTACCCGACTAAGCCTCCTTAAATCAGTCAATAATTCCGATAAAACCATATTCAACCTCCTAATAAGTTATTAATTTAAATTCAGCAAAGCTTGAGCCTTAGCAAGACGCACCAAATGCTCCACAAACTCGTAATGCTGCCATAACAGGCGATCGTTCTCATCCAAACCTTGAGTCCGATTTCTCTCCAACAAAGCATCAACTTGTGACTGAACCGCAGGAGATAAACGCAACGCTAAAATTTCTTGAGGCAATGGCAACCTAGCCAACAACTCTAAAACCTCAGTCAACCCCGAAAAACTAACAGAAGGATTAGCATCAAGCTCACGCAAACCCAACGCCAAAATCTGCGGTAAATTCTCCTTGCGAGACTCTAAACTCTTAGCAATTTCATCAGGTATTTCTAAAGTAACTTGCATAATTTTTTGCCCTACAAACAAAACCTATATACTATCCCTGCAAAACTTGCACTGCTGTCAAGGTCAACTCACCCAGCAAAGGCGAATTAATCACCATATCACCCGTAAATACAAACTCATCATAAAACCCCTCCACCCATTGAAAAATCGTCACCTTTTGTGCGATCGCATCGATAACCCAATATTCTAAAATCCCACGCGCTGCATACTCAGAGCGTTTATAGCGATAGTCGCGACTCTCTTGGCTAGGACTCACCAACTCCACCACCAACTCAGGCGCAGGCATATCTAACATTACTAGCGATCGCTTTGCCCCCTGCATCACCGCCGCCAACTCCTCAGAAAAGATCACCAAATCAGGCACACGCACCCCTACCATGCGACTATTCACCGCGATCTCACTCTTCATCCTTAGCCGATAGTAAGGTATGCCCAACTGCAAAAAGTAAGCAAATAAAAATGATGCAATACGCTGATTGATCTCGCTCTCCGAAGCCATTTGTATTAATTCTCCATTCTCCAACTCATACATAAAGTCCGTACCATCATCAAACTCAAGAAACTCTTCAAAAGTGATCTTTTTAGAGCTTTCTTGGCTAATCTCTGGAGAAGTTGGTTTTGCGATCGCCACAGTCATCGACTTTCCTCCTATTCGCTATGCAGTAATTATATGAGATGGCTATTTGAGAGCGATTGAAGTCTTTTTCTACGCATACGCCATCACCTCCATCTTCAACCTTTCGCCCACCTCATCCTCAGCCACATCTAAGTCATAGTCCATCTGTAAACCAAGCCAAAACTTAGGCGACATATTGAAATAATAGGCAAGACGGATCGCAGTATCCGCAGTAATTCGGCGCTTACCATGAATGATTTCATTAATACGCCTCGCAGGAACCCGAATCGCCAGAGCCAATTGATTTTGGCTCAAATTCATCGGCTTGAGAAATTCTTCTAAAAGCACTTCCCCAGGGTGAACAGGATTAAGTTTATCTACACTCATCAGATTGCCTCAATGATAATCAACAATTTCTACATTCATCGCATCACCATCTTGCCAGTCAAAACAGATCCGCCATTGGTCATTAATCCAAATACTATATTGACCATCGCGATCGCCACTCAAACGCTCTAGTCGATTTGCTGGCGGAATGCGTAGCTCCTGCAAAGTTTGAGAACGGTTAAGCATTCTTAACTTCCTTAGCGCCACCTGTTGAATATCCGATGGCAACTTACGCGATCGTTGACGCTCAAATATTTTTTGAGTCTCCTTATCTTTAAAGTTGCGGATCACACCTTAAACAAGCTCAATTTACATTTGCATTATATAACGTATCACGTTAAACGCTAATAGTTAGCTTCGGCAATCTCCTTCCCTTCGACTTCCCTCAGGGAGCTAGATTATCGTTGGCTGAGCGCGATGCCCTGAGCTTGTCGAAGGGTAGTCGAAGCCAGCAAACCCTCCAACTCCTTCATCCCTTGCTGAATCTCAGCCTCCAACCTAGCCAAATCCGCAATGATATCTTGAGGAGCGCGATGATCGACCTCTTCATGTATCACCTCCTTATAACGATTCAAACTCAAATCATAGCCCTGCGCCACAATATCCGCCTTCGGCACACAAAAACTCTGAGCAGTTCTAGGGCGATCTGCTTCGTTTGCCGTCCCTTCGACTTCGCTCAGGGAGCTAGATTTTTGTTGGCTGAGCGAAGCCGAAGCCTGCCGAAGGGAACACCAACGACTCAACACATCAGGCAAATTATTTTTAGAATGCTCCTCATCCGTCAACGGTGTCACAGGCACAGCCCCTTGCTTATCATCAGGCAACAAAGGCGATCGCTTATCATCCAAACTCAAACCATCCGCCTTCACATCATAAAACCAGACAAAATCCGTACCACCCGAATCCGTTTTTGTGAATAACAAGATCGCCGTCGAGACTCCCGCATAAGGCTTAAACACTCCACTAGGCAAAGAAATTACCCCATCTAACTTCTGTTCTTCCACTAAAGCTTTGCGAAGTTCCTTATGAGCCTTCGATGAACCAAATAGAACTCCATCAGGCACAATTACCGCAGCTCGTCCGCCCGTCTTTAAAAGCCGCAAAAACAACGCTAGGAATAGCAATTCCGTCTTCTTGGTTTTGACAATCTCTAACAAATCCTTAGCCGTATTCTCATAGTCCAAAGAACCCGCAAACGGAGGATTAGCCAAAATCAGCGTATAAGCCCCTTCATCCCCTGCGTGTTCCTGAGCCAGTGAATCCTTGTAGCGAATATCTGGATTTTCCACACCATGCAACAGCATATTCATACTGCCAATTCGCAGCATCGTGTTATCAAAATCGAAACCATGAAACATCCGATGGTGGAAATGCTCCCTCAGCTTGGTATCCCGCAAAATCTCAGGGTAATGCGATCGCAAATACTCATTCGCCATCACCAAAAAGCCACAAGTCCCACTCGCAGGGTCACAAATCACATCCCCCGCCGTCGGTGCAGTTAGCTCCACCATCAACTCGATAATATGGCGTGGTGTCCGAAACTGCCCATTCTGTCCAGCCGTGGCAATCTTGCCCAACATATATTCATACAGATCGCCCTTAGTATCCCGATCATCCATCGGCACACCATCCAAAGCATCCACCACCTTAGCCAACAGCGCAGGCGTAGGAATCGTAAATCTCGCATCCTTCATGTGGTGCGCATAAGTCGAGCCGTCACCCCCTAGGGAGCGCAAAAACGGAAACACATGATCGTTAACAATCTCATACATCTCCGCCGCCGCAACATGCTTAAACCTAGACCAGCGCATTTCATCATAGGTTCTGCCTTTAGCATCTAAACCTTCAGGAAAAATCCGCCGCTCCATTGGTTTCTTGGTGCGGTTTGCCTTATTTTCTTCCAGGGTATGTAATTCATCAAGGCGCTTTAAAAATAGCAAATAAGTAATCTGCTCAATCACCTCAAGCGGGTTCGAGATCCCACCCGACCAAAAAGCATCCCAAATACGATCGATTTGACTTTTAATTTCCCCTGAGATCATAGTTTGCCTGTCTTATCCGCTTGAGTCTAAAAATTTTGGGTAATTAACAGTTTGACACTTTTGAGGCAGTTTTTTAGCCACTACAGATGATTCAAATCAAAAATACAGTTTCGACCACACTCAGCGAACTTACACCAAGGACTGATTCAAGGGGTTTAAAAGGGGTTTAATCTGAGTCAGCACTGCGAGCAGGTTGCCGGTCCATCAGGAAACATTCCGCACCAATTGGGCATCATGTATGATCAGCACCCTGATTTCATGCCGTGACATTTCCGCCAGAGGGATTTATGACACTACACTACACACCTAAAATGTCTCAAACTCAGCTAGATTCCCCAGACGAAACATTTACCATTCTGTCTCATGGGTTTGAGTCATCATCTAACAGGTCCCATAAATCCATCTGGCGTAATGGTGTCACGGTGATTTTACTGGGCTTATCCTTAGGATTAGGCACTCTGCCCCTCTTTACCCAAGATGTCCTCGCCCAAAACAAAATTCGCTACAACCCCCGCACTAATGTCGGTGCGCCCAAGGTATCTGTACCTGGAATTACCCGTAGCGGTGGCTGTTTAGAAGCTAACTGTTTAACCGCAATTTTACCCAATTTGTCCCCCTCACGAGGACAAACCATTGGCAGTTCTGAAGAAGTACCGCCCCTAGTTTTGACCACCCTAGAACGCCCCACCCTATACTTCTTTGTGCCTAAGGGAGAGGGACGCGCCTACTTCCGGTTATTTGAAATCGATGCCAAATCTGGGAAAACAGAACGGATTTATCGATCCGCATTTTCGACGAAACACGAGGCGGGAGTGATTGGTTATCAAATTCCTGACGATGCCCCAGCCCTTAAAGTTGGCAAAGATTATCTCTGGGAATTTACAATCAGTGACCTCAACACCCTAGAGTCTACTCGCGGCACAATGCGACGGGTCACGGTGACACCCGCCCTTGCCCGTCAACTCAACACCAGAGATGCCAGCGCCAAAGCCAACGCCTACGCCCAAGCAGGGATTTGGCTCGACACATTACAGGTTTTAGCCAACGACGGTAATAGCGAGTTACCTGCTGCTCCTTCTGCTGCTTGGAGTCAGTTATTAACCTCAGTCAATCTGGGTAAAGTCGCCAATCAGCCTCTACAGCCCTGTTGCCAAATGCCCCAGTAAGGTTCAGTAAGGTTTGTCAAGTCGCAACACATCAACGGAGAGGGGGGGATTTGAACCCCCGATGGGTGTTACCCCATACCTGATTTCGAGTCAGGCGCATTCAACCACTCTGCCACCTCTCCAAAAGCTGATCCAGTGTATCACCTCAACGCTGATTTTGCACCACTGCCTACAAACCGAGATCCTGTCAACCAATCTCACCTGCAACTCATTAATTCATCAATCAAGACCTAATAACTAAATCAAGATTTGATCCCTCCATAGGCGTTTTCGCGCAACTTGGGGGGATCATTGTCATGGTCCATAGAACATAGTGGTACGCTAAATCTAAGGAGTAAAACTAGCTCTGAAACCCATATGAAACCCATAATTTAGTGATGCTTAGCTAGTGGTGCGTCTCTAGTTGGTTGTGGTGTGTTCCCCATAAATTTAAGATAACAATTCGGTGTGGCTATGACTTCCCCCCAAGATCCTCGTGAATCAGACAATGAAGCCCCTAACTCTGATCCCTCTGACTCACCCAAAAATCATCAAACAGATTATAAAACAGAGTTTAATTTTGATGGTTTTAGTGGGGGTTTAGGGGGTCTGGTGGATGAAGTTAAGCAATTGCTGAATCTGGATCAGTTAGTGGATTTAGCCCAAAAATTAGAAGAAAAAGCCCAGTCTGGGGAATTACAAACTCAAGTTCATTTTTCGACCCGCCCTCTGTCAAGCATTCCCCGCAGAGGCAGTATCCCCCGCAATCAACCTCGCGGCGAAGATAGTAGCTTTCAACCTAAAGCGACCCGCTATCAACCATCAACTAATGATTCCGGTAGTAGTCCTCAGCCAGGCTCTAATTCAAATTTCAATTCGAGTAACCCTAACTCTAATAGGCAAACTTCCCATAACCGCAAGGATTCTGGCTCTACCCCTCGCAATCAGGGCAATAGCGGTAAACCTCCCGTCATAGCTGAACTAGTGGGGGGCTTGGGGGATGTACTAGCTCAACTGCGGGATCTAGTGGAAATCCCCCTGAAGCGTCCTGACATTTTGGCTCAATTAGGCTTAGAACCGCCGCGAGGGGTTTTGCTAGTGGGACCACCAGGCACAGGGAAAACCCTAGTCGCCCGTTCCCTCGCCCAAACCTTAGGGGTTTCACATCTAGCAGTAGTAGCGCCGGAGTTAATGGGCAAATACTATGGGGAAGCTGAAGCCCGCCTCAGACAAGTATTTCAAGAAGCAGTGCAGTCGGCTCCTTGTCTGTTATTCATTGATGAAATTGATGCCCTCGTTCCCAATCGCAACCAGGTGGAAGGGGAAGTAGAAAAACGCCTCGTAGCGCAAATGTTGGGCTTAATGGATGGCTTTGCGGCGGATGCTGCCCAAGGAGTAATCGTTTTGGCTGCCACGAATCGCCCTGATGCCCTTGATCCGGCGTTGCGTCGTCCCGGGCGGTTTGATCGGGAAATCGTTTTTCCAGTGCCAGATCGTCAAGGTCGTCAAGAAATTCTGGCGATCCATACCCGCACCATGCCTTTAGCTGCCGATGTGGATTTGACTGCCATCGCCGAACAAGCCCACGGTTTTGTCGGTGCGGATCTCAAAGGCTTATGTCAGAGTGCCGCCCTCCATGCCCTCAAGCGCCAAGTGAGCACCGTTGATGCCATCCCCGATCAGCTAGAAGTCAATGCCGCAGATTTTAACGCTGCCCAAGGTCAGATTCAGCCAGCGGTGTTACGGTCGGTGCAAATCCAAAGCCCTAATGTGCCTTGGGATGCCGTCGGTGGGTTGGCTACGATCAAGGAAACGCTCCAAGAGGCGATCGCCGGAGCCTTGCTAGTGCCAGAACTCTATGCCCATGCTAAAGCTACCGCTGCTAAAGGGATTTTGTTATATGGTCCCCCTGGTACAGGTAAGACTTTATTAGCTAAAGCCGTTGCCACCGCTGCCCAAGCCAACTTCATTACCGTTGCCGGACCGGAAGTTTTGACTAAATGGGTGGGTGCTTCCGAGCAGGCATTGCGCCAACTGTTTACCCAAGCCCGTCAAGCTGCGCCCTGTGTGATTTTCATTGACGAAATCGACACCTTAGCACCATCGCGGGGCAGTTATCAGGGGGACAGTGGCGTAAGTGATCGAGTGATTGGGCAATTGCTGACGGAATTAGATGGCATCAGGGCAAGGGATGGGGTCTTGTTGATTGCCGCAACCAATCGTAAAGAGTCTCTTGATCCGGCGTTGTTGCGTGCGGGACGTTTAGAGTTGCATCTCAAAGTTGATTTACCTGATGAAACCGCTCGGTTAGCCATTTTGCAAGTCCATAATCAAGGGCGACCCCTAGCGACAGATTTAGACTTAACGGCATGGGCTGCGGCAACCGAGGGCTGGAATGGTGCAGATTTGGCATTTTTGAGCAATCGGGCGGCAATTTTTGCGATTCGTCGCCATCAAGCCATCTATGGGGCAAAACCGAATATCAATCCAAATATTAATCCAAATTCTGCCAACCCAAATGCCAATACTGCCAGTGTTGAGGGTGACCAGAACAAAAGTGACCAGAACAGCGGCATTTTAGATAATCTCGCCAGCTTGTTAATTACCACCGCTGACTATGAGCAAGCCTTTGGTGAGCTATCAGCCCAGCGGCAAGCCGAAACAATATGATGCTAATGATCCTAAAAATGCTGGATCAAATCTGAAAAAAACTAACGGCAAATTCAGACAAAGTAATCCTTAGAGACCCGTGAAAGATTGGGATCAGTTCTGGTATGCTTGCAAGCAGTGACGACAGACTGTATCAAAAAGTTCACATAATGGTGATTCTGCACCACCGTCATCGGGAATCAGGCTTAATTTTTCTGATATTTTTACAATTTGTTGGTTCACGTTATTGGTTCATGGTTTAAGTTTGTGCCAGTATTTCGCCAATATCCTGCCAATATTTTGTACCAATATTTTGTATTTTCGTGTTTCGTGCCTGTGCCTGTCTCTGGCAATGCCCTTTGGCTCAGAAAGTTTTCCCGTCTGAAGTACCGTTTGAAAGACCGTTTTTCAAAACTTTGTTTTTCAGAGTGTTATTTTTCTAAATGTTTGTCTAAATGTCTTTCAAAATAACTCTCGAAATGACGTTCAAATCGCGTTCAAATCACGTAAATTAACCACGTAAATTACGTTGCTAGCCATGCTGCACCCAAGTACCCTGCCCTATATTTTTACTTTTGCAGTATCTACATTCGCTGTAGTGATTAGTACACCGTTTATCCGCCGCCTTGGTCTAGAGGCGGGACTGGTGGACAAACCCAACGAACGGAAGATGCATACGACTCCCGTTGTGCGTGTGGGTGGCATAGCCATTTTCTTGGGCAGTATGTTTGCCCTGCTAATTGTTTGGTGGCTAGGCTGGTTTGGGATTTTGCCCCCCAGTGATGAATATGGCGTGTGGGGGGTGATCATCGGTGGGGCAGCATTTTTCTTGATTGGCTTTGCCGATGACTTGTTTAGTTTGCCTCCATTGCCCCGACTGGTGGCGCAGTTAGTGGTGGCAGCAGCAGCGTGGCGTGCCGGAGTTAGGGTGGATTTTATCTCTGTACCATTTTTCGGGATCGTAAAATTTGGGATCTTCGGGTTGCCCATCACGATGATCTGGCTGGCTGGTATGGCTAATGCCATCAACTGGATGGATGGTTTAGATGGCTTAGCTGCTGGGGTAACTACCATTGCGGCGGCGGTGATTCTCATTACCAGTTTATTCATGAAACAGTCAGCAGCGGCTTTGATTGCGGCGGCGTTGGCGGGGGCTTGCTTGGGCTTTTTGCGTTATAACTTTAAGCCCCGTAGTTCCGCTGAGATTTTCATGGGGGATGGTGGCTCTTACTTTTTGGGGTTCATGTTGGCGGGGGTAAGCGTGATCGGTTTGGTGAAGAGTGTCGCTACCGTTGCCCTGGTTTTGCCCTATGTGATTTTGGCTGTGCCGATTTTAGATGCCACCATTGTGATTTTGCAGCGCCTTGCCAGGGGACAATCGCCTTTATCCGCTGGTAAGCACCATTTACACCACAAACTAGTTAAAGCTGGCGTACCCAAAAAGCAAACGGTAATTTTTATCTATGTTCTGACCTTGTGGGTGGGCGGTTTGGCTTTGGCTTTTTCGGGAATGCCTGCGGGGGGAACCTATGCCGCTATTGCCACGTTGATTATGTTGTTTGCCATGTGGCAGGTGTGGTTGCGCATCCAGCATAAAAAGAAAATGAAGCAATTAGAGAGCCATAGTCATAGTCAGGATTGATTATTGTCTCTATAGACTACAATTCAATTACCCGTGACTTTTGCCTTTTGACTGCTCGCCTGGTCTGATCCCCTCTGTTGCTATCTGCATTACTCCCATGAAACCACAATCCCGTAGCTCCTCAGAAATTACCCTGTTTCAAGGTAATCCCGCTGTAATCGGTAGTTTAGGGCGGTTAATCACTGTAATTTTTACCCTTGGGATCATGGGTGTATGGTATTGGCTAAAGTCGATTAATACCAAATATCTGATTACTTCCGAGCGGATTGTTGTCGAGCAAGGCATTTTGTCCCGTCGGATTGAGACGATAGAAATTTATCAGATCGATGATATTGAACTAGATAAACCCTTTGGACAACGAATCATGGGCACAGGGAATATGAAATTATTTACCCGTGATGTGTCATCGCCCACGTTGGTTTTAGAACGGTTGCCTGTGGATGTCAGACAGTTATATGAACAAATGCGCACATTCATTCAAGACACTAGAATGCGGCGGCGGATTAATAATCAGCAACCTGACGAAAGGGATTGGTAAGAAATGCGTCAATGTCGGGGGGATTATTGAGCCATTCTCTAGCCATCTGCAAAAGCTGTTAAACTGATGGCTCACAGGATTTAACTCAATCAATATTCAATCAGTAATTCCTCATGGTTCAGTCTCTTATGGCTCCGGCTAATTTGCCTCGGGTGATTTTGCATCGCCGTAAAATTGATGCAGTCAAACGATTTCATCCTTGGATTTTTTCCGGTGCAATTAGAAATATTGAGATCCCACCCCACAGCACTGAACCACAGGAAGGGGATTTGGTACTGGTTAGCACAGATAGCGGCGAGATTTTAGCTACTGGTTTTTGGGGAACGGGTAGCATTGCGGTAAAGGTGTTGGCTTTTGGTGCAATCGCCAATATCGGGGAATGCATTGCCGAGAAAATTGCCCAAGCTTTTGCAGTACGTCAGACCCTTGGTTTAACGGCACAAATGGAAGGCGCACCCGTCACTAACTGCTATCGTTTGGTTAATTCGGAAGGGGATGGTTTGCCTGGCTTAATCATCGATTGGTACAATGGCACGGCAGTATTGCAGTCTCATGGTATGGGACTATATCAGCATCGGGAAGCCATTGTCGCCGGATTGCAGCGGATTTATGGTGCTGAATTGCAGGCGGTCTATGACAAAAGCGCCGCCACGATGGGACGTAAAAGTTCTCAAAAGTCTGGTTTTACAGATAGTTATCTCTTTGGTAAACCAGAGCAGCACATTGTCACGGAATATGGGCGCAAGTTTGCCATTGATTGGGAAGTGGGACAGAAAACAGGATTCTTTGTAGACCAAAGAGAACACCGTCAACTGTTCGCCCAATATGCCCGCGACAAAAAGGTTTTGAATACGTTCTGTTATTCTGGGGGCTTTTCGGTTTATGCCTTGACTGCGGGAGCGACGTTAGTTCATTCCGTAGATAGTTCTGCTAAAGCTATTGAATGGACAAATCAGAATGTGGCTCTGAATATGTCTGATTCCTTGGGTGGAGTCCATGAGTCCTATGTTTCCGATGTGTTTAATTTCTTTAAGAATACTGATACGGAATATAATGCCATTGTGCTTGATCCCCCAGCTTTTGCGAAAAATCTCACCGCTCGCCACCAAGCCGTACAAGCGTATAAGCGTTTAAATTTAGCTGCTTTAGAACAAATTGCTTCCGGTGGCGTGATTTTTACGTTTTCCTGTTCTCAAGTGGTGACCCCAGAGCATTTTACTGGAGCCGTTACCGCTGCTGCGATTGAGTCCGGTAGAAACATTCGGATTCTGCATCATTTGACTCAGCCACCGGATCACCCCACGAGTATCTATCATCCGGAAGGTCTGTATTTGAAGGGTTTGGTTTTGTTGGTGGAATAGACTGTTATTGAATTGGATCATGGGAACAATCACAATGGCTCAACCTTGGCATGGACAATTAGATTTGACGTTTTCTGCCCAGAGAACTGATGCTGAT
>JBIKNH010000037.1:0-26300 GCA_044358815.1 Pseudanabaenaceae cyanobacterium | reverse complement strand
AAACATTGAGTCAGCGTACCCATCACTGTGGGCATTGTGGCACTGTATTAGACCGTGACCATAATGCGGCTCTGAATATCTGAGCTAAGGGTCTAAATATAAATAGGGTAGGGCATACCCAAATTCACGCCTGTGGAGAGTTCGACCTGATGTCAAGTTGATGCAAGTCTGCTTGGTAAGTTGTCTCGTGGTCGCTGAGCGTTCGACTGAGCTCACGCCGAAGTCTTGTCAAAGCGCTGAATCAGGAATCCCCGTCACTTCAACGTGCGGGGAGTGTCAACCTAGCGCGATCAATTCACTCAATGTCTGTTTAGGTTGAATATTTAAATTCAATTCAATGTTTAGATTGCTGGATTGAATAGTGTCAAATTGCACACCCAAGCTAAGCCACAATGGCTAACTCCAGGTAATCTCCCAGTCTGAACCAGTGAATCATTTGGCGGGTCATTTCGGCGGTGAGTTTCTGTCGCTGAATTTCTTTGCCGATGGTCCATAGAGTTTTACGCCAGTCCCATGATGGTATGGAGGCACTTGATGGGGATTGGTCAGCCTGAGAAGTAGTTGCTAATGGTGTGGTGACAGAGGTTTTGCCCTGGGGAAATGGCGAACCAGAAATCCGATATTTTACTTGACCTGTAAAGCCAACCTGTCGCAAAACGCGAGTTAAATTAGCGGGATTCCAAAACAGTAAATGTTCTTCAAGGGCAAGGTGAGACCATTGGGCAGTATAGACTTGACGCGCGATACTATCACCATAGGGGCAGGTCAGCAGGAACACCCCCTGAGATTTTAATATGCGTCTGATGGATGTAAACAATGCCACTGGATCAGTCAAATGCTCTGCCACATTAAGCAAGGTAACGATTTGATAATGGTCTGGGGGTAATTGGTCGGGGGTTAGGGCTTGCAGGTTATCACTAGAGCAACTCTCAGGTAAATAAGCATCAATACCTGTGGCGTTATAACCTACATCCCGCGCTACTTGGACAAATCTGCCACTACCACACCCCACATCCACTAAATTTAAAGCTGATTTGGGCTGTTGTTGCCAACTGGGGGGCAGAAGTTTCTGACATTGGCTTAGTTTACGCTGATTGCTTAGTCTTTCACCTAAACCAATGGGTTCTTCAGTCTGGAAGTGTACATAGTCTGATGTGTAGATTTGGGCTAACCCAGCGGCATTAGGGACAGCAGCCTTGTAAATCAGTTGGCAGTCGCGACACTGTAATACGTCTACCATTTGCGACAACATAGGTACGGCAAATAAACGCTGACTGTCTGTTACAGTGGCACCGCAACAGGGACAATGGGTTAGGTTTTGCAGCATTACAAGTATTGATTCCTATCCTTGCATTTCGGCAATTTCAATGATGTTGCCGTCTAGGTCTTTGACTAGAAAACATAGGGGCTTTTCGGCACGGACTTTGTGTTTTACGCCCCGCATTTGGATTTGTAATAAAACTTGTTCTACACAATCACGATTGAAACACAGATGACGACCGCGACTTTCTTCGATTGTCCGCGCCCCTGGAACCACATGGAGTTGCACATTCTTTTTAAGCTGATACCATGCGCCCTCTGCTGCCACAGCGGTTTTAGTTTTGAACCGTCGGGCATCGGCAGACACAAAGCTCGGATCAATGGATGCCCCTAAGCCGTAGTCATAGCCATAGTAGTAATGCAAGGGCACGTCAGCGGTGCGCAGTTGCAGTTGCCCTTCATAAAAAGCTCTGGCTTGCTCTAAATCTGAAACCATGATCGTATGCACTTTCGGCGCACTGCTGAGAAACATCCACATCGCCACTGCATAGGCTCCGAGGAGCATAATCATGATGCCTTGGGTAGAAAGAATGGACTCCATGAGATGAAATTTTCCTAGACGCTAGCTGCCAACTGGTTTTGTGTCTCTAGTCTAACGCAATTTTTTGGCGGATTCGGGGGTCTGAGTAATATGTACTAAAACTAGACTTTAAGGGTCATGGGGTTATGGAAATATGGCAATTAGTAGCCAAAAATCAAAATCTATAAATCAAAAACTATTACTAGAAAAATGGGAGCAAATTCATGGCATATCCAAACTGGACCGATCTGATTAGTTGCGAGGAACTAGAGGCACAAATTATTGCCGCTAGGGATGTAAGGGCTGTCGAGGATGACACTGAACCAAGGGCTGAATCAGTAATTTTTGATCAGTCCAGCGGTTTGGTGGTAATTGCCCTCAAAAATGGTGCTTTTTTTAGCGTGCCTTATCAATTGATTCAAGGGTTAGAACAAGCCTCTCCTGAGGACCTTTCCGATCTATGGCTCGATGCATCGGGGCGAAGTGTTCATTGGGAGAAGCTTGATGCAGATTTCAGTATTTCAGGACTAGTGGCTGGAATTTTTGGCACAAAGACATGGATGGCGCAATTAGGTAGTAAAGGTGGCAAGAGTAGATCTGCTGCTAAAGCTAGTGCTGCTAGGGAAAATGGTAAAAAAGGTGGCAGACCCAAGAAACCAGCACAAGTGCCTCCTATTTGCTCCAATTAGTTACCCCTGGTATTCGTTCGGCGGGCGTAGTATGTAGTATTACGGGAGCAACAGCACACCCCCAACCCAAAAGCCACTCAAGCCAAGGGTGCAAATTATTTGGTGATTGGTCTGCAAATCACTGATGTTGCCGATCCTGCTGCTGCCTGGCAGGAATTGATGACAGAAATTGAACCAACTACATCCATAACCTGGAGATCCTTAGAAATATCCGGAGATCTCCGACTTCTCAAAGAAATCGGAGATATGATTGATATTCACTACTTAGTGCAGTAACTAGCCGTATTCACCGCCCCTTGAACTTCGATAGTTGCCCCAGGAGCAATTACAAACTCGCTTAAACCCACCTTAGTTTTGAGGTCCTTAGGATTAGTAGTATTCCAATCATAGGTATAGCCTAAACGAGTCCAAGGATAACCAGACTCGGCAGGTGGTCCATAGGAAGCCTTGGTTAAATTATCAATCCATTGTTTATGTCCCCTGTCAAACCACTTCTTTTGTTCGGGAGTGTATGTCGTGGGATAGGTCACACTGCTGACATTATCGGAAATCTCTGGGTCGGGGCTAGGACGGAACAAATCATTAGGCGAAACCCACAACTGCACAAAAACTTCCTTGGGCTTAACTGTCGTACTACCACCGCTAGCGGGTAAACCCATCAATTTTTCGAGGCGGAGATTGAGGTTGGTATTAGCCGGAGCCGTCGCTAAGAAGTTCTTACAGAAATTTTTTAGATCGGGTACAGCGGTCACCCAAATTTCCCTAGTAGTGGGCGGTAATGGCTTGGCGGTATAGTTTGCGTTGTAGCTGCTTTGGGTGGTCCAAGTTACTACCGCAAGGCGCTTTTTGGTCGCATCTTGCCACACTAAATTAGGCGCAGTCGGCGTGATTGCTGTTAAGTTAGGATGAACTTCCCAAGGTTCAACTACTTTGGCATCGTTAACCGCATTGATATACTCGGTGGGCTGCTGGGTATAGGCAGGGTGCTGGTTGCCAAAACCAATCAAACCTATAACTCCAGCTAGTAAAACCCCCAAACTAACCGACAAAATGCGATACCAGTTGTGTCTCGGATTATTAACTGGTGTTTTTTCTGGACGCAGACGTGCTTTCAGAAAACTTGACACAGAGAATTTACTCATAGAATAAGCAGTGATTAATGAGTTATTGTTGCATCGGACAAGATCATTATTGAGGGAATGGTGATCTTGTAACATGATTAAAAATGGAAGTTTTGTCTAAATTTTGTCTAGATCATTAATCATTAACTTTGATTCACAATAATCTTTCTGATCCAATGCAATCCAGATGTTATCGATTAACCCCTTGTGGGGCAAGCATCTTACCTACCAATCCTAATTCAAGAAATCTCTAACAACTCCGGATCTTCCTGGGATGATTCGGCATCGATGCCAGAGTCAATATTAGAGCTAATATCAGAACCAATATCAGAGAGTAGTATTACTGGCACAAGCTGCTTCGGTGACGCTGTTTCCCTGAGGATCAGCCCAATTCCGCCTAAGATCATCACTGCACCAACCCAACCCTGCACCGAAAATACTTCCCCCAAAAGCCAAAACGCAAACAAACCGCCACAAATTGGCTCTAGGGCAAACAATAAAGCCGCCTGTTCCGCAACAATCCACCGTTGCGCCGTAATTTGTAACAGCATTAATAAACCAGTAGCAACCACGCCCAAATACATCAACAGCAGCCAGTTTGTTTCCACTGCTGCCCACTGTTGCGGTAGATCTGGCAGTGCCCATGCCACACCACAAAACGCCACTACCCACAACTGCACCACCGTAAAAGTAATTGGCTCATGACGGGGCGCAACTGGTTCTAAACAAATGGTGTATGCAGCATCAGCCACACCGTAAACCAACAGCCAGATATTCCCAACCACTGGTTCACCAGTTTGCCAAGACATGACTACCATGCCAGTAAAACCCAACGCTGTCGCCCAAATCTGCCGCCACGAACGCCGTCCCCGAAAAAGCATTGTAAATGCCGTCACAAATACCATAGTCAGGGCAAAAAAGAACGAAGCCCGATTTGCCGCAACGGTTTCTAAACCAATGGTAGCCGCTGCAAAAATCACCGCCAACAATAAGCCAAAACCAATCCCATCCCGCAATAAAGCCAGACTAGGACGACGGGCAAAGGGGGTTAAAACCAAAGCGCCAATCACAAAACGCAAGGCAAACTCCAGTGCCGGAGAAATGCTGAGCATTGCTTGTTTTACTGCAACAGGGATTGTGCCTAAAATCAGAGCCATCAAAGCCAAGAAACCCAGCCCTAACCAATGTTTCTGCATCGGCTGGGCTGAGTTAGAGAAATTATCCATTTATTATTTATTTAGTCAATTTATCTAGTCACTGCAAGATCGACAATACTTGTACTGTCCAAATTGTCTAAATTTCACTATGGATCAAACTACAGATCAAACTTAGAAGCGAACTTAGGATTCAACCTACTGGTAAAACCTAACGATGTAATCCCACTGGCAACTGATCTTCTAATGCATGATCACCCACTTGATGGAAATCCGTTTCCCCGAAAATGGCAGACTCAAATCGATAATGCTTGAATTCCAAGACGTTACCCGAAAAGTCCATCAGGAAAAAGGTGCGATGTTCTAAGGATGTGTCGGCAAAACGCACCTTCGGTTTCTGATAAAACTTGAGTCGCTTTTCCTGTACCCGTTCTAGCAGCGCCATCCAGTTATGCTCAGCATAGAAAATTAAACCGAAATGTCTCGGATAAATACCTCGCTGATGGGAATTAGCCTCGTCTTCCTCCACATGAGCCACAAGCTGATGCCCATATAAGCTCATAATCAAGGATTTTTCCGATTCTCTGCCAGCCAAACACCCCAGCCCATCCACATAAAATGTCTTGGTGCTAGGAATATCTCTGACAGGAAATGCTAAGTGAAATAAGATCTTAGTCATGGCGCAGCAGTTTCTAGGATAAGTTTAGTACGCTTGAGTTGATCAGGTACAGGAATGGGATATTTACCTGTAAAGCAGGCAGTGCAAAAGTTTTGGGTATCTGTGGCAGTAGCTTGTAACATCCCGTCGTTACTCAGATATGCCAGAGTGTCCACTTCGATCAGTTTAGCAATTGCTTCAACGGAATTAGTAGCTGCAATGAGGTGATCTTGGGAATCGGTATCAATGCCATAAAAACAAGGATGGGTAACCGGCGGGGACGAAATGCGCATATGTACTTCCTTTGCCCCTGCCTCCCTTAAGGCTCTTACTATCTTACGACTGGTTGTACCTCTTACGATAGAGTCATCAATGACAATTACTCGTTTACCTTGAAGGACATCCTTGAGGGGATTTAGTTTCATGCGAATCCCAGATTCTCGCATGGCTTGGGTGGGCTGAATGAAAGTCCGTCCCACATAGCGATTTTTGATCAACCCTTCAGCGTAGGGGATGCCCGATACTTCTGAGAACCCAATGGCAGCAGGA
Organism: Pseudanabaenaceae cyanobacterium; assembly: GCA_044358815.1. GTDB lineage: Bacteria > Cyanobacteriota > Cyanobacteriia > Pseudanabaenales > Pseudanabaenaceae > JBAXSK01. Next base: position 20,289 of record JBIKNH010000037.1, on the reverse strand, counting down.
ATCCCAGAGTCAGGAATACCCATCACAATGTCAGCATCGACAGCGGACTCTACGGCTAACCGTCGTCCTAAACGCATCCGGTAAGTGTACAGGCTATCACCATGCATCACACTATCAGGGCGGGCAAAATAAATCATTTCAAAGACACACAACTTCGGCTGAGACTCTGCCCAGTAAATCGACTCAATGCCCCCCGCCACCGTGAGAATCACCAATTCCCCTGGGGCAACATCTCGGATATATTCCGCACCGATAATGTCTAAGCCACAGGTTTCTGATGACAGCACGTAGGAACCATCATCCATTTTGCCAATTACTAAGGGTCGCACCCCATTGGCATCCCGTGCCCCTGCCAAGATGCCTGGCATCCCCATCACTAAACTAAATGCCCCTGTAGACCGTCGCATTGCCTTGATCATGGCGGTTTGCCAGTCTGCCCCTTCATCTACGGCTTCTGCCACGGCAAAGGCAATCCCTTCAGAGTCAGAGGTAGACTCTAGGGCGTGTCCTTGGGCGATCAATTCACCACGCAACTGCCCAGCATTAACCAAATTGCCGTTGTGGGCGAGGGCAAATTCCCCCCGACTGGTTTTGACACAAATCGGCTGAGCATTACACACCCGACTCGAGCCAGTGGTGGAATAACGGGTGTGACCCACTGCCAGACTACCCTTGAGGCTTTGCAAGACTTCTTCTTTAAAAACCTGTGCCACTAAGCCCATGTCTTTATAGGTGTGGGCGGAGTCATTACTAAAGGCTGTAATACCAGCGGATTCTTGTCCGCGATGTTGCAAGGCATACAAGCCAAAATAGACTAATTTTGCTACATCCCCCGTTGGTGCAATTAAACCGAAAACGCCACAAGCCTCTTGGGGCTTATCATAGGTCAATTCGTCATGAGGCAAAATTCCCGCAGCCTTGGGCTGAATTTCAGGATGCTTTGACTCAGAGGACAATGAACTGTCCGTAGAACCGAAGGCTATATCCGTCAGAGGGGCATGGTCTGGCAGCATGGCAATTATTTGTAGCAGTTGTTTACAGTAGGGCAGTCCAGCGAATGATGGTAATCGGTGATCCCAGTGGGCAGACCGCAGACAATCACTAAATCAGGCTGTGCATCCTAGCTAAATCAATCCTATCAGTGTTAAGCATTTCTTAACCATAGGAAATTTCTTAGAATTGAATCAGGGGGCAGAGATTCAACCTAAAGTTAGAGACCACAATTTTGGCGGCAATCTGGCGCGAATCCGGTGTGAATTTACTAAGGGTTGCACTCGGTTGTTTTAGTCAATACTCTTGTGGGGAAATCCTGTGGAGAAATAGGGGAAAATATTTGGTGAGGCAATCCAGCTTGTGGCTATATCGCCAAAAACTAATTCTTTACTTAATATTTCACTATATTTCACCTGATACTCAGGTTAATATTTGCCTTCGTTGGCACTCAATAGCCGCTTAATGTTTATTAAACATTTATTAGATATTGGTTAAATACTTATAACTATTTGGTAAATATTCGGCAAATACTGCTCTGACATTTATTTAATATTTCTTTAATAAGCGCTTAATTTTTATTTAAGATTTAACTTAATATTTAGTGTTTTCGGTTTCAGCGCGTCGGATGGTCTCAACCACTTGTACACTAAACACTGGGGTTATTCCATCATCACCATCAAGCTCAGATCAATCAGCCTACCTAAATCACCAAGTAAATTACCGAGGAGATCCCTAAGTAGATCCCCAAGTGATTTACCAAGGCGGTCGCCAAATCATCACTCCATAGTTCAGGGATCACTGAGCCACAGCGGTACTCCCCCCACTGGGCATAAATGTCTGGATTACATCACATAAAGCTATAGATCGCTCAGGATATCGCCGGATTGTTGGCTCTGGCATCGTTCTGGAGTCTGGCACATCTGCTGATTATCGTCAGGTTTAGCAAAGTGTTTATTCTTATGCAATTTCTGATGCAGTTTGGCATGGACATGGGCGGTGTGTGTGGTGGAGGTCTACCCCAAAGTCAGCCATAGGAGAATTAAGAACTCAGGACTTTACGCATGGATAATACAATCAGCCTAGAAATTATTGAAGTCGTTGAACAAGCGGCGATCGCCTCTGCCCATTGGATGGGTTTAGGTGCAAAGGATGAAGCCGACGAAGCAGCGGTAGAAGCAATGCGGAAGCGCATGAACCAAATTCATATGCGTGGTCGGATTGTGATTGGTGAAGGTGAGCGTGATGAAGCACCCATGCTTTACATTGGCGAAGAAGTAGGGATTTGTACCCAGTCTAATGCCGCTGAACTCTGCACCATTGACGAACTGCAAGAGATTGATATTGCCGTTGATCCTTGCGAAGGCACTAACTTAGTGGCTAAGGGTCAGAATGGTTCCATGGCAGTATTGGCAATTTCCGAGCGTAATGGTTTGTTCCGTGCGCCGGACTTTTACATGGACAAGTTAGCTGCGCCTCCTTTGGCTAAGGGTCATGTGGACATTCGCAAAACCCCAACCGAAAATATCAAAATTTTATCTGAGTGTTTAAACCGCGCCGTCAATGAATTGGTAATCGTGGTGATGGATCGTCCCCGCCACAAGGATCTGATCAAAGAAATCCGTGCTACGGGCGCTCGGGTGCGTTTGATCAGTGACGGTGACGTGTCTGCGGCGATTTCCTGCGCTTTTTCTGGGACCAACATCCATGCTTTGATGGGCATCGGTGCGGCTCCTGAAGGTGTGATTTCCGCAGCAGCAATGCGTTGTTTGGGTGGTCACTTCCAAGGTCGTTTGGTTTACGACCCCGATGAAGTCAAGACCCCTGAAAGCGAAAAGTGGGACAAAGCCGAAAATATTGCCCGCTTGAAGGAAATGGGTGTAGAAGATCCCGATAAGATTTACGATGCCCATGAGTTGGCTTGTGGTAAGGAAGTCTTGTTTGCAGCTTCTGGTATTACCCCTGGTACTTTGATGAATGGCGTGCGTTTCTTTGCTGGCGGTTGCCGCACTGAGTCTTTGGTAATTTCTACCAAGTCCCGTACTGCTCGTTTCGTCGATACCGTACACTTGACCGGCGATGCTCCTAAGGTCATCAACTTGGTCTAATTAATTGGTCTAGTCACTTAGTCTAATTAGATCAGATCCAATCACATCTGAATCTAATGGCATTTGGTTGAATGGCATTTGATCCGGTGGCATAGGGCAAGTTTTAGCTCCATGGTCTCCAGAAAACCTGCTCCAGCCAAGTCAGAAAAACTGTCGGGAATAACTTAGGGTGTGAAGCGCAACTTTTTGGAGTGCCGCACACCCTAAGTGTTTTCGGGCTGTTTTAATCACGTTTTTAATGTCATTTTTAACGGCATTTCGGGGCATTTGAGGGTGATTTAATGGCAATTCAAGGGCGATTATTTAGGTAAATCCACCGAAATCCTACAATTGCTTGCAAATAGGTTAAGGAAAGTTAAGGAGTAATAAGTACCTACCACATCAGTCCCATTATCCTGATAAGCTCTACCAATGGGTTAAGGAAATTGATCCGCGCCATTCAGCGCAAACCTTAATTTCAGCCTAAATCTCGATCTAAATCTCCAACTTAAACCCATACTTAAACAAAAACTTTTTGGTCTCGCTATAATTTTTATTGATTTTTTACTTTTTTAACACCTATAACAAACAACCCTACGTTTATGAATATTGCAGTTGTTGGCTTGAGTCATAAAACGGCGACTGTGGAAGTACGCGAAAAGTTAAGCATTCCCGAAGCTCGGATGCAGGAGGCAATCGCTCAACTAACCAGTTATCCCAATATCGAAGAAGCGGCGATCCTCAGCACCTGTAACCGTTTGGAACTATATGTGGTGACTAGTGAGACTGAGGGCGGGATTCGCGAAATCACCCAGTTTTTATCAGAGTTTAGCCAACTACCATTGCAATTTCTGCGGCGGTATCTGTTTATTTTGTTACGACAGGATGCAGTGATGCATTTGATGCGGGTGGCATCAGGTTTAGATAGTTTGGTGTTGGGTGAGGGGCAAATTTTAGCCCAAGTAAAACAGATGCAACGCCTAGCTCAGCAGCACAATGGCGCGGGACGTTGTTTAAATCGGTTGCTCAAAGATGCTCTTTCTGCTGGCAAGCGCGTCCGTAATGAAACGGAAATCAGCACTGGAGCAGTGTCCATCAGTTCGGCGGCGGTGGAGTTGGCGCAAATGAAGCTGACTAACCTGGCGGATAAACACGTCACGATTTTAGGGGCAGGCAAAATGTCGCGGCTCCTGGTGAAGCATTTGATCTCGAAGGGCGCAAAGAAGATGACGATTATTAACCGTTCTCGCCCTAGAGCCGAAGAATTGGTCAAAGACTTCCAAGATGGCAGCATTGATTTTGAAATTCGTTTAACTGAAGATTTGTTTAACTGTGTAGCGGTGTCGGATCTGGTATTTACTAGCACCGCAGCAACGGAAGTTCTCATTAGTAAGCAGCATTTGTTAGAGATTGCGCCTAATCATCCAGGGCTGATGTTGGTGGATATTTCCGTCCCTCGGAACGTAAGCGCTGATGTGAATGAATTAGAGAACGTGCGGGCGTTTAATGTGGACGACTTGCAAGCGGTGGTGGCAGAAAACCAAGAAAGTCGCCGTCAGATGGCAGCCCAAGCGGAAATTCTTTTAGAAGAATGTGTGGCGGATTTTGAACTGTGGTGGCGCTCTTTGGAAACTGTGCCCACCATCAGTAAGCTGCGGCAAAAAATGGAAATCATCCGCGAACAGGAAATGGAAAAGGCTCTATCTCGTTTGGGGACTGAGTTTGCAGACAAGCACCAAGATGTGATTGAAAGCATGACCAGAGGTATTATCAACAAGATTTTGCATGATCCGATGGTGCAACTGCGGGCACAGCAAGATATTGAAAGTCGGCGGCGTGCCATGCAAATGTTGCAAATGCTGTTCGATTTAGATTCTGCTTCCAGTCAACTGAAAGAAGGTTAAGTTGATTCTAAGCTTTCTCAGCTAATTTATTCTTGCGTTCCCATAAGTAGCGTAAATTAGCAAAAAATTAGCGAAGAAGAATTAAAGCAAATCCCCCTAATTCCCTTGAGGATCAGGGGGACCAAGCCTTTGTGATAAGATCCAGTGTGAAAGGATTTTTCAAGCATCTTCTAGATAGCATTATCATGGTTGGCTCACGTAACTTCCAAGAGTCTCTCAGCTTATTGATCAGAGCGAAATATCCGCTGATTTATATTGTCAGTGGCGAAGAGGACCGCGCCGAGAAGTCTATTGCCCAAGTTGCTGGAGACTGTGGACCCCCCAGAAAAGTCCAATATTATGATTTGGTGCAGGGATTTAATGGTACGGGGGAAGCTAAAAATAATTTATTACAAGCGCTGCAACATCTGGAACAGGGCGATCCCCAAGAGCCTGTAGTTTATGTATTTCGGGATCTGCATCGGCGACTATCGAGCCAGCGTCTTGATGAAATGGTGTTGCGGCAATTACGGAACCTCTATCGATATCTTCGCACTAGCCGCAAAACGCTTATTTTACTCAGTCCTAGTCTGGAAATACCCCCAGAATTGGAACCTCAATTCGCAGTCTTGAATTTTCCTTCTCCTGACGTTAAAGATATTCGCCAAATCATTAAACAGATGGTGCCGCCGGAGCAATTGCGACTCACGGCTGCGTCGGAAGAACAATTAGTTAAAGCCTGTCTTGGTCTAACCCGTGACCAAATTGGGCATATTCTGGGGAAAGCTTTGGTTCATAAACAATGTGTTACGGAAAATGATATTGATTTGGTTCTGGCAGAGAAACAGCAAAAGATTCGCCAAACGGAAGTATTAGAATTTTTCACGCCTAAGGAAACTTTAGATCAGATTGGTGGATTACAGAACTTTAAACAATGGCTCCGGCAGAGACAGCGGGCATTTTCCGATGAAGCGCGGGATTTTGGATTACCCAATCCGAAAGGGGTATTATTTTTGGGGATTCAGGGCACGGGTAAAAGCATGTGTGCCAAAGCCATTGCTCATTTGTGGCGGTTGCCTTTGCTGCGTTTAGATGTGGGACGTTTATTTGGTAGTTTGGTGGGACAATCGGAGACCCGCACGCGCCAGACCATTGCCTTAACGGAAACCCTTGCCCCATGCGTTCTATGGATTGACGAAATTGATAAGGCTTTCGCAGGGATTGCAGGCAACGTTACTGATTCTGGAACAACTCAGCGGGTTTTAGGAACTCTTTTAACCTGGATGCAAGAGAAAACTAGCGCGGTGTTCGTTGTCGCCACTGCTAATTCGGTACAAACTCTGCCGCCAGAACTGTTGCGTAAAGGGCGATTTGATGAGTTATTCTTTATCAATTTGCCTAATTATAACGAACGGAAGGAAATCTTTAGTGTACAATTACAGAAGTTCCGTCCGGCGGATGTGCGGCAATTCAATCTAGATCAGTTGGCAGCGGCAGCCCAAGAGTTTAGTGGTGCAGAGATTGAACAGGCAATTGTAGAAGGAATGTACCATGCTTTTAATGAAAAGCGGGATCTGACGACGGCAGATATTTTGCAAGCCATTGGGGAGACTTTTCCTTTAGCTAGTACGGCGCGGGAACAGATTCAGTTTATGCGGAAGTGGGTGGCGGAAGGTCGTGCTCGTAGTGCTTCTTGAGGGAAGTTTGGTCTGGTTAAAGAGTGTTAAGAAATACTATTCAGATTCTTAATATTGCTCAAGGCTGAGCATTGGGTTACAGCTAAAATCGTTGAACTACCTACCTCAAAATCGCTGGTTTCAATGTTGATAGGAACTATCTGATCTGTAAGTAAGTTCCCATTTCACAGAATAGATCGCCTTCGCTGAGCTGAAAACAGTGTAGGCTATACTGCGTTAACATACCCTTTTAGGATACGCTCAATTTTTACTTGGCACCTGTACGAACCATTTTGAATCCATAGACATAAATATCGGCAAAGCCATAGCGAGACTCTTTTTCTCTCCATTTAGCCATGCCAATTCCACTTAGAAAAGCCACAAATTCATTAAAATCAGGATATACTTCCTTTGCATTTTCTTCCCATAGTTTTTCAAGTTGTTCTTTTGTGGGTAAAAAAGTACAACCATTCAGAGATTCAAAAAATGAACATAAATCAGGATATTCCTGTTTAATAGCTTCACAACGTTCCTCTGATGCTTTCTCTAAACCAATTTCTAGAGATGTACTCCGAAGTAAACGATCTGTTGGCGCTTTAATAGAGGTCGATCCCTTATAAGTTAGCTCATGCTCCTTTGCTCCTTTAAGTAATACACTTAAACTGCGGGGAAAAGTAGTTTCGTTCAAGTCTGATAAACGTTCATAAACCCATCTATAGACATATTTGCTTTTATTGCCCGCCCTACGACGAATTCCCCACAATAAATCTAGAGCTTGATTTAAACCATTCTCATTAACATCATCAATATTAGCAATGGGGGAAGATCGATCTACTAAATCTTTAAAAATCCTTGACTGTGTAGCTTGACGAAGCGCTAAACGCAAAAAGTCTACCCTTGTCCAGCGTAAAGATAAATCTCGTCCATTAAAATGACTCTTATTGTCAAAGTTTAAACGATTCCAAATGTCTTCCCTAAGAAAAACCTTAAATCGAATTGATGTTAATCGGCGAGCATCACAAGATTGAATAAGTTGAAATAGTCCAGTTAGAGCTTTCTCTCGAATACCTTCTCTCTCTGGGAAATCTTCATCTAAATCATCATATAGAAGCCAAAGTGCTTGATTCTGCTCAGAATATTGTTCATTAAGGATATCTAGAGCATCTTTGACAATAAGTATTAAATTATCGTCAGTTGTCAATTGAATTAGTGCTTGAGTATGTTCAGATTGCCAATTTTCACTGGGTATTGCAGATAAAATATCGCGCAACATCTTAAATTTTTCTCTTCTATTTCCTTTGACGAGATTTAGATGCTTGGATTGAAACACACGTAGAATCAAGTAAGAGCGCCACAAAGATTCCCATGTTCCTCCTACTTCCTCTAACCTACGATTGATAATTTGAAACTCATTACGGGATGGACGACTATGATCAAAAGCACCATGTCCAGAGAAAAATTCAATCAAATCTAATCGACCATTAGCTAATGATTTAGCCTTATCTTTGTGCTTTAATAAAAGTAAATAAAGTGCCGTTTTACCAGTACCTTTTCGACCTCTAATCAAGCAGGTTGATTCATCTAAAAACTTAGAGAAGTTTGCTGTTTTTTGAAAGAGATCAATAAGGTTTGAGTTCGGATCGGCAGCATTTAAGGGTGGAAATTCAAGGCTTTCAATAATTGTCCAGCGTTCGTCAGTATCTTTTGCTGGTAATATTTTCTCTACACGAATTTTATTAGTATCTTGATCGATTAAATTCGCAATTTGATTATAGTAATCTAACAGACCTATCACTGGATAATGATCAGCTAATGCAATTGGTGGGAGATAAGGTACTACTAGTGGTTCAGATATTTCATCTTCACTTTCATTGATTTGGTCTTTATCTATTTCTTGCTCAATTACTTCACTTAATGCTTGCCAAATTCTTTTAACTTTTGTCATTCCAGTATCGCTGAGATCTGGAACAGGAGAAAAGACAAAATTAATTGATAACTTACCAAACGAATTAAGTGATTTTAGGAGTAGATCAATCCCCTGTCGATTTTGCTCATTAGGGAATAAGAATATAATTGCCTCATCCGCAGCCTGTAGTAGAGATAAAGCACCCCATTCATTTATACCTGTCCTTGAATCCACTAAAATAACATCTGGCTTTAATTGCTCTTGAATTTCTCGCCTAAAACAAGTCCATAGAGTTTCACCATTATCAAGAATTGTGGCTGCCCGTAGATCATCAACCTTGGAAATATAGTCAAGACTTAAAGAACCCGCAGGAACAATAAAAAGTCTTCCCGTTGCATCAGGTATCATAACTTCACCAAATATTTTAGTAATTAAAACATTTGGCTCTACTGCTTCAGGTTGATAAGAACGCTCATAAAAATAATCAACAATCCCAAATTCAGGTGATGGATCTAAACGAAAAGCCGTACTTAATCCAGGCGCTTCCAAATCTAAATCAACAGCTACCACTTTCCGCCCTCTCATAGCCAAAATCCAAGCTACATGAGTTAAAGCTGTTGTTCTTCCTACTCCTCCCTTAAAAGAATAAAATGTGATGGTTTGAGGAGTACGAAGTTCAGATTCTAAAGCTAGTCTTTGATTTTGGGGATTTGATGCCAATAAAGCCAAATCTTGCCAACTATTAATAGAACTTTCATTAGTAAGTGGAGGTGCTGCTAGATTGAACGCTCTTGCTTCTTCTATTGTGTATAGGGAAACGAAACCTTGAGGTATTTTGAAGTTACCAAGAATACCTTGTAGACTTACTTTTCGTTCTGAGTATGATAAATTCTCAAAACAGTCACTTACAATTGTTAAATTCAAAAGTCCAGATGTCGAAATATTTATTTCAACCCATTCGCTCAAGCTTCTTACATAGACACTGTTAAGTTCTTCCTTTAGAGATATCTGCCAAAGTTTATTCATATCATATTCTCAAATTCTAGTGGCTTGAATTTGCAACCATCGTATAAGGCTTTTATAGTCAGAATACCAGCTTTTGTAGTCTGTGTCAGCAATTTGCTTGTCGGAATATCGCATATCTATGAAGTGTTGACTTGGATTCTCAACTGCGTTTATCCATCTAATGACCTCTGGAAATTGCTGAACTCTTTGGAACAAGTGGGGGTTCCTTTTGACAGCCTCGTGAAGTTTGTGTCCTGGGTTGGTAGTTGTGTGACCAGGGCTATTAGAGTTATTTTTCCATACCCTGTCTGTATTGGGTGGCAGTTTGTCTAAAATTATTGCTTTTAATAAGCACTCAACAGTAACACCACCGAAGTGCATTGCTGCGACTTTCCGATCTGATTGACAAAGTGTTTCAGTATCTTTATAACGCTCAAGAAAAGCGCCTTGAAAATTTTCTGCTTCTACTATGTTCATAGTTACGTAATATGAGGTTATTCGACGCTCCTCAAACGCCACACAATACAATACGGATTATTTAGCCATCAAGGGGTGCAATTTTAGCTTGTAACGGTTGCGTGGACTATTCTAATATATCTCATATTGCCTCTACAGACTGCACCTAAAAAAGATGATGTGGACATGCCATATGATACCGATAAATTAACATTCAACAACAATATCACCGCTTGGTTTAAATCTGTGTCTCTTCACTGTTCTTTACCCATCAGCAAGCATATATAACTGTATTTAGACTATTGGATTGGGGACATCCTAAAGTTTCTAATCTGTAGGTATCCTCAATCCTGCTGGGATAACTCAATCCGAGGATCCACCAACTTAAGCAAAATATCAGCGATAAAATTACCCAAAACTAACATTACCGTCCCCAATGACAAGCCCGCCATCACAAGGTTTACATCTTTAGCAAGGGTGGCATCTAACAGAAGTTTACCCAAACCAGGCCAGTTAAAAAAGTATTCCGTAATAAATGCGCCACTCAATAACGATGCAATTTCAAAACCGAGTAATGTAATTAAAGGATTGATAGCATTCCGTAAAGCATGAACGTAAATTACTTTATTTTCTGAAAGTCCCTTAGCACGAGCGGTTTTAATGTAATCTTGGCGCAATACTTCCAATAAATTACCGCGCATAATTCGCTGCAACCCCGCAAACCCGATCAAAGTCAATACCAGCGTCGGCAAAAACAAATGATGGGCGATATCCAGCCACTGCCCCACCGGAGATAAATCTGCATAATAAATGCTGGTCATGCCACCAATAGGAAACCACTTCGTATTTTGAGCCACCATCAGCAGCAAAATTGCTAATACGAAACTCGGAAAACCTTGGGTTGTATAACTCACTAATTGAATCAGGCGATCTGACCATTTATTCTGTTTCACTGCACAATAAATCCCTAAGGGAATCGCAATCAACCAAGTTGTGAAAAACGAAGCCAGGGATAAAAGTAAGGTATTCCCCGCTCGTTCTATAATCAACGGTGCAACGGGGGCGAAACCTTGACAGCGTACTCCTAAATTACCTTGCAGCGCATTCCCTAACCATAGGAAAAACTGCTGCAAAATCGGTTTGTCGTAATTTAGGAATTGCCGTAACTTTTCCACCGTTTGCTTAGGTGTATTGGACTGTTCCAATAATTGCCCTAAACAATCGCCAGGGGAAAGTTTCAGCATCAAGAAACTCAGCAGAGCCACAAAAAACAGCACCAATACGGTACGCCCTAAACGTTTCAAAACATAGATTAGGAATTCGTTTTGGACAAGGTTTTGGATGATACTTTGGGCAGTAGCAGACAAGTTTCTTGATAGCTGAGCCATAGAGTCGGAGGTGATAGTTACAAGGTAATCTAAAGATCGCAAATGGTCTTATAGATCGTTTGAAAGGGAAAATAAGCAAAGAAGATAAGTATAGTTAGGATTCAAAAATCATGATTGAATCTAGCTGACAGGAATCTGAATTTCCGGTAAAACTTCCGCTTGGGAACGCTTTTGATCCGCGAGATATTCATCCAATTGCGCCTCAATCTGTTCCCGCACAATGGTCCGATATTCCAGAAAATGCTCTTCTTGGGCACAAACCGAGAGATAATTGGTCACCACCGCCGGATAACGAATCGCTAAGCGAATCAAATTCCACCAGAAACACCATCGCGATTTCCGCACCACCCCTTGCCGCCAAGTCAGGACAATCAAAGCCCAAATCGTTGACCAGCTTACATCAGGGCTGCCAGCAACTTTTTTCGCTTGATTCTTTTGCGCTTCGCCTAAAACCAAGAAATGGCGATAGGTACGATTGATGAACACAATGGGATCATACAAAGTCCAGAAAGCATGAACATATTCCCGTGCAATGTCTTCTAAAGGACGGGTCGGCACAAAGTTCATTAATGTGGTTTGATGCCCGTTACTCTTGAATGAACGGAGTCGCCCTTCCTTCTGTAATCGATGCCATAAAGCGGTATCTGGCAAAGCTTGCAGCATACTGAACAACGCAGTGGGCACAGCGGTTTCTTCCACAAACTGCACAATTCGTTCTCCGGCTCCTTTCTTCTCACCGTCGAAACCGATGATAAAACCTGCCATGACCCGAATCCCAGCGCGGGCAATTTGTTTCACTGACTCAGCCAATGGATCGCGGTTATTTTGGAACTTCTTCGTTAAGGATAAACTGTCAGTATCGGGAGTCTCCACCCCAAGGAATACCGCGCCAAAGTTGCAATCCACCATCATTGCCATCAGTTCCGGATCTTGGGCTAAATCCACTGAGGCTTCCGTTGCAAATGAGAACGGATATTGATGGCTTTCCATCCAGGGTTTTAGCTCTTGGAGTAATAACTTCACATTCCGTTTGTTGCCAATAAAGTTATCGTCCACCATGAAAATACTACGCCGCCAACCCAAATCATAGAGATATTGAAGTTCGGCAATTAATTGGGCAGGAGTTTTAGTGCGAGGTTTGCGACCATAAAGCACGATAATGTCGCAGAATTCACACTGGAATGGACAACCCCTAGAGAACTGCACCGACATTTCGGCATAGGCATCCAGTTCTAACAGGTCAAATCGAGGAATGGGAGTATCCGTAACCGCTGGTTTTTCGCCATTGGAGCGAATTATACCTGAAGTTTCACCCCGTTCTAGGGCTTCGACAAACAACGGTAAAGTGATTTCCCCTTCATCCAAAATCAAAAAGTCTGCGCCAGAGTTTTGCGCTTCATGGGGTAAAGCTGTGGGATAAGGACCGCCCACTGCCACAATTTTTTGCCGTTTTTTGGCTTCTTGAATCTGTGCTAAGAAATCATCTTTCTGCACAATCATCGCTGAGAGAATTACTACTTCACTCCATGCCCATTCTTCCTCAGTGACTTCACGAATGTTTAGGTCTACTAACTTAAATTCCCAAGTCTGAGGCAGAATAGCAGCGACGGTCACAATTCCGAGGGGGGGCAATTGGGCTTTAAAATTTACTAGCTCTAGGGTTTTTTCAAATGACCAAAAGCTCTTCGGAAATTTTGGATAGAGCAGTAAAACACGCATGATTAGCCTCGCGGTGTAACAAACTGTTTCTTACTGTATACCTTGATTTCAGGTTAAGCAACTACCTACCGTAGTTATTCATGGTTTTATGGCGGGATTTGTCTGCAAAATTTGCCACAATTGCCGATAAATTGCTGATAAATTACTAATTGATTCCTGACTAATTAACGATAAATCAACGATTAATTAGTGATTAATTGATGGGCGATTGGTGGCAAGTTCGATAAATTTAGTTTGACGCTGGAAAGTATTGCCCCTTAGTCTGTCGTGCGGTTTTATTCATAGCGGTTTTATTCATAGTTGATCGCTTATCTTTCATGATTCAATTTCTGACCTCTCAATTTTGATTCTTGTAATTATCATCTGTGAATGATTGCCCCTAAATGCTTGCCCTGCAAGGCTTTTAATATCTTCAATCATATCTGAATATGCTTTTAGTCTCTCAAGCTGAGGAATTAATTCTCAGTGCCACCCCTAACCCCTTAGCCTACCCTGACCCGCCCTCTGAGATTTTGCCCCTTAGTGCTGGGTTACATCGGGTTTTGGCTCAGGATCTATTTGCGCCCCGTCGGTTTCCCCATTGGGACAACGCCGCGATGGATGGCTATGCTTTACGGTGGACAGACGCAGCCCAGGCAATGGCACAGCAGGAAGGTTTAGAGTTATTACCCGCAGCCATTGCCGCCGGAGATGCCCCAAATTGGCAATTACCACCCACCCATGCAGCTCGTATTTTCACCGGAGCGCCTTTACCGTCGGGAGCAGATACGGTAGTCATGCAAGAACAGGTCAGGGTAAATTCAGGGAAAATTTATTTAGATTATTTGCCTACCCTTGGGGAATATGTCCGTCATGGTGGCACATTTGCCCAAGCATCTGACCGACTTTTAGCTGCTGGAACCCGCTTAAATCCCCCAGAACTGGCAGGTTTAGCGGCAATGGGGATCAATACTGTGCCAGTGTTGCCTCTGGTCAGGGTAGCAATTTTTACCACAGGTAATGAGTTAGTCAATAATGAGTTAGTAGATTTAGACAGAACAGACCTGCAAACAGGACAAATTTTTGACAGTAATCAATATGCTTTGACGGCTCTGGTGCAACAAACTGGGGCATTGGCAATCAATTTAGGCACAGTGAAGGATAATCCGTCGGCTTTACGTCAGAAAATTAGCGAAGCATTAGCCGTTGCCGATGTGGTTATATCCTCTGGTGGCGTATCCGTTGGCGACTATGACTTAGTGGCTCAAACCCTACAGACACTAGGCGGACAGATTCATTGCCAATCCGTCGCCATCAAGCCTGGGAAGCCGCTGACTATGGCAACTTTTGACAATACTGATTATCGCGACTTGACGGATCATCACGACTTATCAAGCTCACCAAAATCCCCATCATCACAAGTACTGCCAAAGGTCTATCTCGGTGTACCAGGTAATCCGGTCTCAGCGATCATGAGTTTTTGGCGATTTGGGCGCGGGATCATTGCCAAGCGGTCAGGACAGTTACCTCACTCTTGGCATCCGCTGTTTATCGATGCCATCACCACCGCCGATCTGCACAGCCAAGGACAACGGGAAACTTACCTCTGGGGCAACCTAGAAACACGCCTCAAAGCAGGCAACAGTAAAACCTACTTTGTGCCGGTGGGGGATGCGGCTTCAACAGTGGTTTACAGTTCCGGCAATGTGATCAGCTTAATGGGTTGCAATGGCTGCGCTGTATTGCGGCGGTTTCAAACCTATGTGCCCCAAGGGGAAACAGTGCGGGTAATGGTAGTTTAAGCGCTCTCACCGAGATAAGCCGCAAATTCATCACCGAACCGATCTGCAAAAATCGCATCCCGCATCCTTTGGGTAAATCGAATCAATTCCGTTAAATTATGAATTGACAGCAGCGTTGCCCCCAGCGCTTCCTGAGACCGCACTAAATGCCCCAGATAAGCGCGGGAGTAATTAGTACAGGTGTAACAAGGGCAAGACTGATCCAACGGCGCATAATCCCGTTTGAATTTCTGATTCTTTAAATTCCACCGTTCACCCTGAACCAACCCCACCCCGTGCCGCGCTAAACGAGTGGGAATCACACAGTCAAATAAATCAATCCCCGATGCCACAGCCTGCGCCATTTCCCGATACGTGCCCACTCCCATTAAATAACGAGGCTTATTGTCCGGTAATAAAGGCGTAGTTGCCCGTACAATCTTCTGAATTAACTCCGGTGGTTCCCCAACACTCACTCCACCAATGGCATAGCCAGGCAAATCTAATTTCACCAATTCTTGGGCGCAATGTTGCCGTAAATCGAGATAAACACCCCCTTGGACAATCCCAAACAATGCCTGACTTTCGGGGCGTTGATGGGCTTGAATACAACGTTTCAGCCATGCCACAGTTCGTTCAATGGCGCGTTCCACTTCCTGATAAGTTGCTGGATAAGGCGGACATTCATCAAATGCCATAATTACATCCGCCCCCAAAGCATTCTGAATCTGAATCGATTTTTCTGGGGTTAATACCACCATTGCCCCATCACGAGGCGAACGGAAAGTTACACCTTCATCGGTAATGGAACGAATTTCACTGAGACTAAACACCTGAAACCCGCCGGAATCAGTCAAAATCGGCTGAGACCAGTTCATAAATTGATGCAGTCCCCCAGCCTCAGCGACAATATCTTCCCCTGGTTGCAAGTGCAAGTGATAGGTATTCGCTAAAACCATTTCCGCTTGGCAATCCTTTAATTGCGCTGGGGTGACGGTTTTCACATTCGCTAAAGTCCCCACCGGCATAAATCGAGGCGTATGGACATCACCGTGGGGCGTATGGAATACCCCCGCCCGCGCTCCGGTTTGGCGACATTGATGTTCTAACGTAAAAGGGAAATTAGTTAAAGATTGAGTTAAAGATGGCTCTGAGGTCATGGGGTGGGGGCAGCAGGAGTGGTTAAGGGCGGAAATACCATCGGTTCCGTCAGGGTTTGGCGCATATTGCAGAGAATTACCTCTAAATAAGCCCGTAGCTGTTGGAACTTCGCCACATTGGGTTGATAGGTTCCGTCACTGTTTAGCTCAAACAGATTACCGCTAAATAACTCGCTCTGCAAGGAGGGATCATTTTGGACTAGGCAACCTTCGGGTTCTTGCCAAGGGAACAAACCACGGGGAAAATCCCCCTGCAAAATGGTTAAAATCCGGTCACGACAGGCTTTGATGTTAATACCCTGTAACTGAAGTTGATGCAATAAACTATTAGGATTGACCGCATCGCTTAGTTGCAAATGACAGATTTCCCGCAGCAGAAAATAGTCGGAATACTGTTGTCGCGCTAAATTGAGCAAATGGGGATGCAGTGGCGCAACCGCTAAACCTTCAGCAATAGCAGTGGGCGCAAGGTTTTCCACCTGAGCATTGGGTAACTTCTGTTGTAACCAGCGCAAAACTAACGGGAATTGCCACGCACCGCCAATCAGATAAACCTTCGTAATATCCGCGCCAAAGATTCCCGACAGACTCAGCAACGTATTTAATTCGCGATTGATTTGCTGAATATAGGGCTGGAAGACCAAACTCTCTAATTCCCGTCGCAACACCACCAAGGGCAAACCATGAATCTCTGCCTGCCACCGTTCCTGATCAGGATCATTAGTTAAACTCTCTTTGAGATGTTTCGCTTGTGCCAATAACTCTAAGCCCACTGCTGAACTGCGTAACCGCTGCCCCAAGATAGCGCGTTCTGGAATGGCAATGCTCCCGGCGGCTGGTAAATTCAAATCACTCAAATCACACTGATCCCGCTCTGGATTACTCACCATCCGCCAATGGGGATACAGCAATTGCAGCACAATATCCTGATCCAAACTATTACCGCCATAGTCCCAATGACGATGACAGAGATCGTGTTTCGTTGGCGCGAGGGGAATTCCTTTCAATAAACCAACACTGGTTCCCGTTGCCCCCGCATCCAAAAATAAACTAATTCCTTCAAGAGAATTACTTTGTCCTTGCTCCTGTATTTGTCCTTTCACTTGCCCTTTTACTTGTACTTGCACCTGCCGCAACAGAGGCGCAATGGATTGTTCCACCACCATCACCTGTTCGGGATTTGGCACTAAACCTGCGGCTAAAATCGCTTCCCTAATATTCAAGGCGAAGGTGTCAGCATCGGCGCTGGGTTGGGCGACTACGACCCCTTGCAAATTATTGAAAATCTCCGCTACATCAGGCAATCGGGGGTGATGTGCCATCTGAGGCAACTGTTTCAACGCCGTCACCGTCGCGGCAATCAGCCACCGTAGGGGCACTTGATGCTGGTCTGACCATTGCACAACGGGTTGCCAAGAAGTAATTGACTTATAGGGCAATCCTAAATTAAACAGAGACTTCCAATTAGTCAAACCATACCCAGATTCCGGTAACTCCTGAGTCGTTCTCCCAATCGCAATCGTTTCTGTTAAGGGATCTTGGAGCGTTAGTTCACCGCTATAACTTGCCATAAAACTGAAGCCATCAGCTATTTCAGTTTCTTCTGGATTTAGTTTAGAACCTAGTTTAAAACTCAAAGGATAGAACTTACCAGAATTACCATTACACAAACTGGCTCTGAGGTGATAGGCTCCCACATCAATTCCTAAAATCCATTGATCATGCAAACCATAAACCTCATGATCCGGTGGCGGTGGTACTAAAGCCTGAGAACGACTTTCCACAGTTTCTGCAAGTATATCCAGAGCGCCTTGACGATCCGTTGCTGTTGCCGATAAGCCTAACTTTTCCCGCTCAATTCCCAGCAATGGCTCACTAAAATTAGGGCGTTCAATTTCATCAAATAGACTTTGCCATAGTTTGTCTTCCGCTTCACCCCGTTCTGTGGCATCAGCCAAAGCGGTTAATCTCTGTTCCATCGGGTCAAGGATTTCTGGTAATGCTACTTCTGGCTGCGGTCGCTGTAATGTCGGTGTGGCAAAGTGTTCCGCACGATTAGCAAAAGCATTCAATTGAGCAGCGGCTTCCTCTTCTGCGGCTTCCCGTTCTAAGGACGCGAAAAAATCTGCTGAACTAAGGGGTTCTTCCTCTTCCACAACAGGTTTTACATAATCTGCAATTGATGTGATTGGGGTCAGGCTGGCTAGTTGATCTAACTCCCTTTGCCAAGAGTTATCATCATCTGCGCTAGAGGTACTAGAGGCACTAGAGGTAATTGGATTGCTGCCGGTGTCGAGCTTTTCAATCTCATCTAAGGCACTAAGTACCTCATCAAAATCAATATCCTTAGCATCACCTAAATCTGTAATTAGTGCAGTTTCAGCATCTAATTCTAAATTGTCTTGCTCTACATGATCTTGATGCTCTTGACCGCCTTTATTGTCAGGTTGGAGACGATTTGGCTCCAAAACCGTACTAGCATCATCGGTGATAATATAGGTCGCTTCACTATCTAAATCGGCTAATTCCAATAGCTGTTCAATTCCCTGGGCACTATGGGAAGTACCTCTCAATGCTTGAGATAAATC
The DNA here is from genome assembly GCA_044358815.1 of Pseudanabaenaceae cyanobacterium. GTDB lineage: Bacteria > Cyanobacteriota > Cyanobacteriia > Pseudanabaenales > Pseudanabaenaceae > JBAXSK01. The sequence continues at coordinate 1,671 of JBIKNH010000037.1, read as the reverse complement.
ATCTAAATCAGAGGTCAAATCATGGAACACCGCACCATGATCTAGATCTTCAATGCCACTCTCTGACTTAGTGAGGGACTCAGGGAATAGATCAGCGACATCTGCCTCTAAATTCTGGAAAAGTTGGCTAGTGTCACCGTCAAAAGGAGTAACAACAGAATCTTCTAGAATAACTTCCTGATGTGGCGGCGGTGCAAATGTGCTACTTGAAGCATGGCTAGATGGATAATTCACAGGATTACTGATACTTGTGGTTTTGCCTGAGAGCAAGGCATCCAGTTCGTCCACTGCCTCCGTAGTATCGTCACTTAGGGAACGAATCGCAATTTGTTCGGCAATCACGGCGGCAAAAAGTTGATCAGGATCGTCCTGATCAGTTACTAAAAATCCCGCCATGTTATCAGATTGATTTAGTGGCTCACGACGGCGGGGTATGGGTTGTGATTCCGATAGTGGCAGTTCGGGACTTGGTTCACCCTTAGCAGTTGTCATACTGGGTTGAGTATGGCGAAACGGTGTATTCCGAATTACCTGATCGATATTGGTAGCAACTAAGGGATTAGCACCGCCACCTTCACCGAGATTACTGAGGTCCTCTGCTAATTCCCGAATCAAAGAATCATCCCAAGGAACTACCTCTTGGCGCTCAATGCCTTTCGAGTTCGGCAACAGAATTAGCGATTCATCTTCATTCCCTAAGTCCTCAATGTTAAATAAATCTTCGTCAAGAACTTCATTAATGTTTTTATTAGCGGTTTTATTTTGCTGCGGTTGAGTTACGGGAGTATCTGCTTGGGTACTTAGCTCAGTCACTTCCTGAATGATAGTTTCTGGCAGTGATGGCAAAATTGGCAGAGGTAGCGGCTGAAGATTACTGATGGTGGCAGGTTGAGACCGCCGATCAGATATAGGTTGATCAAGTATGGTGACCGATTCAGAATTAACAGATTGGGAAATCAAATCATCGGTATCGGAAAGCTGCTTATCAGATAAAGGATTATCATTCAACCAGGATAATAACTCATCATCCGCTGTAACTTCCGTTAAGTTAGGCACTTTCAATTCAGTAATTGACGCTCTTAAATCACCAGATCCGCCAGCCGCATTCCCCCCTGTAGCTCCAGCAGGGGGAATGTCAAACTTCTGTAAGTTATTGTCATCACCTGAATCCGCTCGGGAGTCCCCTTGATAGGTTGAGAACTTAGTCATCGGCGGTAGGGGAGGTAAATTTAGCATTGACGAGGCAATCAGCGTCACGTCATCTTCCCCTTGATCAAAACCACCCTGTGATAAATCTATCTTTGGTAATTCCGCTGATGATGCTACAGTTTCCTGATCTCCATTGATTAAGTTTAATAAATCCTCTTCTAAATCATCTACTGCTAAACCGTCAGGGATCGGCTCAAAACCAAAACTTTCTTCCGTAACTGGAATCACTGTAGAAGTATTTTCCACCTCTTCCAGCATTTGCGCTAAGTTAGACAGATGACTGAGCACATCCCGATCTAGGTCAATTTCTGGTTGATTCAGATGATTTAAATCAGGAACCAAATGCTCATCAGTATCTCTATCTCTAAGATGATAACTTCTTGTATCAGCAGCAATAGTCACATCATCGGCATAGATTTCCTGCCATTGTGCTAAATCATGACCATCTATCTTCGTCACTAT